>JBHEOD010000031.1:0-26018 GCA_046261745.1 Binatia bacterium
TCGGCGCCCTGCTCGATCCGGCCACGCTCGCGCAGCACCAGGGTCTGGTTGCGGTGCTCGTCGGAGCAGTGGTGCTGAAGGGCATCGTGTCAGGCGTGGTGATCGGGGTGGGATGGCGTTCGGCTCGACTCGGCATCCTCGGCGGCTGCGCGCTCGCGCAGATCGGGGAGTTCTCATTCGTGCTGTCCCGCCAGGCCGCCGAACTCGGCATCCTTTCTCATTCGCTCGAACAGGCGTTTTTAGCCGCGGCCGTGCTCACCATGGCGGCCACTCCCTTCGTCTATTTCGGGGGGCGGCGCCTCACTCTGATCGAAGTGGGCACGCCGCCGCAGCGGGCGACGCCGCGAAACCACGTCGTGATCATCGGCTACGACGGCACCGGGCAGGCGGTGGCGCGCGTGCTGGGCTCCACTTCGATACCGTTCGTCGTGCTCGACATGGATCCGGCGCGCGTCAGCGCGGGCGTGGCCGAAGGGTTGCCGGTGATGTTCGGCGACGGCTCCCGGCGCGGCGCCCTCGAAGCGGCCGGCGTCGCGTCGGCGCGCGCGGTGGTCATTGCGGTGAGCGATGCGCTGGCGTCGCGACGCATCACCTCGCTGGCGCGCCAGCTCGGTCCGAAAGCCACGATCCTCGTGCGTGCGCACGAGGTGGAAGAGATCGTCGAGCTCGAACGGCTCGGCGCCTCCGAAGTGATTCCGGCGGAGTTCGAGGCATCGATCGAGCTGTTCGTGCGCCTGCTTCAACACCTCGGCGTGCCGCGTCACGTTGCGCGCGTGCAGGAAGGCATCATCCGGCTCGGCAACTATCACTCCCTGCGCGGCGCGCCGGCCACCTACGAGATGATGTCGGACATCGAGCGCCTGATCGGCGGCGGGATCATCGAGAGCGCCGAGGTAATGAAGGGAAGCGAGGCCGACGGCCGCACGCTGGCGGAACTCGACTTTCGCAGTCGCACCGGCGCGGTCGTGCTGACGATGATCCGCGACGAGAAGCCACTCTCCAATCCCGACGATTCGCTTCGCCTGGCAGCCGGCGACCGCATCGTTGTTTATGGACCTCACGCCGGTATCGCGGCCGCCATCGAGATGTTCGATCCGCCCTCGCCGTGAACGGGGACAACGCCGGATTCGCACGTCTTTATGCGACCTCGCTCACGCCGTCGGCGCCTCAATGGCGCGCGCGCAGCGAGACGCGAAGCCATGCAAGAACGCGCGGCGCCGCGGCGCGGGCGTGGCGAATGGGCACGATTCGCGTCGGGGGAAAGCCTCGCGCCCGGCCGCTCGAGCGCGCGGAACTGAACACATCTTAAAAGAAAAACGTAGTCTTTTCGCGTAGATTCGAGGCAATTCCCTTCTCATGGGGGGAACGTCTCTGCATGATGGCGGCGCGATGAGGGGGACGGTTGCGATGCCTTTGCCCGGATGGGGACGCCGGACAGCAGCGACGCTGCTGGTGACGATTGCGCTCGCTTGCGCGGGCGCGTCGTCAGCATCGGATCGCGACGAGGCCCGGCCGGAATCGTCCAGCAGCGTCAGCAGGCCCGGCCAGCCCAACGCTCCTTCCACGAAGAGTCTTCCGCGGGCGACCATTACGCCCGGTTCACGCACGAAACTCTCGACGTACCCGAGTGTGTCCGGCGTCACCGAGCCGAACCCCGACGAGAAGCTTCTCGTCGAACTCATCAACGTCGAGCGAACGTCGCGCGGTTTGAAGCCGGTTGTGTGGGACGGCCTGCTGAGCGGACTGGCGCGCATGCACGGCGCCGACATGCGCGCAGTGCGCAAGGCCTCGCACAATTCGGCCGCAGACGGCGCCAACTTCGGCACGAGACTGTCGCGCACGCCGTATCGCGCGAGCGCCGCGGCCGAGAACGTTGCGTACAACGCGAACGTGGTGAAGGCGCACCGCGCGCTGATGGAATCGCCTGGCCATCGCAAGAACATTCTCGATCCCGTGCTGACGGCCGTCGGCACCGCGGTGCTGACCGACACCAAGGATGACTGGGTATGGGTGGTCGAGGACTTCGCGACGCCGATCGCGCACGTCAGCGACACAGAAGCCGAACGCATCATGCGCGACACGCTCGCGAAGAGACGTTCGAGATGGTCGTCGCTTCCCGAAGACAAGGCGCTTTCACGCAAGCTCGATGTGATGGTCGAGGAGATGATCCAGCACGGCGCCGTGCGCAGCACCGGCAGCGTGGGCCCCGGCTGGACGCTGGCTTTCACGTCGCTCGATCCCACCGAACCTCCCGCCAGCGCGATCGAGCGCGCCGCCAAGGCCGAGGGCTACGCGCTTGCCGTCTCCTTCCGCAAGACACCGCGCTACCCGTTCGGAGCCTACTGGGCCATCCTCTTCCTCAAAGGCGAGTACTGAACCGAAAAAAGGGGTCTGACCCCTTTTTCGCGAAAAAGGGGTCTGACCCCATTTTTCAGACGAGCCGATCCTCCCAGCGGGCTACTTTCCAACCTGCGAAGGTACGCCGCGAGTTCACGCCCGTACGCATTGTTCGCGCTGCCGGTCGCGAGCTGTCCGTCGGGATTGTGCGCGGTGACGATCGCGAACACGCGCGGCCACGCCGGCGGCGGGCCGGGAACCACGAACACGGTTTCGAACCAGGCCGGATCGAACGGCGCCGGTTCCCCGCAAGCGATGACGATCGGCCTCGTGACGTCGGATGTCATCGCGCCCGCCCCGATGTCGGCGTTCCGCGGTTGGTCGCGACGTCCGCCATGGACGCGTGCTCCGGCCGGGCAACGGATGCCGGCCGCAACATCACCGCGCTCTCGCCGCCGAGCCGCCCGCCGAACGGTTGTCCTTCGCCGAAGCCGCTGGAGTGCACCTCGACGATTCCTTCGAAAGGAACCGCCACGTCGTCCGCGCCGAAGTTCACCAACACCACGCGCTCGTCGCCGCCGGTGTAGCGCCGGATGCCGAGCACCTGAGCATCGACCTCGCTGCCGAACGACAGCAACTCCTGGTCGCCGCCCTTCAGGCCCGCCGACGTACGCCGCGCCCGCAGCAACCGCCGGTAAAGGTGAAGCATGGAAGCCGGATCGCCCGCCTGTTCCTCGGCCGATCCGCCCTCGGGCATCGGCGGCCACGGAAGCCAGTTGTTCTGGCGAACCCAGCCGTGCGCCGGTGACGCATCCCACGGGATTGGCGCGCGGCAGCCGTCGCGCATACCGGGATCGAGCCGCCGCGCGTCGGGAACTTGCGCGTCGGCCATTCCGAGTTCCTCGCCTGCATACAGAAACGGGGTTCCGCGAAGCCCGAGAAGAAGGAACGCGGCCGCACGCGCTCGAGCCTCGCTGCCGTAGCGGGTGCAGTGCCGCTGGTTGTCGTGGTTGGACAGGACCCAGGTCGGCCACGCCTCCAGCGGCGCAAGCTCACGCTCGATGCGTTCCACCTGCTCGCGCCAGGCCGCTGCGTCGAACGGCGTGAACAGCGGCAGGAAATTGAAGCACAGGTGCAACTCGTCGCCGCGGCCGTAGTACTCGGCGATCTGCGCGGTCTCGAGCAGGAACACTTCGCCGACCGACGTGCGCTCGCCGGGATAGCTGTCGAGCAGACGGCGGATGTCGCGCAGCAGCGGGTGCGTCTGGCGGCAGTGGTTGAGCGGAACGTGAGTGAGCCCTTTCAGGTGTTCCGGGTCGTCCGCAAGCTCGGGGTCCTTGCCGATGAGGTGCACGACGTCCATGCGAAAACCGTCGACGCCGCGGTCGAGCCAGAAGCGCAGCGTGTCGTGCATCGCGGCGACGACGGCCGGCTCGTTCCAGTTGAGGTCGGGCTGCTCGGGCAGGAAGCAGTGCAGGTAGTACTGGCCGCTGGCCGCATCCAGCGTCCATGCAGGGCCCTGGAAGAACTGTCCCATCCAGTTGTTGGGCGCGGAGCCGTCGGGGCGCGCGTCGCGCCACACGTACCAGTTGCGCCTGGCACTGTGCCGGCTGCTGCGCGAATCGATGAACCACGGATGCCGGTCGGACGTGTGGTTGGGCACCCAGTCGATGATCACCCGGAGCCCGCGCGCATGCGCGTCGGCGAGCAGGCGGTCGAAGTCGGCGAGCGTGCCGAACAACGGGTCGACGTCGCAGTAGTCGCTGACGTCGTAGCCGCCGTCCTTCATCGGCGAGCGGAAGAACGGGCTGATCCATAGCGCGTCCACACCGAGCATGGAGAGGTGGTCGAGCCGGCGCCGGATGCCCTCGAGGTCGCCGACGCCGTTGCCGCCGGTATCGAGGAAGCTTCGCGGGTACACCTGGTAGAAGACGGCTGTCTTCCACCACGGCGCGTCGCCCGACGATGCAGGTATCGCGACGCGATGGGCTGGCGACGTGACAGGCAGGGCGGGCTTCGCCGGAGTATGGGCGGGCATCGCGGGAGAATAGGCGCTGGCCGGACGCAGGGGAATCGGGGGCTTCCGCGCCGCGCCGTCCGGACTCGGTGCCCGAGTTGGGTACGCGCGGCGAGTCGGATAGTTACCGGCCCCATGAATCGATCGACCAGCCTCGTGATCGCCCTTGTCCTGCTCGGCGGCGCCGGAATCCTCATTACGCGCCTGATGCTCGACAACTTCCAGATGAAGGTGGAGATGGCCAGCCTGCGTTCGAACCAGAACGCGGCCGCGAAGCTGCCGCCGCCAGCGGCGGCCACCGCACCGGTTGCGGCCGCGCCTGCCGGCAACCGCACGATCTTTGAGAGCGCGCGCCAGGCCATGACGGACGCACTCGCCGCCGAGGAGGGCGCCGAGAAGAAGCTCTGGCTGCGCGTCGATCCGCGCGACCGCGAGGCATCCGGTTTCGCCGGCGAGATCGCCGCCGTGTTCCGGGACTCGGGCTGGGACGTCAAGGTGCTCGACAGTGAAGGCATGCGCTTCAAACCCGGCCTGCTGTTGCTCGTGGGCGGCGAGGAAGAGCCGCCGTCCTACGTGGTGAGCGCCCAGCGCGCGATCGAAGCCATCGGCGAGCCCGTCACTACCGGTCGCGGCTACCTGTCGTATTACGAAGCCAAGAAACGTGACTCGCCGGATTGGCAGGGCACCAAGTTCCTTCCGGAACAGACCTTCGTGCTGCTCGTCGGCCGCAAGGGCGAGCCGCAGGCAGCCGCTGCGGCCGAGTAGCGTCAACGCGACCCCCAAGCCCAAGGTGCAGCCGCAGCGTCGAGCAGGGCGTCAGCGCGTGGCCGTTGCCGCCGCGGAAAACATTGGAGCGTAGGCCGGAAGATCGGGAACGCCCAGCTTTCGGCGTACTTCGGCAAGCGGCATCTGCACCAGGGCCTCCCAGTCGGCAGCCGCAAAGAAGCCGGCCCGGCGGCCGCGCCACCACGCATCCCAGATCAGCCGGATCGCGTCGCGATGACCTTCGTGCCAGAGCCGCAACGACGCGATGAACACGATGAACCCCACGCCATGGTTGCGCGTTTGAGCATGCGTGAACGCGAGCAGGGCCACCTCTCCGAAGATGTCGCGATGGTAGCCGGTGATCACGTGCCACAGGTCGTGGGTGTCGCGCAGCCGCCGGCTGAGGATGTGGGCGCGCTCGTCGAGGAAGTTGGCGGGATCTTCGATCTCCTCGCTGGCGTCGATGAGGCCCTCGGCGTCGATCCCCTCCAGGTCGACGAAACGGGCGTACTCGCGGCCGAGCGTGCCGTCGGCCATTTCGCGCAGCGCCTGCCTGTCCTTGAGAAGCGCCAGGATGTCGCGCTTCTCGTCGAGCACGCGGCGGCCGACGGGGTCGGCCATCACGCGCTGGTAGAGCCGCTCGAAGCTGTTGCCGGTCAGCGCGCGAATTACGCAGAAGACCTGGGCGGTATCGTCGGGGTTCGCGATCAGCCGCTGGATCGCGCGGATGGCTTTCAGCGGCTGGAGCGGACGGGGAATAACTCCTCGATTTTCCATGCTTTTCCTCGGTGGGTTCTGGCCCCGAAGGTAGGTCCTGTCTACAAGCCTGTCAATAGAAAAATGACGCTTCGCGGCGCTTTCCGGCGCGCGTTCCGCCCCGCGAGCGCCGCAGTCGCGGCTTCGCTGTTGGTGCTTGCGACGTCCGGCTGTCGCCCCGCGCCGCCGGACGCTTCCCTTCGCGCCGAACCGGCTTTTCCCGTGGTGCTCATCATGATCGACGCGCTCCGCGCCGACCGCGTGTCCGTCGAGACCGGCAATCCGCGCACGCCAAACCTTGCCGCGCTGGCCGCCGACGGCGTCACGTTCCGCAACGCGTTCGCGTCCGCGCCGAAGACGGTGCCGTCGGTTCCGCAGACGTTCACGTCACGCTACTTCCCCGACTCGCGGCACGACTTCACGCTGCTCAGCGCGTGGAAGGACGCTGGTTACGACCGCACGATGGCGTTCATCCACAATCCTTACGTGACCAAGTGGCTCGGCCGTCTCGATCCCACCTTCGACCTGCTGCGCGGCGGCGAGTTCGACGCCGTGCGGATCACGGACGATGCGATCGACGCGCTGTCGCGCCGTGGCAGCGACCGCATCGCGCTCTATGTGCACTACCTCGACGTCCACGTGCCGCTGCGGCCGCCCGCCGACGTCGCCGCCCGCTTCGTGGATCCGTCCTATCGCGGGCCCGTCGGCCTCGAGTTCGCGGACATTCCCGGCGCGTGGGCAGGCCGCTACGATGCCGCCGACCAGCAGCGCATCGGCGATCTCTACGACGCAACGGTGGCCGCTACCGACGCGCAGGTCGGCCGGTTGGTGGAAACACTGCGCGCCGAGGGGCTTTACGACCGCGCACTCGTCATCGTCACTTCCGACCACGGCGAAGAACTGTGGGAGCACGGGGCGTTCTTCCATGGCCACAGTCTCTACGACGAGCTGCTGCACGTGCCGCTGATCGTGAAGTTCCCGGGGGCATGGTCGGCCGGCGCCAGGGTCGACGGTCTTGCCGGCACCATCGATATCCTGCCCACGGTCACCGACCTGCTCTCGCGCGCCTCCGGCGGCAAGCTCGCGTGGCCGGAGCGCGACGGCCGTTCGCTGGTTCCGCTGGTGACCGGCGAGGCCGCGCCGCGCACGCTGTTCGCCACCGTGGGACGCGTGGACGACCGCAGCCCGCCGCTGCACGCCGTGCGCAGCGACAACGCCAAGCTGATTCACGACGTGCGCGACGGTCGCGAACAACTCTTCGATCTCGACCGGGATCCTGCGGAACGGAGCGACCTGGCGGCCGATTCTTCATCGGCTGACCGGCTGGCCACCCTGCGCAAGGAACTCGACCATCACATGGAACCGCTTGCCCGCACCGGCGTGCACGTGCGGCTGACCAACGGCGCCGCTTCCGCGCTTCACTACGGGCTCGAGATCGGGATGAAGTTCGTCGCGCCGTTCGTCAACTTCGCGCGCTTCGGCCTGGAAGGGGAAGACAGGATCGAGGTACGCCGGTCCGACGGGCTGACGATGCTGGGCGTGCTTGGCCCCGGCGACGTCGACGAAGTGCGCTTCGAAGTGCTCGCGACCCAGGGCGCGATCACCTCCGTGCTGACGGCCCGGGAAAGCTCGCCCGCGATCGATGTTTGTGTCGTTAACGAAGCAGACTGCGTAAGGTCGGACGGAGCGCGAATGGAACTCGACCTCGCGAGGCTCGAAACGACAGCGCCGCCCACGCGGCAACCTCCCCCTTCATCGGTGCGCGTCGAGTGGTGGAAGATAGCCGGTGAGAGCGAACCGATGTCGCCCGGCCTCAGCCCGGCCGATCGCGAACGCCTGCGCGCCCTCGGCTACGCCGAATGAAAACGGCGAAAAAACCTGGGAAAACGACGAGGCTTTGACGAAACCTGAGTTCGCTTCCCTGTCTCTTCGTTCGGGGGAAGCTGATGACGTCTGTCCCATTTCGATTGCCGCGCGACTCCAGTGACGCGGCGAAAAGGATCGCGTCGTGCCGGTGAACGCGTTTGCGTACACGACATCGCGCAGGAGCTGACGCGTCGAGTCGGCCGTCGCCGACAGTCCCCTCCCCAAGTTCGCCGCCTCGAGGACTGTGCGGTGCTCCTGAGAAAAATGTTTCCAGGAGGCCCCGTGGCTCTGGTCACAGCAACATCCTGAATGGTAAGTATGTTGCGCGCGCCGGGCTTTCGCCGGCGTGACAACCGGAACAACCTCAAGGAGGAGGAAGGAATGACCAACCAGACCATTCTCAAGAAGAGCCTCGCGCTCTTTACCGCCGTCGGAACTCTCGCTGTCGCATCGACCTCGATGGCCAGTACGCTCACCCAGAACGTGTCGTGGACCGTCGACCGTGCCGGGACCACCACCAAGTACCGGATCGCCGCTTATGGTGATTCGATCTACGCAGGCTACTACGGCTCGACCAGCAAAGCAGCCAAGTATGCAGCGACCACCGTCGATGCCGAGTACCTGTCGGCGCTGTGGAACGCGGACATCGAGAACGTCCGTCGCTGCAAGTCCGGGGCCGTGGCCTCGGACATCTACAACAACAAGATCGTCTCCGAGCGCTCGTACATGCAGACGACCAACACCCGCGTGGTCACCTTCGAGATGTGCGGCAACGACGGCCTGCAGGCGCGCAGCAGCTTCAAGGGCCAGACCGGCACGTGCAACTACGGCGTGATGGACACCGCGCTGAACAACTGCACCACGTACCTGCAGAGCGCAATGAACTACATCAACACGAACGCCTCGGCGAACACCAAGCTGAAAGTCGTCGCGAACCTGCACTACCCTGGCTACAACGCCGACAACGTGCTGAGCTCGTGCACCGACTCGACGACCGGCGCCAAGGTGAACATGCGCGACACGTTCCTGCCCTACCTTGCGAAGATGAACTACAGGACGTGCAACTACGCATACCAGAAGGGCTTCAAGTGCGTGGACAACTTCGCCGAGTACATGGGCTCGGATTACGATCGCAACGGCGACGGCCAGATTGATTCGCAAGCCCTCAAGTACATTGCAGGCGAGAGCGAGTCGGCCTACGTCACGCGCGTAACGTCGACGCTGAAGTCCACGCTGATCGACGCGAACACGCATTTCGTGTCCTCGAGCTCGTCGTACGACTACATCCAGTCGGACAACACGCACCCGACCTACACCGGCGGCACGGTCACGGCCGGCATCTGGGGCGGCAGCACGGGTAGCGGCGCGGCGCGCTACACGTCGTTCACCGGCGGCAAGAGCCCGATCTGGAACCAGTACGGTCACGAGCGCATGGGCTGGTCGCTGTCCACCTGGAACCCGACGGCTCCCTGAGTCGCAAGCGCAAATGTGGGGCACTGGCCGCTCCGCAGGGAGGCCCCGTCAGGTTCACGCCTGGCGGGGTTTTTCTTCTTCAGCCCAAACACCGATGCCGTAGTCAGACGTACAGGTTTTCTTTTTCGCTGCTCGTTTCGCAGCTCGAGAGGGCTTGCGGCGAGTTGCAAGGAACAATAGGTTGCGCGAGCGATGATCGAACTGAAGCCGCATGACGGATCGTCCAAGAAATCTGATCCTGATGGAGTGCGCATCGTCGCGCGCGAAGGCAGCGCGTCCCGGCGCATGCGCATATTCCAGGGCCTTGCCCTGCTGCTCGCCGCCGCCGGCCTCGGATATGTCGTGACGCCCCGCTCCGTGCCGCCACCCCGCGATCCGGCCAACCGCGCCGGGGCGGATGAATACCAGAAAGACGTGACGCCCGAGCCCGCCGAGGTTGCCGCCGCGGCCAAGCCGGCCGGCTCCCCGAATGCACCGGCCGCTGCCCCGGCTTCCACTCGGTCGGTCACGCCGCGCCGCGCCGCCACCGTCCGTCCCACCGAACCCGACCCCGACGAAGATCCCGGCGAACTGCCCATCCCGATGGACAGGCTGAAGGACGTTACTGCCGGCGAATACATCAAGGCGCTCAACGACGCGGGCATCTACGAAGGCATCGGCGCGTTCCCGCCGCCGGGCACGAGCCCGCCGCTCGAGGGCCTTGCCGTGCCCGACGACTACGTGCTGCCCGAAGGATACGTTCGGCACGGCCAGGCCACCGACGACGGCCAGCCGATCGAACCGATCCTGATGTACTCGCCCGACTACGTGTTCGACGACGCGAACGGCAACCCGGTCGAGATTCCCGAGGACCGCGTGGTCCCGCCCGAACACGCGCCGCCGGGATTTCCGATCCGTCCGATCAAGATTCCCGAGCCTCGTGAACCCGGGGACACCTCGCGCTGAACGCCCCGACCCGCCTTCAAAGCGCTGCTCCCACGCTCGCAGGTATTGCCGCCTCGGCGCTGATCCTCGGTCTTTGCTCGCAGATCAGCGGCTACTGGTACGTGCTCGATCTGTTCGGCCTCGTGCCATGGCTGCTCGCCCTCGACCGTACGCGTACGCTCAGGGGCGCGGCGGCCTCCGGCCTCGGCATGTGCGTGGCGTTCGTCGCCGCCATCTTCGCGTGGTTCGGTTACGCGATCGCCGTGTACTCGGCGGGCGCCGCGGCGGCGGGTTTCGTCGTGCTGCTCGTGTCGGCGCCGCTGCTGCAGCCGCAGTTCATCGTGTTCGCGGTTGTTCGTTTCATTGCCGGGCGACATTACGGCGTCGCGCTGCGTACGCTTCTCGGTGCGTCGGCGTGGGTGGCCACCGAGTGGATGTTCCCCAAGCTGCTCGCCGACACGCTCGCGCACGGCATGTATCCGTCGGTGGTGCTTCGGCAGTTCGCCGACGTGGCGGGCACCGCCGGCATCACGTTCCTTCTCGTGGTCATCAACGAGTGTCTTTGCGCGTCGCTGTCGCCGCAGCGTCGCGCGCACGGCTTGCGCGCATCGCTGGTTCCGATCGCCGCAGCGGCTTCCATCGTCGCCGGGATGGCCGGCTACGGCACGATGCGGCTGGCGGCGCTCGAACAGGCGGCGGTGGACGACAAGCCCGTGCGCGTCGGTCTCGTGCAGTCGAACATCGCCGCTTATGACCGGCTGCGCCGCGAGATGGGTGCGTACGAAGCGGTGCGCCACGTGCTCGACACTCACTTCATGATGTCGCGCGGCGCCGTCGAGCAGCAGAAGGTGGACGCGCTGATGTGGTCGGAGACGGTCTTCCCGACCACGTTCGGCAAACCCAAGAGTGACACCGGCGGTGAACTCGACCGCGAGATCACCGACTTCGTCTCGAAGATGGGCGTGCCGCTCGTGTTCGGCTCCTACGACCGCGACGACCTCGGCGAGTACAACTCGGCTGTCTTCCTTGAACCCGCTGCGGCCGGCGTAGCGCCACGCTTCGACACCTACCGAAAGACGCGGCTGTTCCTGCTGACCGAGTACGTTCCGGCCTGGATGGACGGATCGCTAACGCGGGAATGGATGCCGTGGGCCGGCAACTGGCTGCCCGGCCCCGGTGCGCGCGTGCTGCCGCTCAGGCTCGCCGACGGGCGCGAAGTGCCCGTGCTGCCGATGATCTGCCTCGACGACGTGGATGCGGGCCTGGCGATCGAAGGCGCGCGGCTCGGCGCCCGCATGATCCTTACGATGTCCAATGATTCCTGGTTCACCGAGCACACCGGCGGTGCGCACCTTCATCTGGTGGCGGCGGCCTTCCGCAGCATCGAAACGCACCTGCCGCAGCTTCGCGTGACGAACAACGGCATTACGGCAGTGATCGACGCTTCGGGCGAGATTGTGGACGGCGCCGCTGTAGGCGAACGAAGAACGGTCATCGCCGATCTTTCGCCGCGAGCGCCCGGAAAAACCTTGATGGTGAGGTGGGGAGACTGGTTGGGACCGGTGGCTCTCGGCCTCGTCGTGCTGGTGCTGTCCGCCCCGTACCTGCGGGAGCGCCGCAAAAACCGTCACGGTTAGTCGCGAATCCGTAGAGACACGGCGCCGGTCGCCAGCTAAAGTCTTCTCGTACGGCGCCCCCGCGGGAGACCTCAAAACATGAATCTACTGTTCGCAGGCCCTCGGCGCTTGGCGTTGTTGCTGACGCTTGCTGCCCTCATTCCCTCCTCCGCGGGTGCGGCCGCGGTTTCGTCCGCACGCGCGAGCGACCTGGCCGAAGTGGCGCGTTCCATTGGCCGCGGCGCGTCGATGCGTATCGAGGGCACCTCCATCGACGGCTTCGCCGATGCCGCGGGCCTCGACCTCGTGCGCTTCGAACCGGTCGCCTCCGGCGCGCGCTTCGTGCTTCAGACGGGCACCGGCCCGCGCGTGGTCAAGCCCGAGCTTCCGGTCTACCTGCGCGGCTCCGTCGACGGTATGCGCGGATCGGTGGTGGTGCTGAGCGTGCGGCCCTCGGGTGAACTGCGCGGCGTCGTTTCGGGTGCGGAAGGGACGTGGATGCTCGAGCGCGGAGTGGGCGCCCGGGATGGCATGCGCTCGCGCCGCATCGAGCGCGAGGCGCTGGCTGCGGCCGGCAGCTTCGAGTGCGAGCGGCTCGACAATCCGGGCACGCGCCGCACAGCGGCTTCCGCTGCCTCCGCGAGCCTGGCGGGTTCCACGAGTGCAGCGTCGACCCCGACGAGTTCGGCAGCGGAAACGGCTTCGATGCGGTTGCCCATCGCCTACACGGCGCAAATCGCCGTCGAACTCGACTACGATTTCTACCAGCTCTTCGCGCCTGACGGGGACGCGGCCATTCTCTACGCGCTCGACCTCATGGCCTTCACGGGAGCGCTGGGCGAATCCGAGCTCGGCATGAACGTGCAGGTACCGTTCCTGCAAATGTGGACGACCAGCGCGGATCCGTACTCCGGCGCCATCCAGCCGCGGCTGCTTCAATTTCAGGCGCTCTGGAACCAGGCGGTCTCCACCCACTGCGGCGGAGCGAGCTGCACCACCGTCGCCCGCTCGACCGCGCTCATGATGAGTGCGGCCGGCAACGGCGGCATCGCGTACGTGCCCGGTCTTTGCGATTCGTGGTGGGCACCGACCAACGGGTACTCCTACGCGTTCGCCGGCTCGATGGACGGCGATTTCGACATCAACAGCCCGGGCGTTGTCTGGGATATCATGGTGACCACGCACGAGCTCGGCCACAATTTCGGTTCGGACCACACGCATTGCTACGAGCCGCCGGTGGACGCGTGTTACTCGGGTGAAAGTGCCGAATGCCACAACGGGTCCACGTCGCTGCCGTCGGGTTGTCCTGGAAGCGGACAGGGCTGCGGCACGATCATGAGTTACTGCCACGGCCTCGGCGGCGGACTCGGGAACGTGTCCCTGACGTACGGCGCGGGACATCCGTACGGCAACACTCCACAGCGCGTACCCGACGCGATGATCAACCGGCTCCAGATGGAGGCGCTGGCGATGCCGGCCTGCCTGACGCCGACCGACGGCATGGTGAACCTCGCCATCGAGAAGAACGGAACCGGAAGCGGCACCGTGACGAGCCAGCCGGCCGGAATCGACTGCGGCAGCGGGTGCAGCACGTACTTCAATGCCGACACCGTCGTTACGCTCACACCGACGCCCGGAACGTTCTCGCAGTTCACCGGTTGGTCGGGCGATGCCGACTGCAACGACGGCATCGTGACGGCTTCCGTCGCGAAGACCTGCACGGCCACGTTCGACGGTTCCTGCGGTGCCGGCAACCAGGACTGCGAAGATCACAACCCGTGCACGGCCGACTCGTGTCCGGGCGACGACCACTGCGAGAATACCGGCACGCCGCGCGACGCGTCCTCCTGCTTCGCGAACGCTCGCACGAAGCTCACCATCGGCGACTCGTCCGATCCGACGCGCGACAAGCTGCAGTGGCAGTGGACGCGCGGAGACGCTTTCGCGCAGTCCGACCTGTTCGACCCCTCGCTGACGACCGACTACGCGTTGTGCATCTACGATGCGACGGGGGACGTGACGACGCTGGCGGCCTCGCTGTCGCTGCCCGGAGGCAATCCGAACTGGAGCAACCGGTCTCCGAAGGGCTGGAAGTGGTCCGACCGCAACGGCACTGTCGGCGGCCTGACCAAGCTGGATCTTCGCACCGGCATCGCCGGCAAATCCAAGGTGAAGCTGAGGGCAGGCGGCACGAACCTGTCGCTGCCGGGCCCGCAGGCTGGCAGCGAGTACTTCGACCAGGACAGCTCGGTGATCGTGCAGCTTCTCGCAGGCGAGGACAGCTGCTGGACGAGCACGTTCGTGCCCGCCGACACGTCGCGCAGCACCACCACGCTGTTCAAAGCTTCAGGCAACTGATCAAAAATGGGGTCAGACCCCATTTTCTCGGCGTCGCAGGCGTCGCCGCTCAGTCCTGGGAAAATGGGGTCTGACCCCATTTTTTCCGTGGGGCCTCAGAGGCCGCGCGCGGTCGCGAAGCGATCCGCCAGCCCTGCCACCGTCGCGTGAAACTCGCGGACCGTGCGCTCGAGAATGTCGGCCACGGGCTCCACGCGATCGATGCGTCCTGCCACTTGGCCGCCAAGCCCGATCGCCGCCTCCATGTCGCCGCCGAAATAAAGTTCGAGGATGCGGCCGAACTCCGTCATCGGCACGTGCTCCTGCTTCTCGAGCGCCTCGGTGCGCGTGGTGCGCATCGCGCGCAGTCCGGGACGGCTGTGGCGATTGAGGAACACCGTGTCCGTTTCGGCGGCTGACGTGATCGCGCCCTTGTAGTTGGCGTGCACCGGCGACTCCTCGGCCGACACCATGCGCGTGCCCATCTGCACGCCCTCGGCGCCGAGCGCGAAAGCGGCTGCCATGGTGCGGCCGTCGCAGATACCGCCGGCCGCGATCACCGGCACGTCCACCTTCGAGCAGACGAGCGGCAGCAGCACCATCGTGGCCACGTCGCGCGGGTTCTTGAAACCGCCGCCTTCGCCGCCCTCGACGACGAGTCCGTCCACGCCGGCTTCCACCGCCTTGAGCGCGGCCCTCAGCGTCGGAACCACGTGAAATACCGTCAGCCCGGCGTCTTTCAGCTTGCGGGTGTACTGGTTCGGGTCGCCGGCCGACGTCGTCACGAAACGCACGCCCTGCGCCACGACGAAGTCGGCGATCGAAGGATCCCGCACGAAAAGCTGCGCGATGTTGACGCCGAACGGCTTGTCGGTGAGCTCGCGCATCTTGAGGATTTCGCCGCGCACGGCGTCGAGTTCGCCTGACGATGTTTCGATGATTCCGAGGCCGCCGGCGTTGGAGACGGCCGACGCGAGTTGGGCGCGCGCGATCCAGCCCATCGGCGCCTGCACGATCGGATAGCGCACGCCGAGCAACTCGCTGACGCGCGTGCGAACTGGGGGATTGGTGTCGGTCATCGCGGCAACGTGGCGGGCCCGCGATGGCGGATCAAGCGCGAAGCCGGCCGCGACGGACTTCGTCACGGCCGGCTTTGTGGTGGTGGGATGCTGCGCGCGGGCGCTCCGTCCATCAGGCGGGTGCCCGCGCGCGAAACCGTCAAGGCTTGGCTGGCGCCGGCGTCACGCCGCACGCGATGCGGGCACCGCCGCCGCCGAGCGGGGCCGGATGATCGGCGTGGTTGTCGCCGCCGGCATGAACCATCAGCGAGCGGCCCGTGAGGTCGGCCGCCTTCAGGCGCGGTGCCAGCACCGGATAGTCGGCCTTGCCGTCCGGCGCGACGTAGAGCGCGGGAAGGTCGCCCAGATGCCCGGTGCCGTAGGGCCCTTCGTGACGGCGCGTAGTCGCAGGATCGTAGTGACCGCCGGCAGCCTCGGCTGCCGTCATCACTCCGTTCTTCATCGCCGGATCGCACGACGGATTCTCGTGAACATGGAAACCGTGGAGTCCCGGCGGCAGGCCGGTGAGCGCGGGCTTGAAGAGCAGCCCGTGGCCGGTGTCGCTCGCGGTGATGGTGCCGACTGGTTTGGCGGCGCCTTTCTCGTCCACGATGTTCATCGGGATCACGAGCGGCCCGACGTCCGTGGAATTGGCGGGAGGCTGGGCGAGGGCAAGCGGGGAAGCGAGGGCAACGAGGGACGCGGCGGCGAGAAGGCAGGTGAGCTTTTTCATACGATCGAGCCTAGTCCTCCAGTGGGCGCCGTTCAAGTTCCCGGCCGCAGCGCGATCGTGATAGCCGGCATTCAGGAATCGGGCTCCATGGAAGTGACCAGCAACGCGAAGAGAAAGCCTCGGGTCCTCATCTGCACCCCCGAGATCACCGAACTCCCCGAAGGGATGGGCAACGCCGCGCAGTATATCCGCGCGAAGGGGGGAGGCCTTGGGGACATCTCGGCGGGGCTGATCCAGCACCTGCACACCGATGCGCGCTTCGAACTGCACGTGGTGGTGCCGCGCTACGACGCGAAAATCCGCGACCTCGCGCGCATCACGTACCGCGAGATCGACGCGCTCGGCCGCGTGCTCGGCCGCCAGGGTGTCCACCTGGTGACCGACAGCGCGTTCTCCTCCCTGACCGACGTGTACGGCGAGCAGGAATCCAACCCGCGCATCCGCCGCGCCGAGGCCTTCCAGCGCTACATCATCAACGACCTGCTGCTGCGCCTCGAGCCCGACGTCGTGCACTGCAACGACTGGATGACCGGCCTGGTGCCGGCGGCTGCGCGCGCGGCCGGCATCAAGAGCCTGTTCACGATCCACAACGTGTTCACCGAGCACGCGCCGCAAAGCGACATCGACCGCAGCGGTATCGACGTGCGGCGCATCAGCGAATTTCTCTACTTCAAGGACTATCCGTCCGACACGGCCGAGAACTGGCGGCTCAACGGCGTGGATTTCACTGCGACCGGCATTCATGCGGCCGACATCGTCAACACGGTGAGCCCGACGTTCCTCTCGGAAATGGTCTCCGGCGAGTTTGACGACATCGTGCCGCCGGGCGTCGCGCGAGCGATGCGCGAGAAACACGCGGCAGGCCGCACGCTCGGCATCCTCAACGCACCGGGCGACTCGGACGATCCGCGCATCACGCCGCACATCATCCCGTACGACATCGACGACGTGATCGAGGGCAAGCGCGCGAACAAGGAACGCTTCCAGAAGGAAATGGGTCTGAAGGCCGAGCCCGACGCGCCGCTGTTCCTGTGGCCGAGCCGCCTGTACGCGCAGAAGGGGCCGGAGCTGCTCGCGGCCATCGCCGCGCTGTGCGTGCGGCGACACGGCATGCAGATTGCACTGGTGGCCAGCGGCGATCGCGCGGTCGAGGCGGTGTTCCGCAAGCTCGCGGCCACCAGCGACGGTCGCATCGCGCATCGCCCCTTTCGAGAAGACCTCGGCATGCGCGCGCTCGCGGGCTCGGACTTCGTGCTGATGCCGTCGCTGTACGAGCCGTGCGGGCTGCCGCAGATGGTGGGCCCGCGCTTCGGCACGCTGGCGGTCGCGCGGCTGACGGGCGGCCTCAAGGATACGGTGGCCGAACTCGATGCGCTGCGCACGACAGGCAACGGCTTCGTGTTCGCGCCGCACACGTCGGCGGCGCTTGCGGGTGCCATCGCCGAAGCGGTGCGCTTCTATCGCGAGAGCGAAGCCGTCCGTCGCAGCACGCTGCAGCGCGTGATGACGGAGAGCCTCGAGCGTTTCTCTCTCGCGAATACCGCTCGCGCGTACATCGACGTCTACGAGAAGCTCATCGCGGAAGGGTGACGTTCCGGGCCTCAACCGCGCTGCCTGTCCAAAGCACCCTGAACGGGTGGTCCGCCCACTTCCGGGCAGGTGTGCTCCGTTCGCCGTTCTGGGAATCGCGTCCGCCCGATTCCTGCATCTGGGACGAGTTCGGAACTGCAACCCAGGAAAGAGCTGTCGTTCCGGGCCGGCCGCGCTCGGTACGAAACGTGCTGACCTCGCTTGCAGGCGGTGTCATTGGCGACGACCGCGAAGAAAAAGGAGGCTCTCATGGTCACTTCGGTCACGGATTACCGGCGTTTTGCTCGCAGGGCGCTGGGGGGCGTCCTTGCGTGTTCTCTTTCCTTTTTGCTCCCCCTCTTGCCGACACCAGCCTCGGCTGCTCTGGGGGACTGTGGTCAGGTCGTCTCCAACGGCATCACCACCAGCGCCAGCGATGCGCAGTTCATACTGCGCGCCGCCGTCGGCAGCCGGACATGCCAGTACCCCTGCCTGTGCGACACCAATGGAAGCGGGGCGACGAGTTCGGTCGATGCGCTCATTGCGCTCAAGCGCGCGGTGGGGCAGGCCGATGTGCAATTGGTCTGCACCTGCCGGCAGCCGGAACTCGAGGGGCTGGTTGCGGACGCTCCCGTGGTGCTGCCGTTCACCGTCCAGGCTGCGTATAACGACGACACGGCCTTCTTCCACATGAGCTGGGAGGGCGATCGCGGCGACACCCACGAGTACATCCACTACACGGAAGGGGCGTGGAAACGCGAAGGCTCGCCGCGCCGGGAGGCGCAGTCCACGCTCGACAACGACGCTGCGCGCGGTCCCGTCAACGCGCGGTCCACCATTTACGAGTCCCGCGTGACCTTCATGCTGGATGATCCCGAGGGACCGAACGCGGTGCCCGGCTTCTTCGAGTTCGGCTGTTTCCAGACCTGCCACGATCACAGCAGGGCGATGCCGACCTGGGACGCGGTGACCGACCTGACGAAGCATCTTCCTGATGCATCGCCGGGCAGGCTCGATCTGTGGCACCACCGGCTCAACCGTTCGAATCCAGTCGGCGCGAGCGACGACCAGTTCGTGGATGCCACGCAGACCGGCGGCCGAAAAACCGACGCGGGGACCTCGGTGTTCACGACCAACGCTCAGGACGGCAGCGGCAATCCGGCGTTCGTGGTTGACGCAGCGACGAGCGGAGGGCTGTACGCTTTCCAGTTCGACAACGTCTACACCGATCCGCTTCGTGTGATGCGCACGCCCGGAACGCCGGAGAACGGCACGGCAGTGGTGGCCGGTACCATCGCCTGGGCCGACGCGTTGGCGGCGGGATACGTTCCCAAGGAAGGCGACACGGTGCCGCGTCGCATCCTGAGGACCGGCGCCGGCAGCGCCAGCGACATCACGGCCTATGGGACCACGTTCGTGGCGTCCGAGGACGATCCCCTGCAGGGGCGCTGGCACTCCGAGCTTCAGCGCCTGCTCGACACCCAGAACGGAGATGACACGGCGCTGGTCGACGGGGGCGTCTACAACATCGGATTCGCCGTCCACACGGACCAGGTCACCGTTCGCGACCACTATGTCAGCTTCGCGCTCAGGCTTGCCCTGGGTTCCGGTGCCGCGATGGCGCTGGAAGGCCCGCAGCCCGATATCGTCGCGGTGAAGTTCAACGGGGCGGGCCGCGACGAACTCCCGGACTGGACCGACACCGTGACGTATCCGGTCACCGAGTTGAACCTGTTCAAACCGGGTATCTCCAGCCGCGAGTTCCTGGTCGGCGACAACGGTTCGAAGTCCTACATCGATCCCCGCAACGGATTGCCGGTCGATCAGAACCACGTCGGCGAGTTCGGCCTTTCGGACGGACTCGGCTGTCGCAACTGTCACACGGCTGCTGTCGGCGACATGTACGCGCCGCCGACGGCCGGAGGCTTCAACGCCGGACCCATGGAAGTCCTGGCTCCACTGCGCGGCGGGGTGAACACCCCCACGCCTATTCCCCCGCAGATGTAGCGGCGCATCCGGCCGGGCTCCTTTGTTGCGACGACGAAGGAGCCCGGCCTGCTTGCATCGCCCTCAGGGCTTCAGCAGCACCTTCCCGATGTTCTTGCGATCCTGCACGTAGTGGTGGGCCGCCGCTGCTTCCGCGAACGGGAATACTTTGTCCACATGCGGCCGCACCACGCCCTGGTCCCACAACTCGAGCAGGCTGTCAGCCCAGCCGCGGATGCGAGGCACCTGGTCCCAGAGGTGGCCGAGGTTCACGCCGAACACGCCCTTGTTCGCATTGAGCAGGCTCGGCGGATTGAACTGCAGCCATGGCATCGACGCGACGGTCTTCAGTGCGGCGAGAATGTTGCGTTCCTTGCCGACCGCCGCTGACGACATGCCGAACATGCCGAGTCGCCCGGTCGGCGCGAGGATGCGGAATCCCTTCTTGAACGAGTCGCCGCCGACCGCGTCGAGGATCAGTTCCACGCCGCGGCCGCCGGTCAGTTCCATCGTGCGCTTTTCGAAATCCTCGGTGCGGTAGTCGATCAGCATGTCCACGCCGATGCTGCGCAGGAACTCGTGCTTGGACTTCGACGCGGTGCCGACCACGCTGGCGCCGATGTGTTTGGCGATCTGCGTGGCCGCGATGCCGACGCCGCCGCCGGCCGAGTGCACCAGCATCGTCTCGCCCGCGCGCAGTCCGCCCATCACGACGACGAGTTGCCAGGCGGTGAAGTAGTTGACCGGAAGTGCGGCGCCTGCTTGCGCCGACATGTCGGCGGGGCGAGCGAAAACCTGTGCCTCGGGCACGCAGACGACGTCGGAGTAGCCGCCGAAGCGAGTCATCGCGAACACATCGCGTCCCACCCAGTCGGGATGCACGCCGTTGCCTACGGCGTCCACGCGCCCGCCCACTTCGTAACCGACGACGACCGGCATCGGCGGCAGGTCGGGATAGATGCCCATCCTTCCCATGATGTCGGCGAAGTTGACGCCGGCCGCTTCGACGCGAATTCGCATCTGGCCGGCCGCCGCGGTGGGATCGGGAGCTTCCTTGACCTCGAGCACTTCGGGAGCGCCCGCCTTGGTGATCCATACCTGTCGCATGGCCGCGAGTATGGTGCCGTGTCCGTGTCGTGTCGATGGCTTCGAGCTTGTGTGGCGGTCGCGTACCCGGCCTGGTTTTCGTATGATCCGGCGCGACGACGATATCGATCACGCGACGGGTTTGGTTTTCGAACCGGGAGACGCCGGCCGCGAAGGAGTACGACCATGGCGGAGTGCAGGACGAAACGACCGGGCAGCACGCGCGCAGCGGCTGCGCTGATGACGATGCTGGTGCTACTTGCCGCGGGCATCGCGCGCGCCGAAGAGCCACCGATTCCCGCACCCGCCCCTCCGGTGCCGGCTGCCGAGGCTCCAATCCCTGCGGCGGACGCCCCGATTCCGGCGGCCGCTACCGCCGATGATGTACCCGCGGCGGCCAAAGCGGAGGCCGACACGGTCTGGCAGCAGCGCTGCATCACGTGCCACGGCGCGCTGGGCAAGGGAGACGGTGCCGCGGCCGTCGCACTCACGCCGAAGCCGCGCGACCTGACGCTCGCCTCATGGCAGACGTCGGTCACCGACGCGCACATCGAGAAGATCATCGCCGAGGGCGGCCAGGGCGTCGGCCTGAGCATGCTGATGCCGGCCAACCCCGACCTCGTCGCCAAGCCGGATATCATCAAGGCGCTGCGAGCAAGAGTACGCGCCCTCGGCGCGCAGTAGCGGAAAATGGGGACAGGTACAGATTTCGCGAAATCCGTACCTGTCCCGGATTTTTCGTTCAGGCTCCGAATGCCTTGCGGACGGGCTTGATCACCGAGCGGTTGGCGCGGCGGGCGCTGAGCGGCTAAGAACGCCGGCATGAGTTGCGACACCAAGTTCTCGGGCGGCTGCGTCATCGACGGCAGCGGCGCGAAGGCGTTTCGCGCGGACGTCGCGGTGACGGCCGGCGTCATCTCCCACGTCGGCGATCTCACCAATCTTGAAGCTGCGCGCACGGTGGAATGCGCCGGGCGCATCGTGGCCCCGGGCTTCATCGACATTCACAGTCACAGCGACTTCCTCGTGCCGGGCGCGGACCACGGCAAGTTGCTCGAACCGTTCCTGCGCCAGGGCATGACGACACTGGTTGGCGGCAATTGCGGATTCAGCCCCGCGCCCGTCTCCGATCGCACGCGCAGCCCGATCACCGAGGCGAGCCGGCTCATCTCCGACGATGCGATCGATCTTCGCTGGGAGTCGATGGGCGAGTTCCTCGACGCGATCACCGACGGCGGCGTTGCGCTCAACGTTGCGCAACTCGTCGGCCACGGCGCGGTTCGCGCCGCCGTCAGCGGCCACCTCAACCCGGAAGCACCCGGCGCGGGCGAACTGGCCGAGATGGAGAAGCTCTGTCGGCGGGCCCTCGACGACGGCTGCGTCGGCGTCAGCACGGGCCTTGGCTATCCTCCCGGAATCTTCGCGGGCGAGGACGAACTGGCAGCGTTCGCGTCGTGGGCGTCGGCCTCGAACAAGCTCTTCACGTCGCACCTGCGCGCGTACAGCTGGATGAGCCCGGTCTACCCCGACCGCGATCCCGCGACCGATCCTCACAACATCGCCGCGATCGACGAGATCCTGCGCGTGGTCGAACGCAGCGACGCGCGCCTGCAGATCTCGCACCTGATATTCGTCGGAAGCGCGACGTGGCCCACAGTGGAGCGCGCGATCGCGGTGATCGACGCGGCGAAGGCGCGTGGCGTTGACGTTGCGTTCGACGCGTTTCCGTACACGGCCGGCAACACCACCGCGAGCGTACTGTTCCCGCCGGCGCTGCTCCCGCACCTGGAAATGGTTCTTGCCACGCCGTCGAGCATGGAGAGCCTCGTCGCCACCGGTGAGCACGTGTTCGGCCAGATCGGTTTCCACCTCGAGGACATTCAGATCATGAACGCGAACGCCGCGGCGTTCGAGCGTTACAACGGCCGCTACGTCGGCGACGCGGCGCGCGATGCGGGCATGGGTGTCTGGGAGTTCTACGCGCGCATGGTGGTCGAGAGCCACCGCAATGCGCGTGTGCTGATCCACAAGTACAGCGGCTGCGCCGAGGACGAGCGCGCACTCGAAGCGGTGCTCGCCCATCCGCTGTGTACGATCGAGACCGACACGTTCGTGACGGCCTGCGGTCACCAGAACCCGGCCAGCTACGGAACGTTCCCGCGCGTGCTGTCCACGTACGTGAAGCGCGGCCTGTTTTCGCTCGAGGAAGCGGTGCGCAAGATGACCGGCGCGGCGGCCGGGCGTTTCGGATGGACCGACCGCGGTTTCGTGCGCAAGGGCTGCGCGGCCGACCTCGTGCTGCTCGACCCGCGTACGCTTGCCGACACAGCCACGTTTGCCGAGCCGTCGAGCTTTCCGCTCGGCATCGACATGGTGATGATAGGCGGTCGCGCGGTGGTCGACGGCGACCGCTACGATGCCGACGCGCGGGCCGGAGCGGTGATTCGCGGCTGACGCGGCTCGCTGCCGGCGGGACGCACCAGCGAAGCGATTTCGTCAAGTCGTCCTGCGGCTGCGCCGTCGCTGGACGTCGCCGTGAAGACCGGGGTGAACAGGCCCGTCACGCGGGAGCCACCACGAAATCGTAGGTGGAGACGGCGACGCGCCGCCCCTCCGGGTCGCGCAGGTACACGGTGAACTCGGTCTCGCCGTCGAAGCAGCCGCGGTCGACGGCCTTCTTCCTCACCGATTCGCGCGCGGCTTCGTCCACCCGGAACGCCGTGAGCTCCATGGACCCCGGCGTCGGCGCCGGTTCGCCCGCCTCGCGCGCTTCGATCATCAGCACCGCATCACCCGCCAGCCCGAGCCACAGCGCGCGAGGCTGCGCGTCGCGAACCACGTGCATGCCGAACATCTCGCGATAGAACTGCGCCAGCAGCGCAACGTCGCTGCTGCGCAGCGCGAGGTGATGAACGTGCATGGTCATCGAGAAAAACCGTGCGCCGTGGCGGCGAACGCTCGGAACCTTCTACACGCCCGGCTATCATCGGTCCATGCAGACAGGACTCGAACGATTGCTCGCCGACCCGCGGCGCTGGCTGGGGAAGGCCCGCGTCGGCCTCGTGGCCAACGCCACCACCGTCGATCGCCGCTTCCGCCATGCGATCGACCTGATGCACGCGGACCCCGAGGTGAACCTCACGCTGCTCTTCGGGCCTGAACATGGCATCCGCGGCGCCGCCCAGGACATGATCCACGTGGGCGACGCCCACGACGCCGTCACGCACCTGCCGGAAGTGAGCCTTTACGGGCCGACGTTCGAGTCGCTCACGCCTCGTCCTGAGGACATGGACCGCGTGGACGTGCTGCTCTTCGACATCCAGGACGTCGGTGCGCGCTACTACACGTATGCGGCGACGATGGCGCTGTGCATGCAGGCGGCGGCCAGCGCGGGCGTGAAGGTGATCGTACTGGACCGCCCCAACCCGATCGGCGGCCTGCAGGTGGAAGGCGGCGGACTCGAGCCGGGACTCGAGAACTTCTGCGCGCTCTACCCGGTGCCGCAGCGCCACGGAATGACCGTCGGCGAACTCGCGCGCCTGTACAACACCACCTTCGGCATCGGCTGCGACCTCGACGTGATTGCCTGCGAGGGCTGGACGCGCGGCCGGTACTACGACGAGACCGGTCTTCCGTGGGTGATGCCGTCGCCGAACATGCCCACCCTCGACACCGCCATCGTTTATCCCGGCATCTGCCTGCTCGAAGCCACCAACCTGTCCGAAGGGCGCGGCACCACGCGGCCGTTCGAACTGTTTGGCGCGCCGTTCATCGAAGGCCGCACGCTGGCCGCCGAACTGGCCGGTTACGGCCTGGACGGCGCTGTTCTGAGGCCCTGCACCATCGAGCCCACCTTCCACAAACACGCGAAGCTGCCGTGCGGCGCCCTGCAGATCCACGTTACCGACCGCGAGCGCTTCGACTCCTATCGCCTGGGTCTTGCGGTGCTGGCCGCCGTCCGGCGGCTGTGGCCCGAGGACTTCGCATGGCGGACGGAGGCCTACGAGTTCCGGGACGACGTGCCGGCCATCGACCTGCTGACGGGGCGGCCGATTGTCCGCGAGGCCATCGACGCCGGGCTTCCGTTTGACGAGATCGTGCGCGTCGCCGGGGAGGGCACCGAACGCTACGACGCGGGCCGCGACGCGGCGCTAATCTACGAAGGGTAGGCGGAAGAGTAGGCGCGGGGCTTGACCCGCACCCTCTGCGCCCGTGGGGGCTTGTGAACTGCGGCACGCAAGCGGCGAGCCGCGCCGCTCACCTCTCGATCAGCTCGATGGGATAGCCGCTGGGGTCGCGAACGAACGCGATGACCGTCGATCCGTGCTTCATCGGTCCCGGTTCGCGTGTGATCTCGACGCCCGCCGTGCGTAGCCGTTCGCAGACCTGGCGGATGTCCGTAACGCCGATGGCAATGTGGCCGAAGGCGGTGCCGATTTCGTAGTCCCGGCCGTCCCAATTGTGCGTGAGTTCGATCTCGTGGGAGTCGTCGCCGGGGTATCCGACGAAGGCCAGCGTGAACTCGCCTCCCGGATAGTCAGCGCGCCGTTTCAGTTCCATGCCGAGGTGGCCGCAATAGAAAGCGATGGAATCGTTGAGGTTTTTCACTCGCAGCATTGTGTGGAGAATTCTCATGGTGCCTCGGGAGCCGTCAGGTCGAATGCCCCGGTGCACGCTTTAGCAGGACACGCGGGCGGCGCGAGCCCGCTCCGGTTGCAGGCCAGTCCGGCGAGTTCGCGCGCTCCGAGCGCCTTCCAGACCAAAGAGGCTCTGCTCCAACAAGAAGGGTCAACGCGCCGCGCTGGGCGGCGTGAAGCCTCCCCTTGGGTTGCAGACCTGCAATAGACGTTTGGTGGAGATGCCGCATTGCGGCAAGAAGTGAGCAGCCGGCCGACGCGGCAAGACAACTTCCTTTCCGTGGTGAAACAGACGTGCGGAGGGAACCAGAAACGAGATCGTACGGCCAAATCCGTGTTTTTGTTTGTGTTAAGGATTTTCGACGGGCATGGAAGGGCCGCCTGCGTGGGGGGAACCACGCGGCGATTCACCGGCTGCGACGAAATGACCGTGATCGCGGCCGGATCAGGCGGCGAGGATCCCTCGCCGGGGGGACTGCGGATAGAGGGCCAGAAGTGTCGGCCGAGGTCAGCCGACATCCCGTTTCGCAGCAAACGATAGCAAGGAGAACTCAGGATGTTTGAGAGAACTACCAGAAGCGGTAGCCGTTTCGGCAGCCGCGCGGCCAGCACAGCACTCGCGGCAATTGTGACGGGGACGATCGGTTGGAGCGGCATGGCTTCGGCGGCTCCCTGCCTCGGAGACGCGGTCGGTGACTCCGGCCTCAACTGCACGGCCAACGACATCGGCGTCGCGTCCGTCACCGTCACCCAGGTGATTGATGGTTGCGACTTCAACGGCGACACCTTCACCTTCAACGGAACGCTCAACATGGGCGAGTCCAATGCTTCGCGCTATGACCTCGGGTTCTACATCGG
>JBHEOD010000031.1:26028-30466 GCA_046261745.1 Binatia bacterium
GGCGCGGACAGCGACCAGGCTCTCACCGGAGAGTGTTTCGTCGGCCTGATTCCGCAAGGCACGGGAACCGACGACGACGGCGACTTCTGCGGCGATTTCGACGGTGATCCTCTCGCCGTCGTCGTGAACAACGTGACGGCGGTCTGCACCGACAGCAATGGCGACGGCTTCTTCGACCTCGCGCTGTGCGCGTCGTGGGACAACAACTCCAACACCGTCTGCGCCGACGCCGGCGACGCCATCCCGGGCACCGCCGCCAAGTGCGCGTGTGTGCAGGTGGAGACCAGCGAGAGCGTGCCGCACTGCGCCGATCCGATCGATCCGTTCCCGTGCTCCGACGACAGCAATCCCTGCACCGACACGGTCTGCAACTCGATTGCGTCGGGACTCGGCGACATCAACGGTTGCAGCCAGGAGCCGAACAACAACCTCTGCCGCGGGTCCGCTGGCGAGTGCGACGTGGCGGAGAACTGCACCGCGGGTCAGTGCCCCGCCGACGACTTCGAGGACGCCGGCGAGCCGTGCTCGAGCGACGACGAGATCTGCACCGACGACGTCTGCAACGGCAGCGGCACCTGCGTCCACAACCCCAACACCGCCCCTTGCAACGACGGGCTCTTCTGCACGGAGAACGACGCGTGCAGCGGCGGCGAGTGCACCGGAAGCGCGATCGATTGCAGCGATGCGATCGATTGCACGGACGATACCTGCAACGAGGCCGGCGATACCTGCGTCAACACCCCGAACAACGGCAACTGCGAGGACGGGGACAACTGCACGGCGGACATCTGTTCCATCCAGGACTCGGGATGCACGTTCGAGTTCACCTGCGGCACCGACATCTGCCGCAGCCCGGGCTACTGGGCCACGCACAGCGGCTACGAGAAGAACAACTCGATCAACGTCGGCCAACTCGTGATCGACGCTGCCGGTCCGCTGGAAGTTTGCGGGGAGACGATCACAACGACGAGCAACGGCGGCCTCCCGTACCTGCAGGGTCTCGGACTCACCTCCAACCTCGAAGGCCTTTGCATGCGCGCCAAGGGCGTTCCCCAGCGCCGCCTTTACCGTCAGCTGATGGCCGCCGCCCTCAACTGCGGAATCAGCGGCGGCGACTGCGACGCGATCCTTGGCAAGTACGTCGACGTCTCCTTCAGCGACTGCAGCGACCTCTGCGCCGGCAACCCGGTCCAGGATGGTCCCACACTGGGCCAGTGCGTCAGCCAGCTCGACTGCTTCAACAACGGCGGACTGCTCGTCGAGGGCGAATGCGTTCTCGACCTTCCGGGCAACTGCCACGACGCGCCGCTTTGCAACGAGGCGCTCGGCGTCTGTCCGAAGTCGACTCCGGCTTCGAGCCCGAAGGCCTGCCGCGAGGCCAGGCACAACGACTGCTCGATCGACGATTGCTTCTGAGCGATCGGGTGCGTTGAGGTTGGTGCGCCGCAAGGCGTACGTGGAGGGCGGGGTCGCGCAAGCGGCCCCGCCCTTTTCGGTGGGAAAAGCGCCAGGAGCCTGACTCGAGACTCCGGACCGCGCTGCAGAGGTCGGGTCAGGCTCCGCGTTTCGCCACGGCGCGGGCCTGCACTTCGAGCTTGAGTTGCGGCAGCACGAGCGCGGAGACCTGCACGACGGTGCGGGCGGGATAGTCCTTCGGAAAGAATTCCGTGAAGACCTCGTCCACGGCGGCCGCGTCGGTGATGTCGGTAAAGTACTGGGTCAGGTGCATGACCTGGTCGAGCCCGGAACCGGCCGCTTCCAGCACGTTCTTCAGGTTGGTGAACGCGTTGCGGGCCTGCTCACGGATTCCGTCGGGAATCGAGAAGTCAGCGGCGAGGCCAACCTGTCCCGACACTTCGACGAAGCCGCCCGCCACGGTGGCCTGCGAAAATTTGTACGACTCATAGATGGTTTCGGTGCCCGGCGGGTTGACGAGTTTCACGTTCGACATGGGGATCCCTCCTGTTTCAGCCAAATGGGACAGGCACGCACTAACGTTCCGCGCCAATCCGGGTTTCTTTGCTCAGGCTCGGGGTAGCGATGCAATCACTTCGGCGGCACGGTCGGCTTCGGCGGGGGCGCTCGTGGTGGGAACGAGCAGCACTTCATCGGCGCCGAGATCGCGGCACATCGCAAGCGCGTCGCGAAGGGCCTCCGGCGAACGCGCGCTGATGTTGGGCGCCAGCGATCGGCCGGCGCCGTCGCCCATGAACGCCAGGTATCGCTCGAGGTACGAGCCGACCTGTTCGTCGGCGTCGGAACCGAGCGCAAACCAGAAGCCGGTAACGAGCCGCGGCGCTGTAGTCCGGCCGGCCTCCTTCCACGCGGCGCGCGCGCCTTCGAATCGCATGCGCACGTCGTCCGCAGAAGGACCGAAGCTGAAGCCGGTGATGCCGTCGGCCCAGTGCGCGGCGCGGGTGATGGCCTGCGGCATAAGTACGCCGGCGAGGATCGCGGGCCCGCCGCGCTGGAGCGGCTGCGGCTGGACCGCGCGCGAGACTCCCTCGATGGCGTGCGATCCGTCCCACACGCGGCGCATCACCTCCACGTTCGTCTCCAGCCTCGACAGCAGCCGCGAGTCCCATGTTGCCCCGACGGCGCGATAGTCTTCCTGGCGCGCGCCCACGCCCACCCCCAGACAGACGCGACCGCCTGAGAGCACGTCGAGCGTGGCCACCTGCTTGGCCAGCAGCACGGGGTCGTGCATCGGCGGAACCAGCACGTGAAAGGCGACCTTCACGCGTTCGGTCCAGGCCGCGGCCGCCGCCAGCGTAACCATGATCTCCGGGTTCGGGAACGCGATACGTTCGCCGGCGGCGATGCTCGAGTAAGGTCCGGAATCGATGCGGCGGCACCATTGACGCACAAGTTCGCGCGACAGGCCCGGCACCATCACGGGCAGATTCATTCCGACCTTCATGTTGCCCCTCGGCCCTCGCGCAGGGCGGATGCCGGCCGCCAGAGATGATTCAGCGGCGTCGCGCGCGCGGCGCCTTGCGGGCGCTCGTGGTCGCGCGCGGCTCGGCGCTGCCATTGACAGCCGCTACCCGTTTGCGTTCGCGGGCGCCGCCGGCTTGCCGCCGCGTGCCTCGGCCGGTCTCGCGACGAATCACGAGCTGCCCCTGGCGCCGCGAGCTCACGCAGGTGCGACAACGCCAGGTCCGCATGGGCCGCGCCGCCTGGCGCGACAGGTCGCAGACGGGACAGTGATGAAGATAGACAGCGCGGTCCTTCGCGCCGTCGCGCGGCAGCGATTGCACGACCACCGGGATTCTTACCCGCGGCTCGAAACCGGCCATGCGCATCATCTCTTCCCATTCCGAGCCGTGGGGCTTGGCCGACGCGCCGTGCCGTTCGTAAACGGCGGCGTGCGCGGCCTCATGGCACAGGATCTCGGCAAGAAGGTGAGACTGGGTGTCCCGAAGGGAGGGCGTCAGGCGAATCAGACGTTCATCCTGGTAGCAGCGGCCGAATGCGCGGCGCAATCGGGGCAAGTACTCAATGCGCAGGGTCGCAGCCAGGCTGGGGGTGCCCCAGCGGTGGAGCCAGCGGTCAAGGCGCCGCTGGAGGCGGGAAGGAATCGTGGCTTCAGGGTTCGGCATGGGCGCGGAAGCTAGCACGGGTTTCGCGCCGGTTCCCATTCTCGCGCGACTCGCACTTCATGCGTCGCATTTGCATCGTCCGCGAGATTCGGCGTGCGCACCAGGAGGCCGAAACGAGGGCGAAAGCAGGTGTTTTTAGCCTTGTTTCGTGCAGCGGCCGCAGGCGGACACCGTCGTGAACAACGGCTCGATTGTCACCGTTGTGAGTATTCTCACTGCGACGGAATCCTTCGCACCGCGCGTGGCCAGGCCGGTGAGAAGGGACTCTGCTGTGGAGCAGGTGCGGAGATCTCGCCCGCAACGATGATCACGCGGACGCCCCCCGTTCGGAGTGAAGCGCGATCTTCACGGTCACGGAAGCAACGTCCATGGCGAACGGGCGGCGACCGTTGGCCAAGTCACAACCGGGGCGCCGGCAGAGCCCGCGCAGTGGAGGGGCGCATGTGAGACGTGCGGCGACACGGGTGGCTCGAGCCGGATGCCGATCACGCCAAGCGTCCGCGAGGGAGAGGTTTGCCAAGGCCAGTACCGAAGCGCGCAACGCGGTGTCGACGCGCGCTACGGCGGCGTCACCCCAAGACGGCCCGGTACGTGTCCTCATGGAAGCCCACCACAACGGTCTTGCCGACGATCAACGCCGGAGCGCGCAGGTTGCCGGTGGGACCGAGCATCGCGTCGATACAATCGCTGCCGGCCTTGCCGGCGGTCTTGAACGTCGAGACCTTGCTGCCCTTGGCGACGATCTTCGCGCTGTTCCATTCGCCGATCGGCTTCATTTCTTTCTGGTCGTTGGGTTCGAGAATGTCATAGAGCGACGCGGTCTGCCGCTTCTTGCC
>JBHEOD010000032.1:0-28908 GCA_046261745.1 Binatia bacterium
GAGCAGGTCCTTCTGCCTGGCCGTCAGTACGAGGCGTTCATGGTTCTTGCCGATCCGGATGTCTACGAGGGCGACTCTCCGGCGTGGCTGATCTTCTACGATATCGGGTCGAGCGAGGCTTCGATGACCACGAGCGGGTCGGGCGCCGCGGGTCACGAGGCTGGTGTGATGTTTGGCCGCAAGAGCACGGACTGACGCGATACGGTCATGGCCATGAAAAAGTCCCCCGCCTCTTTCGAAGCGGGGGACTTCTACCAGCGCCGACTTCGTTCGTGCGCTTCCGTTCGCCGAAGGCCCGGCAACACTTCGCGAAAGGACTTGGGTTCTCGTGCTCGATGCAGCGCTGAAGCTCCTGCGAGAGATAGCCCGGCATCGACGAGATGATCGCCTGGGGCCTCGCGAAACGCGGCTTCGTACTCGGCGGACTGGCCGGGGCGCTCCTGCAGTGGGGCGGATTCGAGGATCATCGTTCTTCCGCCCAGGTTCCGTGGAGAACCCGAAGCCTGCGGTCGATGACATCGCAGTGATGAGTTGCCTACTCTTCTGTCGTAGTGTTACCTTCGGTGGTACCACCATGAAGTGGGAAAAATCCGCCGTGGCAACCATACCCCCCGCCACGTCCACGTCTATCGTGACGGAAAGCTGATCATGAAATGGGATCTCGACTCGAACGTGCTCATCTCGGGCAAGGACAATGCCAACCTGCGCTGGTTGATCGCCTGCCTGCAACGTGAGGGCAGGTTGTGAAACTTCGTAGTGTGTCGGTCAATCTCCGCAAGAAGCAGCTGGAGCTCGTTACGCGTGCCGGCGCGGTTTACCCGATGCCCTTCGTGAAGCTCGACCCGCGGCCTTCCGTAAAAGACCCCATTGTCGATGTCTATGTGGACCGCGAACTCGCCAATGAAGCTGCGACTTTCATCCTTGCTTCCGGCCGGGAAGGCGCGGTTCCTCTAGACCATGTCCTTGATTACAACCGCGACCCTGCTTTCCTCGCGACGATGGCGCTTCACCAGTTGACCGTGGACGCGATCGGCCGAATGGAAACCGCCGGACTCAGCAAGCGCGAAGTGGCGCGCCGCCTGGGAACCTCCGTTCCCCAGCTCTATCGACTTCTCGATACGACGAACCACTCCAAAAGCTTCACCCAGATGTTCTCGCTGCTGCAGGTGCTCGATTGCGACATCCGGATCGTGGTGAAACCGCGCCGTGGCGCCCTCCTTTCGAAGCCGCCGACTCGCCAGCGCAGAGCCGCCTGAAACAGGACAAGTGCGTCCGAGCCGTGGCCGGACGTGCCGCCGTTGTGCGGAGCGCGCATGACGGGTCTAATCGCCGGATGCGCGGGCAGGGCACAGTCTGGTCACGTTTTCGGCGGCTGGCCGCACTCGCGGTGCTGCTGTCGCTGTCCTCCTGCCGCAGCGACTCTGCCGGGGACGATGCTGTGGTGTTCTGGGCGATGGGCAGCGAGGCCGAGGCCGCCGACGCGGTCCTGGCCGGTTTTCGGCAGCAGTATCCGGAAATCGCCGTCAGGGTGCAGCGGGTGCCGTGGAGCGCCGCTCACGAGAAATTGCTCACGGCCTACGTGGGCGGATCGATGCCGGACGTCTTCCAGCTCGGCAATACCTGGGTGGCCGAGCTGGAGATGCTCGGCGCTCTTGAACCGCTTGACGCGCAGGTGGCGTCGTCCGGCGTCGTTGCGCGCGAAGATTTTTTTGCCGGTGTCCTGGACGCAAATGTCGTGGACGGGCGCCTGGTAGCGCTGCCGTGGTACGTGGACACGAGGCTGCTGTTCTATCGCCGCGACCTCCTGAGTGCGGCCGGCGTCACTGCGCCGCCGCGCACGTGGGAAGAGTGGCGCGTTGCGATGCAGCGCATCCGGAGCGCGCCGGTGGCGAGCGGAGGTGCGGCGAACCCGTACGGAGTGTTCCTGCCGGTTGACGAGTGGCAGACGCCCGTTGTCCTCGCGATGCAACACGGGACGTCGATGCTCGCCGACAACGACACGCGCGGCAACTTTCGCAGCCCCGAGATGCGCCGCGCCGTCGAGTTCTACGCGGGCCTCTTCCGCGACGACCTCGCGCCGCGAAAGTCGGAAGCGCAGATCGCCAATCTCTACCGCGAGTTCGCCGCGGGCTATTTCGCGTTCTTTGTCACCGGGCCGTGGAACCTCGTGGAACTCGCGCGCCGCATGCCTGCCGAGTTGGCCGATGCGTGGACGACGGCGCCGATGCCGTCCATCGACGGGGCTGCTCCCGGCCTGTCGATCGCCGGCGGCGCGAGCCTTGCCGTGTCGGCGTCGTCGCCGCGAAAGGAGCAAGCCTGGAAGCTCGTCGAGTACCTCTCCTCCACAAAGGTGCAGGTGGAATTTCGCGTGCGCAGCGGCGACCTGCCATCGCGGCGCAGCGCGTGGGACCACGGGGCCGTCGATGAGAAATCGCGGGCGTTCCGCGCCCAGCTCGATCATCTGGTCGCGACGCCGAAGATTCCCGAGTGGGAACGAATCGCGTCCAAGCTGACGCTGCATCTCGAGCGCATCGTGCGCGGTGACGCCGGCATCGACGAGGCGCTGGCCGACCTCGACGCCGACGTGGATGCGATCCTCGCCAAGCGCCGCTCGATGCTCGCGGAGAGCAGTCGCCGCGAATCTCGGCTCCAAAACGATGAGAGTGGTCCGCCAAGAACATCCAGGCTTTCGGAAACTGAAAATCCGTACCTGTCCCGGGTTTTCGTGCGATGAGGCGGGTGGACCCTCGCACGGTGGCGGCGTTGGTGCTGGCGGGGCCGGCGCTGATCGTGATCGGCGTGTTCTTCTTCCTGCCGGTCGCGTCGTCCTTGCTGCTGAGCGTGACCGACTTTGACATCTACGCGGTGGCCGACCTGTCGGTGCTGCGTTTCGTTGGCCTCGACAACTACACGGCGCTGCTCGGCGATCCGCTGTTCTGGCGCGCAATGCGCAACACCTTCTACTTCGTGGTGGTGGGCGGGCCATTGTCGATCACGGTCTCGCTCGGCGCGGCCATCCTGCTCGATGCCCGCATGGCGCGCCTGAAGGGCCTGCTGCGAACGGTGTTTTTCCTTCCGGTCACGACGACGATCGTCGCGGTGGCCGTGGTGTGGCGCTACCTCTACCACCCGCGCTACGGGATGCTGAACCAGGCGCTGATGGCTCTCGGTTTCGAACCGATCGACTGGCTCGGCGATCCGGCCTGGTCGATGCCGGCCATCATCCTGATGGCGGTCTGGAAGAACTTCGGATTCAACATGATCATCCTGCTCGCCGGGCTTCAGGCCATTCCGGAGCGGCTCTACGAAGCCGCCAGCCTCGACGGCGCCGGCGCGTGGCGCCGCTTCACTGCGATCACGCTGCCGATGCTCGCCCCGACACTCGGCTTCGTCACGCTGCTGACGGCCATCGGCTACTTCCAGTTCTTCGCCGAACCTTACGTGATGACGCAGGGCGGGCCGGCCGGCAGTACGCGCAGCGTGGTGCTGATGATGTACGAGGAAGGCTTCCGCTGGTGGAACCTGGGCCGCGCGTCGGCGGTCGCGTTCCTGCTTTTCCTGGTGATCCTTGCAGCGACCGGCCTGCAGCTGAGGCTCCGGCGAAGCCTCGACACGCCGCGAGTCGCGGTGAAGGCGGGGGTGCAGCGATGAACACCAACCTTCGTCGCGTCGCTGCGCTGCTCTCCGTGAACGCGGCTCTTGCCGTGGCCGCGTTGCTGACTCTCTTCCCGCTTGCGTGGATGCTGTCCGCGTCGCTGATGCCGCCGGGCGAAGCCACCGAGCTGCCGGCGCGACTGCTGCCGAGCGAGCCGACGCTTGCCCACTACGGCAACCTGCTCGGTCGTCTCGACCTGGCGCGCTACCTCGGCGCGAGCGCGCTGGTGGCGCTCGGTGCGACGGCATTCTCCGTCACGCTCAACTCGATGGCCGGATACGCGTTCGCGAAGCTGCGCTTTCCGGGGCGCGAACGACTCGGTCGCGTGCTGCTGGCCGCCCTGGTGGTGCCGGGACAGGTGGGCATGCTTCCGCTCTTCCTGATGCTGCGCGAGATGGGCCTGCTCAACAGCTACTGGGGTGTGCTCGTGCCGGGCATGGCGAGCATCTTTGGAATCTTCCTGATCCGGCAGTACGCCCAGTCGATTCCGGACGCACTGCTGGACGCCGCGCGCGTGGACGGCGCGAGCGAGCTGCGAATCTTCTTCCAGATCGCGCTGCCGCTGTGCCGTCCGATCATCGTGACTCTGGCGGTCGCAACCTTCATGGGCACCTGGAACGACTTCCTGTGGCCGCTGGTCGTGCTGACCGACGATCGCCTCTACACGCTGCCGGTCGCCCTTGCCGGCCTGTTCGGCGAGCACGTGCAGGACACCGAACTGATGATGGCCGGCGCTGTGGTGACGGTGTTGCCGGTGATGATCGTGTTCCTCGTGTTGCAGCGCTACTACGTGGCGGGCATTACGGCGGGCGGCCTCAAGGGCTGAACGCCCGCGCCCGCAGAACAGTCCACGAGGGGAAAAGAGATGAGATCGTTTCAAACCTTCGCGCTGGCCGCGCTTGCGGCCGGCTTTACCCTGAGGCTGTCTGGTCCGATGGGGATTGCGATCGCTGGAGCGCCCGTGATGATCGATGCCGGCGACGACGCTTCTGCGTGGACGGCCATCGCATCCCCGAACGCGTCAGCGCGCATCGTCGGCGGGCAGGGGAGCTCGGGCGGCGCATTCGGGCTCGCGTTCGATCTCGGCCGCGGCCGCGCCCATGCAATCGCGCGCCGTGCGGTGTCCATCGACCTTCCGTCAGACTTCATGTTCGTGTTCACGCTCAAGTCCGATGCGGAGCCGAACACGATCGAAATCAAGTTCATCTCCGGTGAGAACGTCTGGTGGCGGCGGCTGCCCGACTTCGAGCTGCCGCGCAATTGGAAGGACGTGCGCGTCTCGAAGCAGCGTATCGATTTCGCATGGGGGCCCGCCGGCGGTGGGATGCCCGCGCATCTCGACGCGATCGAGATCGCCGTGGTGGCCGGCAAGGGCGGCAAAGGGGAAGTGTGGGTCGACGAGATCCGCCTCGAGCCCCGTGACGCCGGCGCCGCGCAACGGCCGCCCACGGTCAGTACCAGTTCGAACACGGCCGATGCGGGCCTGCTGCTCGACGGCCAGGCGTCGAGCGTGTGGCGCAGCGAGCCTGGCGAACAGCAGCCGATCGTCACGCTCGACTTCCACGAGGCCGTCGAACAGGGCGGACTCGAGGTCGAACACGCTCCCGGCGGATTCGCGGCAGACTACGCCGTCGAAGTCTCGCGCGACGGCGAGCAGTGGGAGGAGGCGCGCCGCTTCACCCGCGGCGACGGCGGGCTCGACCACGTGTACATGCCCGACGTCTACGCGCGCTACGTGAGACTTCGCTTCACCGCGGCGCCGGGACAGACGGTCGCCATCGGCGAGATCCGCGCGCAATCCTTCGAGTTCTCCGCTTCCTTGAACAATTTTTTCACGGCCATCGCGCGCGCGGCCCGGCCGGGCTTCTACCCGCGCTATTTCGCCGGTGAGCAGAGCTACTGGACGGTCGTCGGCGTGCCCGGCGACGCGAATGAAGCGCTGATGAACGAGGAAGGCAGCGTCGAGGTCGATGCCGGCGCGTTCACGCTCGAGCCGTTCGTGCTGCGCGAGGACAACCTGAGGACGTGGAAGGACGCGGCGACGACAGCGTCGCTCGAGGACGGAGACCTGCCGATTCCGACGGTCGCGAGGAGCGACGGCGCGCTGTCGCTGGCGGTCACTGCGTTTGCGGCCGGGAAGCCGGGGGCATCCACGCTCTACGTCCGCTACCGGCTGACCAACACCGGTCACACCGCCCAGCTGCGGCTGTTCGTCGCGCTGCGCCCGTTCCAGGTGTTGCCGCCGTGGCAGACCCTCAATCGCGTCGGCGGAGTCGCCAGGATCTCCCACATTTCGCGCGAGGGCAGCACAATCGAGGTGGACGGCCGCCGCATTGTCGCGCTGACCGCGCCGAATGCGTTCGGGGCAGCCGCTTTCGAGGAAGGCGACATCACGAGCTATCTCGTGCGCGGTGGACTTCCGTCGGCCACGTCGGTGGAAGATCCGTTTGGGCATGCGTCGGCGGCGATGGCCTGGGATATCGATCTCACGGGAGGCGCCAGCCGCGACGTGTGGCTGGCCGTGCCGTGGTCGAAGGATTCGCCGATCGCGGCGACGTCGCGTGCCTCTGCCAAGGAGACTGCCGAGGACGCGGATCTCGAGGCGCTGCTGCGAAGCGTACGCATCGGCTGGCGCTCCCGGGTCGCGCGCGTGCCGATCGAACTCCCCGCCGCCGCTCGCGACTGGATGGACTCCGTGCGCAGCAACCTGGCTTACATCCTGATCAACCGCGACGGCGCGGCAATCCAGCCCGGCTCACGCACCTACGAGCGCTCGTGGATCCGGGACGGCGCGATGACCTCCGGCGCACTGCTCGAACTCGGCCTCGACGCCGAGGTGAAGGAATACCTGCGCTGGTTCGCCGGCTACATCGGGGACGACGGCTGGGTGCCGTGCTGCGTGGACGCGCTCGGCGCCGACCCGGTTCCCGAACACGACAGCTTCGGCGAGTTCATCTGGGCGGTGGCCGAAGTGTGGCGCTTCACGCGCGACGAAGCGTTCGTGCGGGAGATGTGGCCGCGGGTGAAGGCAGTCGCCGGGTGCATGACACGGCTGAGAGCCACGCGCATGACGCCCGAGTACTCGGAGCCGGCTCGCCGCGCGTACTTCGGCCTGCTGCCGGAATCGATCAGCCACGAGGGCTACAGCGCCAGGCCCGTCCATTCGTACTGGGACCAGGCCTTCGCGCTCAGGGGATACGCCGATGCGGCGATGCTGGCCTCGGTGGTCGGCGACGCTGCGAGCACGGCGGCGCTGGCCGCCGAGCGCGACAGCTTCGAGAAGGCGCTCCGCGAATCGATCCGCCTCACTACCGAAGAGCACAAGCTCGACGTGGTGCCCGCGTCGGTCGAGCTCGGCGACTTCGATCCCACGTCGACGGCTGTCTCCTTCCTGCTTGGAACCGAAGGTGTCTATCCGCGCGACGCGCTGCTGCGCTCGTTCGACAAGTACATGGTGGACCTTCGCGCGCGGCGCGGCCTGACGACCCGCGGCGTCGGCTACACCGCCTACGAGTTGCGCAACGCTACCGCCCTCGTGCTGCTTGGCCGCAAAGCCGAGGCCGTCGAGCTTCTCGACGCGCTGGTCGTCGATCAGCGACCCGCCGCGTGGAACCAATGGCCCGAGATCACCTGGCTGTCGCCCACCGAGCCATCGTTCCTCGGTGACGTGCCGCACACGTGGATCGGCTCCACCTTCGTGCACGCCGTCCGCACGCTGCTCGTCACAGAGCGCGAGCCGCTCGACCCCGGCGACCGCAACGCCGCGTCGCTACTGGTGGGAGCCGGCATCCCGCTGTCGTGGTTCGCGCCCGAAAGCGGGGGCACGGGCGGTGAGGTGAAGGCGCTCGCAATGCCGACCTGGCACGGACCTCTCTCGCTGACGATCCGCCGCCCCCCCGATGACGACGGTGAATCGCAGGTAGCTCCCGCAACCGGCAGCGAACCGGTCCGGGTGAGTGTGACGCTCGAGGCCGGCAGGTCGTTGCAGAATGCGGGCGATACGGCCGCCGTGCGGGAATTCACGATTCCGGCCGGCGGCATCGAGGTGGCCGCGCCGTTCGGCGCGGAAGTGGAGAGCGCCACGGTCGATGGCACCATCGAGCGGGTGGTGGAGGGCTCTGTATGGGTGCGCCGGCTACCGGCTACGGTGATCTTCGAGTATAAGCCGCGGCTGGAGAAATCACGGTGAGCGACTTGTCCGATACCACCTCTTCGAGCGAAAGTTCCGCGTCTGCCGACTCCGCGCCGCCCGCAACGTCATCATCGGCGGATCCGGCAGTAGCCGGGGCCGCGGACTCGGCGCTGGCCGATCTGCTCGGTAGCGAAGCGCCGGCGCTTGCGCGTTTCCACGACTCCGCGCCGCATTCGCGCATCCTGTCGAACGGCCGCTACTGGACGCTGGTCACCGGTGCCGGCACCGGTCTGTCGCAGTCGGACACGATCGCAGTCACACGCTGGTCGGGCGACCGCGTGGCCGACCAGGACGGCGTGCTGGTGTACTTGCGGGATCTCGATTCCGGCGAGGTCTGGTCGCTCGGCGCATCGCCGGCCGGCACCGTCGGCGGTACCTTCTTCGTGCGCAGCGCACCCGGCTCGATCACGCTCGGGCGACGTCACGAGGGCATCGAGGCCACCTGCGAGGTCACCGTGTCGCCCGACGACGACGCGGAGGTACGCCGCATCTCGCTTCGCAGCCGCGTGGCCGCGCAGCGCCGCATCGAGATCACGGTGTATGCCGAGCCCATCGTCGGCCACCGCGCCGCCGACGCCGCGCACCCGGCCTTCGCCAAGCTGTTCGTGGAAACGGCCTTCGACACCGGCACCGGCACACTGACGGCCCGCCGCCGCCCACGCAGCGGTGACGAGCTGCCGCTGTGGGCCGCCGCAGCTCTGACCGGTGACGGCGAACTGCAGATGGAAACCGATCGCGACCGTTTCATCGGCCGCGGCCGCAATCTTCAGTCGCCGGTGGCGCTGTCGCCGATGCAGACCATGCTGTCGGCAACCACCGGCAGCGTGCTCGACCCGGTATTCGCGCTTCGTCGCATCGTTACGCTCGAGAGCGGCGCAGAGGCGTCGCTGGCCTGGGTGCTGGCAGCCGGCACTTCGAAAGAGAAGGTGCTCGCCGTCGTCGCGGCGCTCAAGGAACGCTGTGCGAACGACGAAGGCGCCAAGGCGCTGGTGAAGACGGCTGCAACCGCCGAGCGCGCACGCCGGCGGCGCTTCGGACTTTCCAACGAGCAGGCCGAGTGCGCGCAGGAGATCGCCGGCGCGATGCTCTACTCGCATCCGCTCCTGGCGGCCGGTGCGAACGATCGCGAAGCTTCCAGCCTGGCCGCGAGTCCGCTCGGGCGGCTCGGCATTGCCGGCGATGCGCTGCTCATTGTTGCGCCCGTCCGCCACGGCGACGGGGAACGCGTGGCGGCGACGCTTTCCGCCGCGTCCTACCTGTCCGACCTCGGGCTTGCCGTGGCGGTTGCGGTGCTGTGCGAGGAAGAAGGATGCCGGGCCGAGGAATGCCCGCATCGCGAAGCCGCTGCGGGCAGCTCCGCGCGCGCGGTGTGTTGCTCGGCGGGCGAACTCGGCGACGCATCGACCGCGACGCTGCGTGCGCAGGCCCGCTGGCTGGTCGGCGAGGCTCCTCCTCAACTCGCCGACGGCGGCGACGCCACCCGTTCTCGCGTCCGCCAGCGCTCTGCGAAACTCGAAGCCGCGCCCGTCGCGCGCGAGAAACTGCTCTTCGACAACGGCTACGGCGGTTTCTCCGGCGACGGCCGCGAATACGTGGTGCGAGTGGGGCCGGCCGTTCTCGGCCCTGCGCAGGACGGCGTCGTTCCGCCTATGCCGCCTATGCCGCCTATGCCGTGGGTAAACGTGGTCGCCAACTCGCGCTTCGGCTTTCTCGCCACCGAGAGCGGCGCCGGCTACACGTGGGCCGGCAACAGCCGCCAGAACAAGCTCACGCCGTGGAGCAACGATCCCGTCACCGATCCCCACGGCGAGGCACTGTACGTGCGCGACCAGGCAAGCAGTCGCTTCTGGTCTCCTCAGCCCGGCCCCGCTCCGTCGGGTGCGTGGTGCGAAGTACGCCACGGGATGGGCTCGACGCGCTGGCTCTCGCGCGCCGAAGCGCTCGAGCACGAAGTCACCACGTTCCTTGCCGGCGAGGATCCGGTTCGCCTCACGCGCGTCCGCATCGCGAACCGCGGCAGTCGGGAGCGCACGCTGTCGTTGTACTCGTTCGCGCGCCTGGTGCTCGGGGTGCTGCCGTCGGACTCGTCGCGCTTCGTCGTGACCTCGCGCGACGCCGCCACCGGCGTGCTGCTGGCGCGCAATCCTATGAGCGAGGACCATTCCCAGGCCGTCGCATTCGCTGCCGTGCTGACCTCGTCGGAGGGAGACGCGTCGTGGACCACCGACCGTGCCTCCTTCGTCGGGCGGGGCGGCAGCATGCAGGCGCCGCGCGCGGTAGCCGACGGATCCAGGCTCGATGGCGCCGGCGGCGCGGATGCGGGCGATCGCTGTTTCGCGTTCGAGGTGCCGATCGCGCTGCCTCCACGCGGCGAAGTCACGGTCGTGTTCGCGCTCGGCCAGGCGGTGGACCGCGATGCCGCGCTCGCTCTGGTGGAAAGGCTGCGCGCCGGCGACGCGGTTGACGAGGCGCTCACGGAGACGCGCGAAGCCTGGCGCGATCTCACTTCGGCAGTCGAAGTCCGTACACCGTCGAAATCGTTCGACCTGATGATGAACGGCTGGCTCCTTTACCAGGCCCTGAGCTGCCGCATGAACGGGCGCTCGGCCTACTACCAGTCGGGGGGAGCGTACGGCTTCCGCGACCAGCTCCAGGATTCGGGTGCTCTACTGCTCGCGCGACCCGACCTGTCGCGTGCGCAGATCCTGCTTCACGCCGCCCACCAGTTCGTCGAAGGCGACGTGCTGCACTGGTGGCACCCGCCGGCCACGCGCGGCACGCGAACCCGCTTTGCCGACGACCTGCTGTGGCTCCCGTACCTGACGTCCACGTACATCGGGTTCACCGGCGACGAGAGCGTCCTCGAAGAGAGCGCACCGTTCGTGCACGCCCGCCTGCTCGCCGAGGGCGAGGACGAAGCTTACCTGCAGGCCGAGCGCGCAGCCGAGACCGCGTCGATCTACGAGCACTGCGCGCGCGGCCTCGACCAGGCGCTGGCGCTCACCGGCGCCCTCGGGCTTCCCCTCATGGGCACCGGCGACTGGAACGACGGCATGAACCGCGTCGGCCGCCACGGTCGCGGCGAAAGCGTGTGGATGGGGTTCTTCCTGGCGACCATCCTCGACCTGTTCGTGCCGATCGTGGAAAAGCGCGCCGACTGGGAAAGACTGCGCCGCTATCGCCAGTACCGCCAGTCCCTGACGCCTGCGCTCGACACCGGCGGCTGGGACGGCAGCTGGTATCGCCGCGCGTACTACGACGACGGCACGGTGCTCGGCTCCGCATCGAGTGACGAATGCCGGATCGATGCGATCGCACAGGCGTGGTCGGTATTGTCCGGCGTGGCGTCGCCCGAGCGCGCGAAGTCGGCAATGGAAGCGGTGGCCGAGCATCTCATCGACGAGGAAGCCGGCATCATCCGTCTGCTGTGGCCGCCCTTCGACCGCACTCCGCACGACCCCGGCTACATCAAGGGCTACGTGCCCGGCATTCGCGAGAACGGCGGCCAGTATACGCACGCCGCGATGTGGGTGATCCGCGCGCTCGCGAAGATGGGCGACCGGGCCAACGCGATGAGGCTCTTCGAGATGGTCTCGCCTGTCACGCATGCGCGCGATCGCGATGCGGCCGGCGTCTACAAGGTGGAGCCGTACGTTGTTGCGGCCGACATCTACGGCGTGGAACCGCACCTCGGGCGAGGCGGCTGGACCTGGTACACCGGATCGGCCGGATGGATGTATCGCACCGGCATCGAGTCGCTGCTCGGGCTGACGATCGAGGATGGGCGCTTGCTGCGCGTGAAGCCGTGCATCCCGGATTCGTGGCCGGGCTTCCGCATCAAGTACCGGCTGCCGGATCGCCGCACCGTCTACGACATCGAGGTGGAGAATCCTTCGGGGCGCGCCGCGGCGGTCGTCTCGGCAACGATCGGCAATGTCGTGGTGCCGGTGGACCGCAGCGGGGCGCGTATCGTGCTTCGGCGCGACAGCAAGATGCACAAGGTGAAGGTGGTGATGGGATAGAGGTGTATGCCTCCGTCGTGTGGCAAGCCACTACACCGGGGCTGCCGAAGGCCGGGGGCCGCCTCGACGCATTCCCCATCCGCGCCACTGCACACATGAGTTCGGAGTCCGGAAAGCTGCCCGGGCGTTGACGTGGACTGCCCGGAAGCGCATACGCCGTTGCGACGGAACTCTTCTCCTCGGAACGACGGAGGTAGCGCATGCACTCGACCCCGACTCCTTTCATTCGCCATGGGAACCTTTGGAGCTGTTTCCACATCGTTGCAGTCGTGGCGGTGCTCCACGGCAACGCGCATGCGATCGACACGTGCAAGGTGAAGATCGACAAGACAGACGGTGCGCTCGTGGTATCCGCGAAGAACGTTGCGGCGAATCCGCGCTGGGGGTACGCCGCCGGCAAGGAAGCCAACGTCTTTGCGAACGAGGGGGTGTGCGTCGCGTCTGGCAAGGCGTCGAAATGCGAGTTGGCTGCGTCCGGCGCCGCGCGCACCAACCCTGCTCCCGATTGCTTCGTGTACCTGAAGGACGACTCCTCCTCGTGCGCCGTGCGGATCAAGGGATGCACGCCCGGACTGCGCGAAGTCACGGCGGACGTCAGCGCCAGGGTCGGCAACAGCGTGGGGCAGCTGATCGCAAGCGGCGTGAACACGGTGGTTACGTTCGACACCGAAGCGTGGGATACCGACGGCATCCACGACACGGTCGTCAACACGAACCGGTTGACGGCACAGACGGCGGGCAAGTACCTGATCTATGGCCACGTCAGCTGGGCGAGCGACCCGGCTGGGACCCGATTCATGGCCTTGACGGTGAACGATTTCATCATCGTCTCCACCGAGAATTCCCCGAGTGTTGTAGGTGGAGGTCAGGTTGCCGCAACGCACTACGAACTCGGCGTCGGCGACTTCGTGAATCTCGTTGTATTTCAGAACAGCGGTGCGCCGTTGAGCGTACTGGCGAGCGGGGACCGCTCACCGACGCTGGGAATGGCGAAGCTGCCCTGACGCCGGCGTGCAGGCATCTTCGCGTGGCCGTCCGGACAGAGGAGCGTGCTGACGCGCCGAAGCGCGCTTCACTGCGGCACCACACGACGATGAAGGTGATGACGGGGTAGGCGTCGGGCGCGGGCGCTCGGAGGGGTATCCTCTGGGTCGTCGCCCGGACCGGCGGGCGAACGTCTGGCCCGTACTGGCGCCCGGACGATGGGCCAGGCGAAAGGGAGGATTTCGTGAGATTCATCAGGTACGCCGCAATCGCCGTTGTGGCCTACGTCGGAATCGTCGTCGCGTTCGAGGCGTATCTCGGCATCGCCCAGCCGAGGTTTCACAGGGATCCAGCCGAGAAATGGGACGCGACCATCGTCATCGCGACGACCGGTTCGGACGGCTCGACGCAGCAGCGGGTCGTCACTCCCATGGTCAGCGACGGCAACCTCTACGTTTCCGCGAACCACTGGCCGCGCTCCTGGTACAACCGCGTGCTCGAGAACCCGAAGGTCAAGGTCACCAACAGGGACGAAACGAAGGACTACCTCGCTGTCCCGATTCCCGCCGCCAGTGAAGAGCACGATCGACTTCAGCGGGAGCACCCGCACTCCGCGGGGTTCCGGTTCGTGACCGGCTATCCGCCGAGGCGGTTCGTAAGATTCGAGGAGCGGTAGCTCGGCGGCGTTCAGCAGGCCGGACAGTTCATCGTCGGCAGCGGCCGTCATGGACGCCGGCCTTTTGGGTTCACGGCTCCGATTTCCGTGTCCCGGCAGTTCCCCCTTGACGCGATGACAATTCGATAATAGTAGAAATGTCGAAATGGAACGGTACGCGAACATGCTCTCCGCGCTCGGCAGCGAAGTACGGCTGGGAATCTTCCGGTGGCTGGTGCGAGCGGGGCCGCAGGGCGGCTGCGTCGAGGACATCCAGCGTCAGGTGCAGGTCGCACCGTCGACGCTCTCCCACCATCTCGATGCCCTCCGCCGCTGCGGCCTGCTGACGTCGCGACGCGAGGGACGATTCATCTACTACATGGTCGATTGGGCTGACGTCGGCGCGCTGCTGCGCTTCCTCACCGAGGACTGCTGCGCCGGCCAGGCGAAGAAAGCCACAGGAGGAACCAGGAAATGACGACTGCACGCAGCAACGAACAGACCATTCACGAGCAGGTGCGCGAGCGCTACGCCGACGTCGCGAAGACCGGCGGCATGACGAGAGACACGGGCTGCTGCTCCGCCGGCAACGCCATCGTGGCCACGCGTCTCGGCTACACCGGTGAAGACCTGGATGCCGTTCCGGAGGGCGCCAATCTCGGTGTTGGATGCGGCGCGCCGCTAGCGCATGCGGAGCTGCGGCCGGGCGAGACCGTGCTCGATCTCGGATCCGGCGCAGGCTTCGACGCATTCCTTGCGGCGCATGAGGTGGGGCCGGAAGGCCGTGTCATCGGCGTGGACATGACGCCCGAGATGATCGAGCGGGCCACGCGCAACGCGGCCTCCGGCAGTTACTCCAACGTCGAGTTTCGCCACGGGCTGATCGAGAAACTGCCGGTGGACACCGGCTCCGTCGACGTTGTCATCTCCAACTGCGTGATCAACCTGGCGCCCGACAAGCGCGCCGTCTTCGTCGAGGTGGCGCGTGTGCTGCGCCCCGGCGGGCGCATGATCGTCAGCGACGTGGTGCTGGACGCGCCGCTCCCGGAGGCCGTACTGGACAGCGTCGCCGCCTGGACGGGCTGCATCGCCGGGGCATCGCTGAGAAAGGACTACCTGCAGGGCGTCACCGACGCCGGCCTGCGCCAGGTGGAAGTGCTCGACGAACTCGGCTTCGGTGAAGTCGCGCTGGCGATGGCGCCGCCGGAGATGATCGAGATGGCGAAGGCCGCCGGCATCGACATCGAGGCCGTGGCCTCGACGGTGCGATCGGTCAAGGTGCGCGCGCTCAAGCCCGGCGGGCCGGAGTAGCACCTGCCGGATGCGCGAGCGGACGGCGACAGGGAAATCTTCACCACGCTAGCGCGCCTGCACTCGCTTGGCCGAAGCGGTGGTGTTTGTGCCGGGATGTCGCGCGTTCGCCGACGAGGTCAGGGGATGGGCGCCACCTTGCGCATGGTTGCGCCGTAGTTCTCGTCGTCCGTGCCTGCGTAGATCTCTGCCGCACCACCCTCGGGCCGGACGGCGACGCCTTCGATCTTGTAACCGTCCTGCTGGGCGACGTCGGCGAACTTTCCGGAGGGAACGAAGTGGGCGTGGCCGCCGCGTGCGCTGCGGAACCGGCCGATGCGCGAAACGTAGCTGCGGTAGGGACCGTTGTCCTCGCCGGAGTCGTACGCGGAGGCTGCGTAAACCTGTCCCGACGGGTCGACGTCGAGGGCGACGAGCGGTCGCATGCCGGGGCCTTGAACCCGCGCCGCGAAGCGGAAACTCGAGAACGGTCCGAAGCGGAGCGGACTCGTCTGCATCTTCGCCCACCGGAGTTCGGTGTGCGGCAGGCCCTCGGCGCGCTCCGCATAAACGAAGAACAGTTGCCCCGCAATGCGGAACACCGCCGACGACTCGACGTTGAAGACGCCGGCGCACAGGCTCCCGGGGCCCGCCGGCCACGGCGCCACCTCGTCCACAGTCAACTCGTACGACGTGCTGAGCGTTGTGCGAAAGATCCGCTGAGACGTGCTGCAGTCGTCGCCGCTCTCCACCAGCAGCAGGCTGCGGGTGTCGGGAATGCGGGCGATGCTCTCCAGGTCGTTCGGCACTCCGGAGGGCCAGGCGACGTCGAGATTCTGATAGAAGAGGCCTTCGGGAGCTTGGCGTGCGAACTGGGGCGGCGTCGTCACGTCCGCGGGCAGCAGCAGCAGGCTCACGCGCGGCCGGTCCATCTCCTCCTCGTTGGCCTTGCCGTCGTGCACCGCGACGAACAGGTCGTTCTCCATCCACGAGACGCCGCTGATGTCGAGCAAGCTCGAAGCCGGCACGGCAGGCGTGGACTGTGCGAAGACCGGGGCGGCGGCGAGCAGCGCGAAGCACGCGGCGCTCGCTCCCAAAGCGAGCCGGGCAGCGGCGCGGGGCAGGGACGTAAGGAAGTGGGCGAATTCTCTCGGGATCGTCATCGGCGTGGCGTCCTTGTCTGTCGGATGGTTCCCGTCATGGAGGCACGACTTATAATGGGCGACCCACTCGATGCAACGATCGCCGGTTGACCGCGGATGCTGGTGAGAGTCGGCACATTCGCCAAGCCCGTGTCCGCACGCGGCATGTGCACCGTACAGAGGTCTTCAGGAACTACAGGAAAGCATGGAGCATCCGACCTTCGTACGCGCCCAGTCCGGCCGCTTGCTCGCGAAGCGCTCGAGGCCGGCGCGCTCCTCGTAGGGCCGCCGCATCACGTCGAGGAGTTCGTGCACACGCGAGAGATTGCCGGCCTCGGCAAGGTCGATGGCCTCCTGCGCGAGATAGTTGCGCAGTACGTAGCGCGGATTGACGGCGTTCATGGCCGCGCGGCGGCCTTCAGTTCCGCGCTCGTCGTCCACGACGCGCGCGGCGTAGCGTTCGAGCCAGGCCTTCCAGGCCTGCGCCGACTGCTTGCGCAGTTCCTCGTCGTAGAAAGAGTCGCCGAGAGCGGTCACGTCGGGAACGCGTGGATCGAGGCCGGCGAGGTCGCGGAAGAAGCAGGTCATGTCCACTTCGGTGGCCTTCATCAGCGCCAGCGCCTCGTCGCACAGCTCGTCGTCGCCAGTGCGGTCCGAGGCCAGCCCGAACTTGGCCTTCGTCATGCGTCCCGACTCGGCGTTGTACGTTTCGCGGTAGGCCTCGAGGCACGACTTGAGGTCGTCGACGGACGGGAACACCGGCACCAGCGCGTTGGCCAGGCACGCGAGGTTCCACAGCGCGATGGCCGGCTGGCGGCCGTACGCGTAGCGGTGGTTGGCGGCGTCGGTGGTGTTGGGCGTCCAGCCCGGATCGTAGTTGTCGGTCCAGCCGTAGGGGCCGTAGTCGATCGTCAGGCCGAGAACCGACATATTGTCGGTGTTCATCACGCCGTGCACGAAGCCGACGCGCATCCAGTGCGCGACCATCAGCGCGGTTCGCTCGCAGACCGAGCGCAACCAGGCGACGCGCCGGGCCATGGTGTCGCCATCGATCTCGGGGAAGTCGCGCGCGATGGTGAAGTCGACGAGGCGCTCGAGCACCTGCACGTCGCCGCGCGCGGCGAAGATCTCGAAATTTCCGAAGCGAATGAACGACGGTGCCACGCGGCAGACGACAGCGCCGGGCTCTTCGCGCGGATGGCCGTCGTAGAGCATGTCGCGCACGACGTCCTCGCCGGTGGCGACGAGACAGAGGGCGCGGGTGGTCGGCACGCCGAGGTGGTGCATTGCCTCGCTGCACAGGAACTCGCGAATGGACGAGCGCAGCACGGCGCGTCCGTCGGCGGTGCGCGAGTACGGCGTCGGGCCGGCGCCCTTGAGCTGCATCTCCCAGCGATGGCCGCGAGAGTTCACGATCTCGCCGAGACCGATGGCGCGTCCGTCGCCGAGTTGGCCGGCCCAGCTGCCGAACTGGTGGCCGCCATAGCAGGCCGCGTACGGCGTCATGCCGGGCAAAAGCGCATTGCCACCGAAGACGGCCGCGAATTCGGCCGACGCCACGTCGCTGTCGGAGAGATCGAGGAGCGCGGCCACTTCTCGCGAGTGGGCGAGCAGCTGCGGGCCGGGAACGGGCGTGGGCTCGGCCAGCGACCAGCAGGCGCCCTGCACCTGGCGGCGAAAATTGCGGGTCTCGGGATCGCCGGGCAGCTCGAGCACGAAGCGGTTGTCGAAGCGCTCGGCGGGCATCGACGGCAGCGAAGCGGTCAGCATCGCGCCGCGGGATCAGGCGCCGGGGACGCGCGTGGTCAGGCTGTCGATGGCGTGCACCGGGGCCATGTCGCCGGACATGAGATGGGTGATGGCGCTGTACACGAGCCGCTGGCTCTGCAGCATGCTCTTGCCGGCGAAGGCGGGCGAGACCACGTCGATCGAGAAGTGACCGCCGCCGCCCGTCACCTGGGCTTCGGAATCGGGGATCCGGCTCTCGATGGCCTGGCGCAGCGCATCGATGATGGAACCTTGGAAATCGGTGGGGTGGGATGACATGGGCGGAGGGTAGGGAGGGGATCGTGGCCGGTCAACTTCGCACGTTTCGCTGGCCATGACTTCGCCGCCCGCTACACTGCACCCATGGGTGAAGATCTCGATTCCGTTTCTGCCGGTGCAGTGGCCGCCAGCTACGTGCTTCGCCTCGTCGAGTTCGATTTCGAGCACAAGACCGAGCGTACCGCGGGCCTGGACCGCTTCGGCCCCGCCGCCGAGGAAGGAAACTACCTGTGGCTCGACCTCGACGTGGCCGGCGATCCGGTGGGCGCGCGTGCGTTGCTGGCGGGGCTCGAATTGCTGGAGCCAGTGCTGCTCGACGACGCGCTCGAGTGCAGCGCCGACACTCGCGTACGCCGCTTCGACGACTACCTTTTCCTGTCGCTGACGGGTTGCCGGATTGTCAACGACACCCTCGTCGCCGAGCGGGTCAGCGCCATCGTGGCCGAACACTTCCTGCTTACCATCCACCACGGACCGGTCGCGTTTCTGGAAGGGATGTTTCGCGTCTACCGCGCCGACTTCGTGCGCTTCGCCAAGGGGCCGAGCTTCCTGCTCTACGAACTTGTCGAACAGCTCACCGAAAACTTCATCGTCGGCCAGCGCTACCTGGCCGCCCATGTCGAACGCCTGCAAACCGCGCTGATCGGCGACATCGACGAGCTGGTCTTCGTGCGCGTGGCCGAGGTGGGCAACGACGTCCTCGCATTCCGCAAGATCCTCGTGCCGGCCCGATCGCTTCTGACCGAGCTCGCACAGCGCAAGTCGGCCTTCGTCAGCGAGGAAACGCGGCCGTTCCTGTCCAACATGTCGTCCACGGTGGAATGCGTGCTGGCCGACGTGCTTGCCGATCGCGACATCCTGTCGGGCTCGCTCGACCTCTACATGTCGATGATGGGCCATCGCACCAACGAGGTGATGAAGCGGCTGACGGGGGTCAGCGTGATCTTCCTGCCGCTGACCTTCCTTTGCGGCGTCTACGGGATGAACTTCGCTGTGCTGCCCGAACTGCAGTGGACGTACGGCTATGCTCTGTTCTGGGCCGTGGTGTTGCTCATCACCGCAACGCTGGTCGTGATGCTGAGACGGGCGAGACTGCTCTAGGGCTTGCACTTTCCGTCCTCCCGTTCGAGTCGTTGGCATGGCCGAAAGCCTCTTCGTACGTGATCCTTCCGACCCGGGTCTCTTCCATCCGACCGAGCTCACGCGCGGGCCGTGGAGCCCTGACGCGCAGCACGGCGGGCCGCCGTCGGCGCTGCTCGCGATGGCCCTCGAAGCCCACGACGACGACCTGGCGCCGCGGCGCCCGCCCGGCAGCGACGACGCGATGTTCATCGCGCGGCTCAATGTCGAACTGCTGCGCCCCGTTCCTCTCACGCCCCTTCGGCTCACGGTGAAATCCGAACGCCCCGGCCGCAAGGTGCAGCTGGTGACGGCCGCGCTTCATGGCGGCGACAAGGAAGTCGCGCGCGCAACGGCTCTGCGCATCCGTCGCAAGCACGTCGACATTCCTGGCGGAGCGTTTCCGCTGCTGGAGGCGCCGCAGCCTCCGGAGGCCGGCTACGACACGACGACGCCCTGGCATCATCGCGGCCTGGTCGCGTATCACTCCGACGCGGTCGATCACCGCTTCGTTGCCGGCGGTTTCGACCAGCCCGGCCCGGCCGTGGACTGGATTCGCCTGCGCGTGCCGCTGGTGGCCGGGGAAGTGACTCCGCCCGTCAGCCGCGTGGCCGGCGCCGCGGATTTCGGCAACGGCGTGAGCTGGACGCTGTCGCGGGTGGACGGCTACCAGTTCATCAACCCGGACCTCACGCTTTACCTGCACGCGTATCCGGAAGGAGAGTGGGTGTGCCTGGACGCGGCGACGTATCCGCAGCCGCACGGAGTGGGGCTGGCCGAAAGCCGCTTGTGGGGAGAGCAGGGCGTGATCGGTCGCTCGCTGCAGAGCCTGCTGATCGAGCACATCGGCTGAACCCGTCGTTCAGGCGCCGCGCACCACCATCATCCGGATTTCGGTCATGTCCTCCATCGCGAACTTGACGCCCTCGCGACCGAGACCGCTGTCCTTCACGCCGCCATAGGGCATGTTGTCCACGCGCCACGACGGCACGTCGCCGATGATCACCCCGCCGACGTCGAGGACGTCCCACGCACGCTGGGCCTTGTAGAGGTCGCGCGTGAACACGCCGGCCTGCAGCCCGTACGCGCTGCGGTTCACTTCTTCGAGTACGGCTTCGTAATCGTCAAAGCGCTCCAGCACGGCAACCGGGCCGAAGGCTTCCTCCGAGCAGACGAGCGAATCCTTCGGCGCGCCTTCGAGCAGCGTGGGCTCGAGCATCGCGCCGTCGCGCGCACCGCCGCACAGCAGCTTCGCGCCACTGCCCACCGCGTCGCGGATCCAGCCTTCGAGGCGCTTGGCATCGGCCTCGGTGATCATCGGCCCGATGAAGGTGGCCTCGTCGCGCGGATTGCCGCAGACGAGCGCGCGCGTCTTGTCGACGAGGCGGTCGCGCAGCGCGTTGTAGATGTCGGAGTGGGCGTAGATGCGCTGCACGCTGATGCAGCTCTGGCCCGACTGATAGAACGCGCCGAAGGCGATGCGTTCGACTGCGTCCTTGAGATCCCAGCCCCGGTCGACGACGACGGCCGCGTTGCCGCCCAGCTCGAGCACCACCTTCTTCTTGCCGGCGCGTGCCTTGAGGTACCAGCCCACCGACGGCGAGCCGGTGAAGCTCAGCAGTTTGAGCCGCTCGTCCTTCGTGAACAGGTCGGCGCCGTCGCGGTGGCAAGGCAGGATCGAGAACGCACCGCGCGGCAGCGACGTTTCGGCCAGCACCTCGCCGATCATCAGCGCGCTGACCGGCGTCAGGCTGGCCGGCTTGAGCACGAACGGGCAGCCCACCGCAAGGGCAGGCGCGATCTTGTGGGCCGCCAGATTGAGCGGGAAGTTGAACGGCGAGATGAACGAGCACGCGCCGATCGGCACGCGCTTCCACATGCCGCGGTAGCCGCGCGCGCGGGCGCTGATGTCGAGCGTCATGACCTCACCGGTCATCCGCACGGACTCTTCGGCAGCGACGCGGAACGTGTCGACCAGGCGAGTGACTTCGCCGCGCGCATCGCGAATGGGCTTGCCTGCTTCGATGCACAGGGCGACGGCCAGTTCCTCGGCGCGGGCCTCGAAACGGTCCACGCAATGCATCAGCACGGCCTGCCGCTCGTAAGCGGCCATTTCGCGCATGGCCGGTACGGCTGCGGCGGCAGCGGCGATGGCGCGGTCGATCGCGTCGGCATCGGCCGTCGCCACGCGGGTGGCCACCTTGCCCGTGAACTTGTCGGAGACGGCAAGGTCGGTGTCGGCGGAGACTGCTTCGCCGGCCAGCCAGTACGGGTAGTACTCTTTGAGCTCCGCCATCACGCTGGTCTTCTCCTTCCCGGCGCCGCGTCCCGCGCCCTGTCCAGCCTCAGCGGCGCACTTCGGAGCTGACCGTTCCGGCGGCCGGCGCGTAAAGCAGCGTGGCGTAGTCGGCCACCATGCGGTCGGAGTTGTAGCGGTACCCGAGGCGGGCGAGCGCCGTCTTCACGCGTCGCAGCCATCCGCGGGGAATCCCGCGCTCGTCGCGCTTGTAGTAGAGCGGCACCACTTCGTGTTCGATCACGTCGAGCACGGCCAGTGCGTCGCGGTCGTCCTGGATGGAAGCGTCGACGTGCACGCTGCCGTCGCCGACCGCGAAGCCGACCGACGGATCGTAAGCTTCGTCCCACCAGCCGTCGAGCGTCGAGCAGTTGAGCGTGCCGTTGAGCACGGCCTTCATGCCGCTGGTGCCGCAGGCCTCGAGCGGACGGCGCGGAACGTTGAGCCACAGGTCGCATCCGGCCAGCAGCAAGCGGCTGACACGCTGGCCGTAGCCTTCGACGAAGACCACGCGATGCTCGAGGCCCTGCTCGCGCGCGAGTGCCAGCACTCCGCGAATGACGTTCTTGGCAGGCTCGTCGGCTGGATGCGCCTTGCCGGCGATCAGGAACTGCACGGGCCGGTCGGCCGCGAGCAGGATGCGGCGCGCGCGCTCGAGGTCGCGGAACGGCAGCAGCGCGCGTTTGTACAGCGCAAAGCGGCGCGCGATGCCGATCGTGAGCGCCGAGGGATCGAGCACGGGACGCGGCTCGTCGATGCCGAGGCGCTCGTTGCGGGCGGCGGCGCGGTCGCTGACGAACTCGAGCAGTCGGTGCTTGAGCTGTTGCTTGACGGCCCACAGTCTTCCGTCGTTGAGATCGAGAAGTTCGCGCTGCGCGAGCGCGGCTTCGACAGGATCGGAGCCGTCGCGTGCGAGACTGCGGCCGTAGATCGCATCGAGCTCGGGAGCGAGCCAGGTGCGGCAGTGCACGCCGTTGGTCACGTGCCCGATCGGAACGTCGAGCTCACGACGGACCGGCCACAGCTCCTTCCACATCCGCCTCGACACGTGCCCGTGCAGGCTGCTGACCGCATTGGTGTGGTTGGCGAGCTTCATCGCGCAGACCGTCATGCAGAACGTCTCGCTGACGTCGGCCGTCTGTACGCGGCCGAAGGACAGCAGGCGATCCTCGCTGATGCCGAGTCGCTTCTGCAGCGGGGCGAGCGCCTCCAGCAGGGCGGGCGGATCGAAGCGGTCATGGCCGGCTTCGACCGGCGTGTGCGTGGTGAACACGACCGACGCGGTCACGTCCACAGCGGCTTCCTCGAACGAAAGCCCGGTCTCTTCCATGCGCGACGCGATGGCCTCGAACGCCGCGAACGCGGAGTGGCCTTCGTTCATGTGCAGCGACTTGGGGCGGATGCCCATCGCGCGCAGCGCGCGGTAGCCGCCGACGCCGAGCACTACCTCCTGGGCCAGCCGTGTCGCGCGATCGCCGCCGTAGAGACGATGCGCGCCGGGCAGAACCGACTCGGGCCAGTTGCGCGGATCGAGCAGGACCAGCGAGCAGCGGCCGACGTCCACCTTCCACACGTCGGCCTGCAGCGTCGTCTGGCCGAGCGGGATGTCGACGACGAGCGGCTCGCCGCCCGTGCCGCGCACGCGCTTGATCGGCAGGCGGTCGGGGTCGTGGTTGTCGTAGGTTTCGGTCTGCCAGCCGTCGGCGAGCACCTGCTGGCGAAAATAACCCTGCCGGTACAGCAGGCTCACTCCGACGGCGCCGATGCCGAGGTCGGAGCAGCTCTTGAGATGGTCGCCGGCCAGCACGCCGAGGCCGCCCGAGTAGATCGGCAGCGATTCGTGAATGCAGAACTCGGGACTGAAGTATGCGATGGCGGCCGACGCGATGCCGCGACAGTTGCTCGCGGCCCACGTTCGCGGCTCGTCGAGGTAGGCGGCCAGCGAGTCCTCGATCGCGATCACGTCGGCGATCACCGCCGGGGCTGCGCCTTCGAGGCGCTCGGCGGTCACATCGCAGACGAATGCCGCAGGGTTGTGGCGCAGTCTTTCCCAGAGGTTGGAGTCAATGCGGCGAAGCACCGCGTCGAGGCGGTGATCCCAGCTCCACCAAAGGTTGGAACCGAGTGCCTGGAGCCTCTCGCGCAGGCGGATGGAATCGATGTCGATGGGCGAATCCACGGTGTTTCCTCTCTTTGGGTCCCAGGAAGGGGCGAATCCTATCCGTGACATTGCGCCCGAGCGAAGCCGGACGCGCGAAAATAAACTTCTGCCGAGTGTCCGCCGACGAGCGCGCCGGCGTGTGGCCGGTGGATCAGTCGCTGCGCGGACGGGTGGAACCGAGGACGCGCTCGTAAATGACATCGCCGGTGGCGCCGTCGTTGCCGACTGCGCGCGAGAGCGCCGCCTTGAAGTGGCGTTCGAGCCGCGGCACCTCACGGTCGCCGGCCAGCTCGATGGCGCGCGCCGCGTGGGCCATCGCCTGCAGGGCCTCGATGTCGGACAGGTCGTCGAAGAACCACGCACAGCTCGCGTACATCAGCAGCGCGTGGCGCTGCATGTCGAGGAGCTGCAGCGCGTGCAGCCGCTCGGGCTCGGCGAGCGGCCGGACGGACTCACGGTCGAGGAAGATGTTCTCGACTCGCGGCGTGCGACGCACGAGCACCTCGGCGAAGCGGTCGCGCGCGCCCCATGGGTCGGCAAGCAACGGGCCGACCTCGCGCTCGTACACCGGAGCGAGCAGCTCGCGCAGGAAGTCGAGGGCGCCTCGCAGCGGCCCGCGCCAGTTCTGGTTTCCGACCCGCCTGCCGCCCGAGCAGCCGCAGTGGCTGCGCCAGCGCTCGACGCCGTGCGCGCAACTCCACGAGCTGTTCTCGACGATCTCGACCTCGTGCGTGGGCGGGAAGCGGTCGAGGTACTGCCCGTAGACGGTCAGGTCGAACGCACTGGCGGCGCTCTCCACGCGCTCGAGCAGCCAGGCCAGTCCCATCTCGCCGAAGCGCTGGTGATGTCCGTATGTCTCGCCGTCGGTGGCGAAATGCACGAGCCCGGGCGCGCTGCCGTGGGCGGCTTCGATGTCCGAAAGGAAGCGGGACGCGTCGCGGAAGACTTCGGCGAAAGCCACCGAATGGGCGAGGGCGCCGTCGTAGAAGAAAATTGCGATCGAGCGGCCCGACGCCAGGCGCACAAGGTATGGCATGCGCGTGTCGAGCGCGGTTCCCGCGCCGACTGTGGTCCATCGCTCGGCGCCGAGGCGCCTGACCGCGGCGGCCTGCGCGGGGGCAAGGATCGTGAAGCGCACGTCTTCGTCGGCCAGGGCCTCGAGCGTGGCGGTATCGACCGCGCATTCGGGCAGCCACAGGCCTTCGCTCGGGCGACCGAATCGCAGCTCGAAGTCGAGAAGACCCCAGCGAATCTCGGTGCGCCGGTCGCGCGGGCCGGCCAGTGGCAGGATCGAGTGCGAGTAGCTCTGCGCGATGGCGGCGCCGTGGCCGGAGAAGCGGCGGCACGCATCGCGGTCGGCCAGCACGAGGGACTCGTGCACGTCGCGCTGTTCGCGTGCGAGATAGGCGAGCAGCGTTGGACCGAAGTCGAAGCTCATGTGCGCGTAGTTCGAGAGCGTGCGGGCGACCAGGCCGCGTTCGGGATCCGCAAGCAGTCTGGCCTCGTGGTTGGCGCGGTAGCATTCCTCGGTGATGCGTTCGTTCCAGTCGTGGGCCGGCGCGGCGCTTGGCTGCGACTCCACGCGTCCTGTCCACGGGTTCTCGCGCGGCGGCTGGTAGAAGTGGCCGTGGATGCAAAGGGACGGGCGTCTCACCAGGGTTCCTCCCAGCGCAGCCACACGGCGGCCAGCGGCGGCAGCACGAGGCTCATCGAACAGCTCTTGCCGTGCATCGGCTCGTCGTCGGTGGCCACCGCGCCGAGGTTGCCCCAGCCCGTGCCGCCGTAGTCGAGCGCATCGGTGTTGAGGATCTCGCGCCAGATGCCGGCGCGCGGCGAGCCGATGCGGTAGGTGCCGTGCGGCACCGGCGTGAAATTGAACGCGGCAACGACGGGCCTCGTGCGTTCGCCGCACCAGCGCACGAACGACAATGTGCTGGCCGACGTGTCGCTGCCGTCGATCCATTCGAAGCCGTAGTCTTCGCAGTCGCCTTCATGCAGCGCGCGTTCACGACGGTAGGCGCCGTTGAGGTCTCCGACCAGGCGCGCAACGGCCTGCCGTTCGGGCGAGGCCTGGATGCCTTTCCAGTCGAGCGCACCGTCGTGGCTCCATTCGTACGGCTGCGCGATCTCTGCGCCCATGAACAGCAGCTTCTTCCCGGGCAACGCCCACATGTACGCGAGCAGGAGCTTCAGGTTGGCCAGGCGCTGCCACGCGTCGCCGGGCATCTTGGCGACCATCGAGCGCTTGCCGTGGACGACCTCGTCGTGAGACAGCGGCAGCACGAAGTTCTCGCTGCCGGCATAGACGGAGCGGAAGCCGAGCTCGGCGTGGTGATGGCGGCGAAAGAGCGGATCGCGCTGCATGTAGCGAAGCGTGTCGTTCATCCAGCCCATGTCCCACTTGAAACCGAAGCCGAGCCCGCCGGCGCTCGTCGGGCGCGATACCATCGGCCACGACGTCGATTCTTCCGCGAAGGTCTGCACGTCCGGGAACTCCGAGTAGACAGCCTCGTTGAGCTCGCGCAGGAACGTCACCGCTTCGAGGTTCTCGCGGCCTCCCGACGGATTCGGGATCCACTCGCCGGCGGCGCGCGAGTAGTCGAGGTAGAGCATCGACGCGACGGCGTCCACGCGGATGCCGTCGGCGTGGTAGCGGTCCAGCCAGAAAAATGCGTTGCTGATCAGGAAGGAGCGCACCTCGTGGCGTCCGTAGTTGAAGACGAGGCTTTTCCAGTCGGGATGGAAGCCCTTGCGCGGATCCATGTGCTCGTAGAGGCAGGTGCCGTCGAACTGTGCGAGACCGTGCGCGTCCACCGGGAAATGCGACGGCACCCAGTCGAAAATCACACCGATGCCGGCTTCGTGCAGGCGGTCGACGAGGTACATCAGGTCCTGGGGCGTGCCATAGCGGCTGGTGGCCGCGTAGTACCCGGCCACCTGGTAGCCCCACGAGGCGTAGTACGGATGCTCCATCACCGGCATGAACTCCACGTGAGTGAAGCCGCTGGCGGTGAGGTGCTCGATGAGCGGGTCGGCGATCTCGCGGTAGCCGAGCGACCAGCCGTCCTCGCGACGCCGCCACGACCCCAGGTGCATCTCGTAGATGGACATCGGCGCATGGCGCGAGTTGCGCTGCGCGCGCGAGTGCATCCATTCGTCGTCGTGCCACTCGTGGTCGAGGTTCCAGACGACGGACGCCGTTTGCGGCGCCTGTTCGGCGAAGAATGCCACGGGGTCGGCCTTTTCGCGCCCGCGCCCGTCGGCGCCTTCGATGCGATACTTGTAGAGCGCGCCGTGCGCGGCGCCGGCCACGAAGGCCGACCATACGCCGTTGGTGCCGGCCACGAGCGCATGGGCCGACGGGTTCCAGCCGTTGAACGAGCCGACCACACTGACCGCGCGCGCATTTGGCGCCCACACCGCGAAGTGCACGCCGTCGCGTCCGTCATGCCGGCACGGGTGCGCGCCGAGCTTTTCGTACAGCCGCCGGTGCGAGCCCTCGCCGAGGAAGAAGATGTCCTGTTCGCCGAGGACGTGGCGGCACACGGAGCCCCTCATGCACTCGACCTCGCGTGCGTGGACGCTGCTTGCTCGGCCGGCCCAGGGGTCGCGACCGGCACCGGCTGCCCCCGCGTGATTCTTGCCAGCCGCAGCACCTCCGCGTCTTCGGCGAATTCGGCGAAGGTGCGCGCCAGCGGTCGCTTCCAGTTGCGGTCGGCGGCTTCGGTGCCCGGAAGGTTCTGCCGCTGGCGCTCGAGCCAGAAGTCCTCGAGGTTTGCGACGACGATGGTCGCGTCGCTGGCCGACAGCCATGCCAGCAGCGCCGGCAGCACGTCGGCCGCGGAGCGTTCGCTTTCACGGTTCCCCACGAACGCAGCGATAGCGTTGCGCCTCGTTGCGTCGTGATCCCACCACGATGCGAACGGTTCCATGTCGTGGGTGCCGAGGCACGCCATCGCCTGGGCCGCAGGCTCGCCGAGCGGGTGGGCGTCGTCGTCGCGACATTCGAACGGGACGACGAACATGCGCAGCGCGCCGCGCGAGCCCATCTCGGCGCGCACTTCGTCGGGAACGGTGCCGAGGTCTTCGCCGACGACGGCGGCGCCGGCGCCGCCGCGCGCGCGCGCGGCCTCGATCGAAAGAATGCTCCACAGTTCTTCGGCGCGGGAGCGCACGTACACGCCGTCGGCGGCAGTAAAGCCGTCGGGAATCCAGAACATTCGATGCAGGCCCATCACGTGGTCCACGCGCAGCAGCGCGGCGTGCTCGAAATGATGACGGAGCGCCGCGCGCAAGCTTGCATACCCGCCGGTGCGAGCGCGTTCGGGATGGAGCGGCGGAAAGCCCCACGCCTGCCCGCCCTCGAATACCATGTCGGGCGGCGCCCCCACCGAGATGCCGTGCGCGAAATCGCCCGGATGCCTCCACGTGTCGTAGCCGCCGCCGTGGGATCCGAGCGGCAAGTCGAGGTAGAGGCCGGCCGGACTCGCAGCGGCGGCCGCGCCGACCTGCTCGCGGGCGAGCCACTGCGCGTAAGCGTGGTAGCGAAAGACGTCGGCGTCGTAGTCGCTGCCGGCGCGCAGCAGGCCGTCGCGCGCACGTGCCGGCCACTGCTGCCAGGTTGTTCCGTAGTGCTCGACGCAGGCACGAAACGCAGAGTATTGCGCGAGCTCCGGGTCGTCCACGAGAGCGTTCTCGAACTGCTCGCGACGAGCGCCGCCGCGGCAGTCGAGTCCGTGCAGCAGCGATTCAATGGCGGCGCGGCGGGCGCCCATCGCGCGCCGGTAGTCGATGCGACCCGTGAATTCCCCCGCAGCAGCCGACGCAAGGGGAAGGCTCGCGTCGTACTCCGCGGCGGCACGGGGATCGATGTAGAGTTCGCTCCAGAACGCGCGGCTGATCGGCGAGTAGGGGCTCGGTTCGAACGGCTTCTCGAAGAAGCATGCCAGCAGCGGAAGGGTGCCGAGGAAGGCGCTGTTGCGGCCGCTGCCGGAGCGGGGAGCGGCCGCCACCATCCACTTCGCGAGGCTCGCGAGGTCGGAGTACGTGGCCGGTTCGGCGCTTTGCGGCCGGCCCGTTCGAAGCGCGTAGAGCGGGGCGAACAGTCCCCAGCCTCGGGCGGCCGGCGGCAGGCATGGAGGCGCGACGAGCACGTGCACCTGGGCGACGTGGTCGCCGTCTTCCGTCTCGATCCGGTGATAGCCGGCCGGCACGTCGGGCGGGACGTGAACGCGCCCGTACCCGGGCGCGGCTTCCTCGACTGTGACGGACAGCGCATCGCCGGACTCGAGCACGATGCGGGCGTTCACTCCGGCCGGTTGCGAACAGCAGAAATCGACATGTCGG
>JBHEOD010000032.1:28918-29365 GCA_046261745.1 Binatia bacterium
CCGCCTGCGCGCGGGCCGCGGCTGTGCGAGCGCGCAGGAAATGGAGCGCGTCGCCCGCGTCCTCCATGCGTTCGAGCGGCGCACCAAGCGCTCTCACGACTGCCATCACGGCCTCGTCGCTGGCGCAGCGCCACTGGCCCATTCCGTCGTGGTATGCGCGCGTAACCCCGAGGGCCACCGCGAGTTCGTCGAGGGCGTGCGCGTGTGAATCGGACGTCATCGGAGCGGCGCAGTATGGCGGTCCATCGGCGGATCGCAATCGAAGCGGGGCCTGCGTGTTCTCGCCGCCGCGGGCCGCTCTTGCGGCTGCCGCGGCAGGTGGACAACGGGACCTTCGTGGGCAATCCTCGCCGTCCGTGCGGCTCGTGATCGCGTTGGAGCGATGTCGTGCAAGGCCGCCTTCGGCGGCAGAGAGGGAGAGCCAATGAACGTGACGAAGTTGATGAC
>JBHEOD010000033.1:0-428 GCA_046261745.1 Binatia bacterium
GAACAAGGGCGGCGTCGGGATCGAGGTGGGCGCGGAGATCGACGATCCCGAGCAGGCACAGATCCTTGGCTGCTTCCTCGGCACCAACGCGGCGGGCACAGCGGACGGCAGTGCGGGCACCGGCCTGCGCGTGCTCGGCGCCGCGACGATCGGCACGGAAGCCCTCGCCGATCGCAACCTCATCTCGGGCAACAGCGCGGTGGGTATCGATATCCGCGGCACCGACGTGGTCGTCCTGAACAACCTGGTGGGCCTGGCTGCCAACGGGGTGTCCGCTCTCGGCAACGGCACCGGAATTTCCGTGGTGGGAACGCTGGCCGACAGGATCACCATCGGGACCAAGAACGCCGAAGGCGCGAACGTCATCGCCGAAAACGCCGGAGACGGAATCAGCGTGCAACCGGCCGTGCCGGGTAGAGTGACGATCG
>JBHEOD010000033.1:438-29209 GCA_046261745.1 Binatia bacterium
CCTCGGGATCGACCTTGGCGCGGACGGCGTCACGGCCAACGACGAGGATGACTCGGACGGCGGCCCGAACGGGCTGCAGAACTTTGCGGTGCTGACGTTCGCGCGCTCCGGCGGCGGACAAGTGGTCGTGGAAGGCCACCTGCAGTCCTCGCCGGGGTTTTACACGCTGCAGTTCTTCCTGTGCGGCGAGGCGGACCCGAGCGGCTTTGGTGAAGGGGAACTCTTCCTCGGTACGACGGCGGTAATGGTTCCCGACGAGGAGGGGACGACCGCATTCTTCAAGGCAGGGTTCGCGCTGCCGCCCAACGCGCCGCAGGAGTTTCTCGTCAGCTCCATCACCCTCAACGAAGACCGCCAGACGAGCGAATTCTCGGGCGCGATTGCGGCCGTCGAGGGCGGTACCGAGTTGTTCGTGACGAACTCGGCCGACAGCGGCCCGGGCTCGCTTCGGCAGGCGATCTTCGACGCGAACCAGGACGCCGACGTCAACACGATCATCTTTGCTCTTGCGAATCCCGTGCAGGCAATCAGCTCCGAAGGTTTCTCCGTCGAGCATCCGGTCATCATCGACGGCTTCACGCAGAACGGGTCCACGCCCAATACGATCGCAAGTCCGACCGACGCCCGTCTTCAGGTGGAAATCGATGGTTCGCCGGCTTCGGCCGGTTCGGTGGGCTTCGTTGTCTCTGCTCCGGGCACCGTGATCCGCGGCCTGTCCATCCACAGCTTCCCGGCCGGCGCCATCCGGTCCCAGGATGCCGACGAGCTGCGAATCGAGGGCAACTACATCGGGCTTGACCGGAGCGGCGTCGAGACGCCGGGCAACGGCGGCTCCGGAGTCGTGACCGTCGGAAACGACACGGAGGTCGTGATCGGCGGCGAGTCGCCTGCGCAGCGCAACATCATCTCCGGCAGCCTCAACTTCGGCATCGTAGCGAGCGGAACGCCGGCGCTGATCCTGAACAACATCATCGGCGGCAACGCGCTTGGGACGCAGGGCAGCGGCAACGGGGTGGGAGGAATCCGCGTGGCGGCCAACGGATCGGTCGTCGGTTCGGACGATCCCCTCCTCGGCAACGAGATCCGCGACAACGGCGGCGCCGGCATCGAGGTTCTCAACAGCAGCGGAACCGAAATCCTCGTGAACTCGATCTTCGACAACGCGGGTGTCGGCATCGACCTCGATCCCTTCGACTCGCCCGGCGTCACGCCGAACGACGGCCCGGACGACGCCGACAACGGGGCAAATGCCCGCCAGGATTTCCCCGAGCTGTTCGCCGCCAATTTCGACAACGGCATTCTCGAAGTGGCCGGAATTCTGCGGGTGCCGCAAGCCACCATCGATGCGCCGTACACGATTCGCATCTTTGCAGCCGCCGCGTGCGACGAGTCCGGCCATGGCGAGGGAGCCACCTTCGTGGGCGCCGCCGACGTGGAACTCTCCGGCAATGCGGAAGGATTCGCGTTCGAGTTGCCGGTGAGCGGACTGCCGGGCCCCGTCTTCACGGCTACGGCCACCGACCGGACACTGCGCAACACTTCGGAGTTCTCCGAATGCTTTCCGTCGGCGCCGCCGCCTTCTACCTGCGGGGATGCGACCGGCGAGGGCAACATCAGTGCCGCAGACGCCTTCCTCGCGCTGGCCGCGGCGGTGGGCACGGGGACGTGCGAGCTGTGTCGATGCGATGTGAACGACAGCGGCGGGATCACCGCTCCTGACGCGCTGCTGGTTCTTCGCGCCGCCGTCGGGCAGGCGGTGTTGCTCGCATGCCCGGGATGTCCGTGATCACGCGCGCGGCGCGTCGAGCACGGCGCGTACCCTGCCGAGCAGCGCGACCGCGGTGAACGGCTTGGCCAGGAACTCGACTCCCGGAAGGAGCTCTCCGTCGTGAATGTCGGCCTCTTCGTTGTATCCGGACACGAAGAGGGTGCGGGTCTCCGGATGCGACAGCGCCAGGCGGCGTGCGAGTTCCGGTCCCCTCACGTCCGGCATCACGATGTCGCTGACGAGCAGGTGGATGGTTCCCGGATAGGAGCCCGCGAACGCGAGCGCGCCGACAGGAGATTCGTTCGACAGCACTTCAAAGCCGTGTCCGCGCAGCACGTCCACCATGAAGCCCCGGACCATGGCCTCGTCCTCGACGACGAGCACCGTCTCCATGCCTCGCGCCGGCAGGGGTATCTCCGGTTCCGGCGCGACTTCCGGCGCCGCGTCCAGGCGCGGAAAGTACACCTTGAACGAGGAGCCCTTGCCCGGATCCGAGGATACCGAGACGTGCCCGCCGCTCTGAATCACGATTCCGTGAACGGTGGACAGGCCGAGTCCGGTCCCCTTGCCGACTTCCTTCGTGGTGAAAAACGGCTCGAAGATGCGCGCCTGCGTGTCTGCGTCCATGCCGCAGCCGGTGTCGCTGACGGCGATCATCACGTACCGGCCCGGCGTCACCTCGGGATTGCCGGGCGCCTCCAGCTCGTCGATGTCCACGTTGGCGGTCTCGATCGAAAGACGTCCGCCTTGCGGCATCGCGTCGCGGGCGTTGAGTGCCAGGTTGAGGATGAGTTGCTCGATTTGCGTGGGATCGGCGCGGATCTGCCCGAGATCGGCGTCGGCCGTCCTGCATAGCTCGATGTTCTCGCCGATCAGCCGCCTGAGCATCGCGTCGATGCTCTCCAGTGCGGCATTGAGGTCGAGCACCCGCGGAGCCAGCACCTGCTTGCGGCTGTAGGTAAGGAGCTGCGAGGTCAGCGAGGCCGCTCGCTCGCCGGCGCGGCGAATCTCGCGAACGTAGATTTTCAGCGGTCCCTCGGACGGGAGTGCGCCGTCGAGGAGTTCGCTGTAGCCGTTGATGGCCGTCAGCAGGTTGTTGAAGTCGTGAGCCACTCCACCGGCCAGGCGACCAATGGCTTCCATCTTCTGCGCCTGGTTCAGCCTCTCCTTGGTCAGCTTGAGTGCATCCTCGGCGCGCCTTCGCTCGGTGACGATCTCGGAGAAGATGATGATCCCGCCGATGCTGTCGTCGGCATGTCTCCATGGCCGGATCTCCCAGCGCACCCAGGTGACGCTGCCGTCTGAGCGTTCGAACGCTTCCTCCTCGCAGCGCTCGACCGCGCCGGCAAGGCAGCGGCGATGGATGTCGTGCCACCGCTCGGGCAGGTCGGGGAACACGTCATAGTGGCTGCGTCCGACGAGGGGCTGGTCGTCGAGGCCGTAGCCGGACGTCCAGCGCGGGCTGGCCATCAGGTATCGCATCTCGTTGTCGAAGAGCGCGACGGCGCCCGGGGAGTGCGCGACGATGAGCCGCAGGCGTTCCTCGCTGGTCTTGAGGTCGTTGACGAGCTGGCGCGTGCGCAGATCGGCGCGATGCAGCGAGGCCGCCGTCCACAGCGCGAAGGCAACAAAGCCGACGACATTGGCCACGGCGTAGATCGCCAGTCCGAACCAGGTGTCGTAGTAGCCGGCCCTCTGGCCGAGCATGCGCAACCAACCGAAGAAGATGGGAAGAACGATGGCAGCCGGCAGCAGGCGACGTGCCAGCACGCCGCCCGCGCTGTCGGCGAGGAGCAACTCCAGAATCCACGATCCCGGCACGATGATGGCGATGCACACCGCGAGGACGACGAAGTTGATCGCGGTAGGAGCGGATACCGACGAGAAGCCCGGCATCGAGTACAGCGAGGGAGATCCGTAGAGATAGCCGACCGCTGCCACGCTTCCGAGCAGCGCCACCACGGCGCACAGTCCGGCAATCCAGCTCTTCGCCCGCCCCGCGGCGACCAGCAGCAGGGCCATGGCGGCCAGCAGGAAACCGGCGGCCGTGACCGGCGCCATGCGCATCGCGGCGCTTCCCGGGATGGAGGCTGCGGTATGACGAACGACGACTTTGTCAAGACCGAGGGACAGGCCGAGGATCTGCTCGACGACGGTCACGTACGCGATTGCGAGCACGAGCGCGGCGAGGGTGCCGGCCGCGCGTCGCCGTCGCAGCGAGGCGGTTTCGTCCGCGAGCGCCCACAGGACGGCGCCGCACAGCGCGAAACATGCGGCGGCGTCGGCCTTCATCGCGGCCACGCCGGCAATCGGAGTTCTCAGGGCTTCGAAGTCGAAGACCCAGCCGTACAGAACGAGCAATCCGGAACCGCCGACAAACGACGCGCCCACCCGTGCGAAGCGGAAGCGGAAGCGGCGGACCGTCGCGGCAAGCTCCACCGGCGTCAGGCCTTCGCGACCTTGTAGACCAGCGTGCCGGCGGCGACGAGACCAGACTTGGCCGTCAGCACCTCGGCGCGGCAGAACACGGTGGAGCGGCCGCGCTTGACGATCCATCCCTCCGCCACCGCGTCTTCGTCCACGACGGCCGCCATGTACTGGATCTGCATGTCGATCGTCAGCAAGCGGTGCGGCTCTTCGTAACCGGTGGCGATGGCTGGCACCACGACAGTGTCGATGAGCGTAGCGATCGCTCCGCCGTGCATCACGCCCGCGGGCTGGTTAAGTACGGAGCGGAACGGCAGCCGCATGCGCGCATAGTCGAGCCGAACTTCCTCGAGCTGGATGCCGAGCAGTCCGGGGAAATACTCCGGGCGACCGGGAGCGAACGAGGCAAAACGCGCGACGCGATCCGGCGCCAACGGCGTGAAGCGGCCGGCATGCGGCGCGAAGTTCGTCGTCATCTGCGTCATGGCGCGGAACATAGTCGCTTGGCGTGCCGGAAACGAGCGCGTCGGGGCCTTCACGGACGCGAAGTCGACTCCGCACGCGTCCTTTGGTTGAACGCGTCCATGAAAACATCGCTTGAAGGAAAGGTCGCCCTCGTGACCGGAGGTTCCAGAGGAATTGGCAAGGGCATCGCCGCGGCACTGGCCGCTGCCGGCGCGCAGGTGATGATCACGTCGCGCAGTGCGGAAAGCTGCGAGGCGGCGGCGCGTGAGATCGGTGCGAACGCGCACGTCGAGCCCGGCCACGTCGGCCGTCCCGAGGATGCCGAGCGCGTGATCGCCGCTGCGATCTCGCGGCTCGGACGCGTGGATGTGCTGGTCAACAACGCGGCCACCAATCCCTACGCCGGGCCGACCATCGACGTCGACACGTCGCGCTGGAACAAGACCATCGACACGAACCTGACGGCGCCGCTCGTGTGGACGCAGCTCGCATGGCGAAGCTGGATGAAGGAGCACGGCGGCTCGGTGATCAACATCTCGAGCGTGGGCGGCCTTTCGACCAACCCGATCCTCGGCGTCTACGACGTGACCAAGGCGGCGCTGCTGCACCTGACGCGGCAGCTTGCGGCCGAGCTGGCGCCCAAGGTACGCGTGAACGCAATAGCGCCGGGCCTGATCAAGACCGATTTTGCGCACGCGTTGTGGGCCGACGGTCGCGGCGAGCAGGTGGCGCGGTCGTATCCGCTGCGCCGTCTCGGCGAGGTGGAAGACATTGCCCAGGCGGCGCTTTTTCTCGCCGACGACGCGCAGAGCGGATGGATGACCGGAAACACCATGGTGATCGACGGCGGCGGGCTGGTTGCGTTTTCACACGCTGGCTGATTCCCCCACGCAATTGCCGCGGCGGCGGCACGAATCGAGTGCCGTCCCCCGATCTCGTGCGAGAAGAACGAGATCGGGGAAATGCGGTTCTTCCTCTTGACGAAGTCGGGTGAGTTGTTTGGGCCGGCCCCCTATGCCGCCTGTCCACAGGCTGGTACGGTCACCGAGCTCATCTCCTGGTTGCCCAACTTCGTCGAGCCCGCCGTTTATCGCCGGGAGGAAGAACAGCATGAAATCACCCACACGCCATCCCATGTTCCAGCTCCTGCCGATCGCGACGCTCCTTTGCGTCGTGGGCGGATCCAGTCACGTCGCCGCCAGCACGATCGCCCAGAACGTCTCGTGGACCATCGACCGGCCCGAGAGCGAGACCACCTACCGCATTGTCGCGTACGGCGATTCGATCTTCGCCGGCTACAAGGGCTCGATCTCCAATGTTGCGATCTACGCAGCGCCCACGGTCGACGGCGAGTATGCCTCCAACGAATGGGGAACCGACGTGGAAATCGTCCGTCGTGCGAAATCGGGGGCGAAGGCCGGAGACGTCTACCGCAGCAAGATCGTTGACGATGCTTCCTACATGCAGACGCCCGAGACGCGCGTGGTTGCCTTCGAGATGTGCGGGAACGACGCACTCGGGGCGCGCAACGACTTCTCCGGCCAGAATGGGACCTGCGACTTCTCGAGGCTCGATGGAGCGCTGAGCAAGTGCACGCGGTTTGTCCGGAACGCGATGGTCTTCATCAACGCCAACGCGCACGCGAACGTGAAGCGCAAGGTGATCTCGAACCTGTACTACGCGTCCTACGACGTCGACGACACGCTCACCAGCTGCACGGACGAGTCGACCGGCCTGAGCGTGAACAAGCAGGACGCGTTCCTGCCCTACCTGGTGCGGATGAACTGGCGCATGTGCAATTTCGCGTCCGAGTACGGCTTCGAATGCGCCGACACGTTCGCCGAGTTCATGGGGGCCGACTACGACTCCAACGGCGACCGACGCAAGGATACGAAGGCGCTGCGCTATCGTCAGGGAGAAAGCGAGGATGACTACGTGCAGCGGCTCACGGTCACGCTGCGGGACACCATCCGCGATGCGAACTTCCACTTCGTCCGCCCGTCGAGGAGCTTCGATTACCTACTCTCGGACGACACGCATCCGACGTATCGCGGCCGCAACGTCTCGCTTGGCCTGCTCGGCGGTTCGGGGGGCGGCTCGTCGGAGCCACGCTTCACGCCGGCGCAGTACGAACGCCGCCGCGGCAAGAACCCCGTCTGGAAAAAGTACGGGCACGAGCGCATGGGCACCGAGATGTCGAAGTTCAACCCGCCGGCGCCCTGAACGCGTGTCCACACGAACCCGGCAAAAAGGGGTCTGACGCTTCCGAAAAAGGGGTCAGACCCCTTTTTCTATTTGCTGGAACCGAGGCCGAGTTCGGCGCGCAGGCGCGAATCCTTGCTGAGCTTCCACATCCTGCCGTCGAAGAAGTAGTGCATGTAACTGTAGCTGGTGAACAGCGCGAAGACGGCTGTCGTGACCACCGATTCGGGCAGCAGCGAACCGGCGAGCTGGAAGTCGTTGCGCAACACGGCCTGTGCCACGGCGCCGACCATCACGGCCGCCACGAACATCCCCATCGAACCGAACATGCGCCGAACAGCCGGAAACACCGGCTCCGCCGCGGCACCCGAGCGCTTGCGACCGACCAGCCAGACGACCGCGTGATACTGGAGGTCGTGGTAGCTCGTAATGAACAGCACGGCGAGGATGAGATTGTCGCGGCCCACCCACAACAGGCCGATCCAGAAATTGCTGACGACGAGAAGCAGGTGAAGCAGGCGCCGGGAGACGGCCGCCTTGCCGCTGCGCGCGCGCCGTGCGCCGTCGAAAAGCACGATCCCGATGGACACGAGGAAGACGGAAAGCACCATCCATGCGGACCACTCCGGCACCGGCACCCTGTAGAGCATCGCGCCGATGCCTTCCTCGGAAGCCCAGCCCTGCGAAAGATTGAGGAAATACGGGAACGACGCGCCGCTGTAGAGCGCCCACACCTCGGCGCGCGCCACGAGCGCCTCCGACGGCGCTTCGCGAGCCTGGTAAAGCCGCAGGAAGCCGTAGTGCTGGCGGATGATGTGCCAGGCCCCCCAGTAGACCACCAGGCTGGCCCAGAGTTGGGCGACGAAGGTTCCCGGGAAGAACGAGATGGCGATGGCGGCGCCGCCAATGGCCGCTGCGCCGCTCAGATAAACCGGCGCGGATCGCCTCATGGTAGCCGGATCGAAGATGGTCAGCGGCAGGGACGCCACCTGGTGCGAGTTGTCGAGCAGCACGAACAGGACGAGGGCGATCAGCAGCCCGTAGGGCAGGGAAACCGCGATTGCCCATAGCGCCAGCGGCACGCACCAGGCGATCCACAGGAAATACCGGTCGTAGCCGGCATCGACGATCCATGGGCTGGGATCGGCGACGCGGACGGTGCGCGAGCGCGACATGGAGCCGCAGATAGGTGGGGCGCGAAGCTGCGTCAATGGCAGCGCCGCTACCTCGTCGGCGCGAGCCCGGGCTCAGGCCGCCGGATCGAGCGTGCCCGGGCGGCGCAGCATCTTCTCGATCTCCGCGATGTGGTCCTCCTCGGTGCGGATCATCTCGCGGGCGTATTCTTCGAGGCGGACGTCGTTGCCTTCGCTGAGCGCGAGAAGCTGGCGATAGAGCGCAACGCCGCCCTGCTCGTGCTCGATGGCCTCTCGCAGGATGTCGTCGATGTCGTGCTTGTGGGTCTCGAGCAGCTTGCCGATCTTCAGCGACGGATGCCCGCCGAAGGCCGTGATGAGTTCGCCGGCGGCGTGCGCGTGGGTGACCGCTTCGGAGGCTTCCGAGCGCATCCACGCGATGATGGGAATGCGGGCGTGGCCGAAGATCATGAACGAGTAATGCGTGTAGCGGACCACCCCCGCCAGCTCGAGTTCCAGAATGCCGTTGAGGGTTTCGACGACCTTGTTCCTGTCCATGGGTTATTCTCCTGTTGCCCGGCGCTGTCTCGGCAGTCGGTCGCGCGATGCGCGTGGTGGCGGATTGGTGACGGCGCGCGAAGCTACCACGCAAGGGGAATCGTGGCGAGCCAATGGCGGCTCGCTTCTGCCCGTCGCCACGTTCCCTGCCGGGAAACCCTCGGCCAAGCCGACGCCGGCAACGTGCGGCTTCAGCCGCCTCCGGAGATCCAGTCGGGCGTTGGGATGCTGCGATAGGCCTCGCGCAGCGCCGCCGACCAGCGCTCGCGGATCATGCGGAAGTACTCGTCGTCTTCATGAATGCGCCGGCGCAGGCCCACGCGCGATTCGTCGTCGCGCAGCACGAGCAGGTCCATCGGCAGGCCCACGCTCATGTTGCTGCGCAGGGTCGAATCCATCGAGATGAGCGCCAGCTTGATGCCGTCCTCGATCGGCATCTCGTGCTTGACCGCGCGGTCGAGAATGGGCTTGCCGTATTTGTGCTCGCCGATCTGCAGGAACGGCGACTCCGGGGTGGCCTCGATGAAGTTGCCGGCCGCGTAAATCTGGAAAAGCCGGGCGGGCCGGCCGTGAATCTGGCCGCCGAGCAGGATGGACACGTCGAAACTGATATTCTGCTGCTGCAGCGAAGGACCGTCCACCTTCCACACCTGGCGCACGGCCGCGCCGACGAGCTGGGCCGCGCGAAACATCGTCGGCACGTGCAGCAGCGTCTCGAGACCGCCGTCCACTTCGACGCCCTCCGCCAGCAGGTTGACCACCGACTGCGTGATCGCGAGATTGCCGGCCGTCAGCAGCGCCATCACGCGCTCGCCCGAATTCTCGACCACGTGCATCTTGCCGAAGGTGGAGACGTTGTCGACGCCGGCGTTGGTGCGGGTGTCGGAAACGAGCACGAGCCCGTCGCGGAGATGAAGTCCGACGCAATACGTCATGGGTTGATCCCTTTGGGCGGTGGTGTGGTCCGCAGAGCCTACTCGATCTGGCGCAGCCGCAGAAGGCGCCGCGCCGCCTCGTCAGCTCCCGGGATAGATCGCACTCACTGCTCACCCAAGCGAGCCACCTGCACTCCCACCTCGAGGACCTCGCCGCCCTGCCCGCGACGAATGCCCCGAACCGGCGACGCCGATTCATAGTCGAGGCCGATGCTGGTGCGCACGTGCCACGGCCCGGAGACGGTGCCGCTCGTGGGATCGAAGCCGGTCCAGCCGGATTCGGCATCGAAAGCCTCGGCCCACGCGTGCCCCGCTTCGTCTCCGGGTGACATGCGCGACAGGAAGCCGTCGCCGTCGAGACAAAGATAACCGCCGACGTAGCGAGTCGGGATGCCGAGCACGCGCGCGGCGGCGATGAAGACGTGGGCCTGGTCCTGGCAAACGCCGCTGCCGCCGGCCAGCGCCTCGGCCGCGGTGGTCACGACGCTCGTGCTGCCGGGGCGATACTGCACGCACTCGGCCACGAGCTGCATCAGAAGGTGGAGCACCGCGCGCGTCGAACTCTCCGTGGCGGCCCTTGCCGCGAGAGCCGCGATGGTGTCCGACGGGAACGTCAGCGGCGTGCTGCGCAGGTACACGCCGAGCGGAAGCGGCTCGCTGCCGCCGCGCACGACTCCCAGTGTGTCGGTGGTTTCCACCTCGCCGTCCACCTCGACGGCCAGCGTGTCGTGCATGTCCACGACGGTGTGCACGTGCGAGAAGTTTCCGAAGCCGTCCTCGAACTTCGAGAGCCGCCCGGGGCCGGTGGTGGTCACGTTCCAGCGCACCACGCGCAAGCCGCCGTATTCGCGCGGCGTCATGCGCAGGATCTGCGCCGCATACTCGGCGGGTTCGTCGTAGCGATAGGTGGTCTGGTGGCGGATGGACAGTCGCATGGTTGCCTCAGGAGACGAGGTAGAACTCGCCGATGTTGCGGCCGAGCGTCTCGGTGTCGCCGATGAAATCGGTCAGGAACTCGTGCAGCCCGCCCTGGAAGATGTTCTGGATACGTCCGAAGCGCAGTTTCGCGTCGATCTGCCCGGCGAGGCGGTGGCATTCGCCGCGCTTGCCGGCGTAGTGATCCGCGATGAGGTCGAGATAGCGCGTGATCTGCATGTAGCAGGACCTCAGCGAGCGCGGCATCTCGGGCCTCAGGATGAGCAGCTCTGCCACGTGCCACGGATGGAGGCGGCCGTGGTAGACCCAGTGGTAGCTGCGAAGGGCCGAGACGGCGCGCAGGATGGCTTGCCACTGGTAGTAGTCGAGCGCGCCGCCCACTTCGTCGGTGGGCGGCAGCAGCACGTGGTACTTCACGTCGAGGATGCGCGCGGTGTTGTCGGCGCGCTCGACGAAGGTGCCGAGTTGCGTGAAGTAGTACGCGTCGTTGCGCAGCATCGTGTTCGCGTACGCGCCGTGGAACAGCAGCGAGCGGTGCTTGACCCAATCGAGAAAGACGACAACGCGCTCGGAATCGAAATCACGGTCGCTGAAGGAGCGCGCGCCGAGCCAGGTCTCGTTGAGTGCCTCCCACATGTCGACGGTGAGGGCAGTGCGCACCGCACGCGCGTTGCGCCGCGCCGTCTCGAAGCACGAGAAGATGCTGGAGGGATTGTCGGCGTCGCGCACCAGGTAGTGCACCGCGTCGCGCGACGAAGGCTCCTCGGTGCCGTACTTTCGGGCGAAGCCCGGGCCGCAACCCGTGGCGACGAGCGTGGACCACCACTCGTTGCCCGGATTGCCGATCGAGCGCGACATGCTGGCCATGCGGTGGCCCACCTGCAGCGTGCGCGCGACGTTCTCCGCTCGTTCCATGTAGCGGGCGAGCCAGAAGAGACTGTCGGCTGTGCGAGCGAGCACGGCTTCAGCCTTCCCTTCCGGCGAGAGTCAGGGGAGCCTGGTCTTCGAGGACCCAGGTGTCCTTCGTGCCCCCGCCCTGGCTCGAGTTGACGACCAGCGATCCGTCGCGAAGTGCCACGCGCGTGAGTCCGCCGGCCACGATCCTCACCGTGCTGCCCAGCAGCACGAACGGGCGCAGGTCGACGTGGCGCGGCGCGATTCCCTGGTCGACGAAGGTGGGGCAGGTGGACAGCGCGAGCGTCGGCTGCGCGATGTAGTCGGTGGGATTGGCGCGAAGCCTGGCGGCAAAAATGGTGCGCTCTTCCTTCGTGGAGCACGGCCCCACCAGCATTCCGTAGCCGCCCGAGCCGCGCGTTTCCTTCACGACCAGTTCGTCCAGGTGTTCCAGCACGTAGGCAAGGTCATCCTTCTCGGCGCAGCGCCAGGTGGGCACGTTGGCGAGGATCGGTTCCTCGCCGAGGTAGAAGCGGATCATCTCGGGAACGAAGGGATAGATACCCTTGTCGTCGGCGATGCCGGTTCCGACCGCGTTGGCCAGCGTGACGGCGCCGGCGCGATAGGCGGCGAACAGTCCCGGGACGCCGAGCGTGGAGTCCTTGCGGAACGTGAGCGGGTCGAGAAAGTCGTCGTCGAGGCGGCGGTAGATCACGTCCACGCGTCGCGGCCCCTCGGTGGTTCTCATGAATACCAGGCCGCCGTCGACGAAAAGGTCGGCGCCCTCGACGAGCTCGATGCCCATCTCGTCGGCCAGGAAGGAGTGCTCGTAGTACGCGCTGTTGTACTGCCCCGGCGTGAGCAGCACGATCGTCGGCGAATTGCGGCAGGCCGGCGGCGCGGCGTCGCGCAGCGTCTCGAGCAGTTCCTCCGGGTAGCGCGAGATCGGCGCGATGCCGTGCGACGCGACCAGCTCCGGAAACAGGCGCAGCATCGCCTCGCGATTCTCGAGCATGTACGACACGCCCGACGGCGTGCGGCAATTGTCCTCGAGCACGTGGAACTCGGATTCGCCGGTGCGAACGATGTCGATGCCGGAGACGTGCGTGTACGCCGAGGCCGGCGGCGTGAAGCCCTGCATCTCGGGTCGGAAGCCCTCGTTGCCGAGAATCAGCGACGACGGGATGCGGCCGGCTTTGACGATCTCGCCCTTGTTGTAGGTGTCGTGCAGGAACGCGTTGAGTGCCTTCACGCGCTGCGTGAGCCCGCGTTCGAGCAGCAGCCAGGCCTTGCGGTCCAGGATGCGGGGGATGATGTCGAACGGGATCAGCCGCTCCGGATCGCCGCCTTCGGTGTAGACGGCGAAGGTGATGCCGATGCGGCGAAACAGCACTTCGGCCTCGCGGGCCTTGAGGCGCCTTTCGTCCGGGCTGGTGCGCGCGAGCCAGGCTGCGATGCCTTCGTACGCCGAGCGCACGCCGAGCTGCGACAGGCGCAGCAACGCGGCGCCGCCCGGGGATTGCCCGGTGCCGGCGCTCGACTGCGACTGCGACTGGGAAGACACGGCGTCCGCTTCGCTCGCAGGCGAAGGATCGTTGTAGCGGCCCGGGCCTACCCGTGCCTCACCGAACATCTCATCGAATGCCAGCCTTTGGGTCCTCCCGGCCGGGACCTCCGGCGGCAGCATGGCCGGGTCGTTCTGCATTTGGTCCTCGCCGCCGAATGAGCACGCTTCGTGCCAGCGCGGCGTGCGGAAAATTCGTGCCGGATCAGCGCGGCTCGGGTTCATGCGCCGATGCGGATGCCTGCGCCACGGGCAGTGCCTGCCTGCTGGGCGTCTCCGGGTGTGGAGGTGCGGCGGCTGCCCTGACGAGGACGCGCCAGGATCAGTGCAAAACGAGAGGGCGGCGCCTGCCACGGCGCCGCCCTCTTTGTTGGATCAAGGCAACCCGGTTCGCGATGCGGGTCCGGGCGAGGTGGCCAGGAAGACGAACTACCGCCGCTCGGCGAACAGGCGCGGCTTCGCCTACTTCGCGGGAAGCGCCAGCACCGCATTCATCGAGCGCATCACTCCGGCCGGATCGCTCTCATTGTAGAAGTAGCGGTAGTTCTCGCGCTGCTCGGTGATCTTGTCGAGCAACGTTCCGTCACTGGTCAGGAAGAACGTGCGCGGAATGTAGGAGCCGTCGGGCGCGTACTTCGCGCTGGTGGCCCCGTCCTTGTCCTTGTCGATGCGGATCATCACGAACTTCTTGCTGAGCTCGACCAGCGCCGGGTCGTGAAAGAGCTTGGCGTAGTTGGTGCAATGCGGGCACCACTCGGTGTAGAAAATCAGACAGACAGGCTTGCCAGCCGACTTGGCTTCCGCCAGTCCCTGCTCGTAAGGCTTCCACGCGATTGCTGCATCGTTCCAGTCGCCGCCGGCCAGGACCGGAGCCGCGACGGTCAGCATGGTGAACGCCGCCAAGGTGGACAGGCCGGGCAGGGCGAACTTTCGGATTCGGAAGGCGTAGTCGAGCATGGGACGGGTTCTCCTTGCGGGTGGCGACGCTGTGTTGGCACCCGAATCGGGCACGACGCCGACGCCGCGCGCGCAGCAGTGCGCGACTGTGACCGACCCCGTCGATTGAGTAAACACGCCGGCTCTGCGAATGGCTGGGGTTCACGCCCAAGGCAGGTACCGCCATGTCCGACCAAACCCCATCCGCCAAGCCCTCCCGAATGCCGAGCCGACCCACGTCCCCGAACGACACCGGGCCGAACGACACCGCGGAAGATTTCGCGTCGATGTTCGAGGCCACCCAGAAGCCCGGCAAGGCCGCAAAGTCGAAGCGAGTTGCGGCGGGAGACCTCATCTCCTGCAAGGTGATCGCGATCGGCCAGTCGAGTGTATTCGTCGCCGTCGGCGACAAGGCCGAAGGCACCATCGACCTCGCCGAGTTTCGCGACCCGTCCACCGGCGAGATCAAGGTGTCGGTGGGTGACCAGATCCAGGCCAGCGTTCTCGACGACGGCGGCACCTCGGGCAGCGCGGTACTGACGCGCATGCTCGGACGCGGCGGTCACGCCGCCGCCGAACTGGAACAGGCGCTCGCGCTCGGCGTGCCCGTCGAAGGCCTGGTCAGCGGCGAGACCAAGGGCGGCTTCGAAGTCCATTTCGGAAGCGTGCGGGCGTTCTGTCCCGGCTCGCTGATCGACCTGCGCCGCGGCGGCGAACGCATCCCGGCCTCCGAGTACATCGGCCGACGCTTCGCGTTCCGCGTCACCAAGGTGGAGAACGACGGGCGCAACGTAGTCGTTTCGCGACGCGACGTGCTCGAGGAACAGGCCGCCGAAGAAGCAGCCAAGACCTGGCAGAAGATCCAGGTCGGTGCGGTGCTCGACGGCACCGTGCGGTCCTTGCGCGACTTCGGCGCCTTCGTCGACCTCGGCGGTGTCGACGGGATGATCCACGTGAGCGAGCTCGCGTTCACGCGAGTGAAGCACCCGGAAGAAGTTCTCTCGCTCGGCCAGACCGTGCGCGTGCAGGTCATCAAAGTCGCCGACAAGGCCGACAAGGACGGACGCCGCCAGGTGGCGCTCTCGTTGCGTGCGCTGGCCGAAGACCCCTGGAAGACGCTCGAGACGCGCTTCCCCGTCGGTTCGACGGTGAGCGGCGTCGTCACGCGAGTCGAAGCTTACTGATGCCCGGCATCGAAGGCCTCGTGCACATCTCCAAGATGACGCTCGACCGCCGCCTCACGCATGCTCGCCAGGCCGCCACGGTGGGACAGGAAGTGGAAGTGACCGTACTGGCGGTGGATCCCGCCGAGCGGCGCGTGAGCCTGTCGATGGTCGAACAGGTGCGCCAGGAACGTGACGCCGAGGCGGCCGAGGACAGACGCGACCAGGATCGCGTGCTCAGCGACCAGAAGTCCGGATCGTTCGGGACCTTCGGCGACCTGCTCGACGCCGCGCGCAAGAAATAAACCGATCTTTCAGGCGTACTGCCGCTCGAGCGCGCGGCAGATCGGATTGGTAGAGGCCTCCGCTTCCTTGCGAAGGCGCGCCTTGTCGACGGCGACGCGGCGCAGGCTCACCTGCACGGCTTTGCCGTCCGCTTCGATCATCGCGTACTCCGCGTAGGGCATGATCTGCGGAGCCTGCCCGCCCACGTATTCCTTGAACGGCATGCCGACGCTGCCGGGATTCACGAGCATCATGCCGCGATGCTGGCGCAGCATCTGGATGTGGGTGTGGCCTCCGGCCAGCACGGTGGCGGTGGTCTCGCCGAGACAGCGGTCGAGCTCTTCCGCGTCGGTTGTCGCCAGCAGGTCTTCCATGTGGGAGCGCGGCGAGCCGTGGAACAGCAAGGCTTCGACGCCCTCTCCCAGCTCCATCGCGATATTCGGTTCGAAGCCCGTCAGGAATTCGATGTCGGCGGCGGAGAGTTGCTGGCGGCACCAGTCGACCGAATCGACGACGATCGGCACCTCTGAGTACGTGCGGATCAGTTCCTCGTCGATCATGAATGCATCGTGGTTGCCGAGGATGTTGCGACAGCCGCGCTGTCTCAACAGGCCGATGACCTCGCTGGGTCGCGGGCCGAGGGTGGCGACGTCGCCGAGGCAGATCAGGGCGTCGACTCCCTGGCGGTCGAGGTCCGCCAGAACGGTCGTCAGCGAGATTTCGTTGCCGTGGAGATCCGAGATGAGAGCGACGCGCATGCGGAAAGGAACCGCGCGCACTATAGCCGCCCATGCGGGGGGATGTCGACTCTCCGGCCAGGCTGCGGAAGATCCTCGGACCTGGGCGCGCATCCACGGGAGAGGTTTTTCGCCGCTCGAAAGAAACGCGCGGCGACGGGGGGACCCCAGGAGCCCGTCCGGTTCATCCGGAGAAACCGCGGGGTTTACCGCCCGTCGTCGCGTGGGTGTCCCTGCCGTCAGGGCCCGGCTTCCGCTTAGCCGGCGGCGCTGGTCGCGATCCGCTCGCGCTGCGGAATGCGCGACGTGTGGATTGGGATCGGCTGCGCCCGTTCCTGGGCAGTGGACACCGTTTCGTCAGCCAGTCGTGCGAGCTTGATGGCGGCCGAGGCCAGTGCACTACGCAACTGGCGGGCGGCGTCGATGCGGCTCGCATCAATGTGGAATCCCCAGGTCAGCGTTCGCGCGTAGCTGAAGATGGCGACACCGAGTCCCTGTCCGCGGAACAGCGGCACGAGCGGACATACGCCGGTCATCTGTTGCTCGAACAGGTAGAGGGGGAACTGTGGTCCGGGCACGTTCGTGAGGATCAGGTTGAAGACCTGCGTGGCACCCACCACCGATTCAAGGCGCGAGAGCAGGGTCGGGCTGAACGTGTTGGCGAGCTTCTCGAGAAGGAAGGCGCCCTCGGCAGAGCCGGATTCCTTGCACTCCCGCGACGCATGCACGACGCGTTGCCAGCGATCCCTGAGATCGGTCGCCTCGACGGGAAGATCGATGAACATCCCAGAAACGCTATTGCCGAGCGTAAAAGTGGAAACCGGGTTGTCCGCGGCAACCGGGCAGTACACGCGAAGGTCGCGTCCCGGCGTGCTCGCCGCCGAAGTCTGCGCGAAAGCCTCGCTGACGAGCGTCAGCGCGACGTCATTGACTGTCCCACCGAGGCGCCGTCCGATTCTCTTCACGTCGTCGAGGGAGATCGTCCACCACAGGTAGCGACGATCGCTGCCCGTCGGCCGGTCGAAGGCAGTCGTGGTGGGTGGGCGCCAACTCGCACTGGCGAAAGAGCGCGCCGCCGACGCGAGCTCCGACGCCCCGTCCACCATGGCCTCAGGAGAGTGGTAAGCATTGCTAAGCGCCGTGGATGCCAGCGCGGCGGCGCCGCGCACGCGCGTATCAACCGCGTTTCGCAGCAACTCGGCGGCAGTGGGCAGCGGCCGCGGACGCCACGCCCGCGGTGTCTCCGGAATGGAGAAAGGTTCCGGGCCGAGAATGGCGCACAGCAGCGCGGCGCCGCTCAGGCCGTCGGCAAGGCAGTGATGGGTCTTGCACGCGAGCGCGAATCCACCGCCGGGCAGGCCCTCGATCAGCCAGATCTCCCACAGCGGACGGCTGCGGCACAGCGGCTGCGAGAAGATCCACGAGACCGTCTCTTCGAGATGGCCTGGGGAGGCCGGTGCCGCCAGGGCGACCGCGCGCACGTGATCGGCAATGCGAAAATCACTCGCATCGACCCAAACGGGGTGACCTTCCAACGGTACGCGCATAAGGCGCTGGCGGTAGCGCGGGATGAGGGCGAGCCGTGCCTCGACGTGAGCACGCAACCTTCGCAACGTGACACCACGGTCGCCAGGCTTGGGGTCTTCGAACAGGCACATCGCGCCGATGTGCATCGGCGAATGTTCGCTCTCGGTATCCAGAAAGAAACTGTCGAGTGCGCTGAGACGGTCGAATGTTTTCTCCACGTGCTTCCTCCTCGCTCGGTGCGGGCTGCAAAAGGTCGCTGTGTTGTCGTCGACTGATGGTCGCGGATCAAGGTCGTTGTGCTTGCGGCTTGCGACGCTGTGTTTCCGCTCGTGTTTGGTTGTGTGCGGAATCGAGCAGAAAACGTGCCACGACGCACCGCGCGCATGTTGCGCAGTTTCGCGCGCTTGGAGTGAATCCCCAGCAAACTCATGCGTGCATCACTGCAACGCATCGCGAAAGGATGCAGGCGTGTCGCATTCGCTGGAACCGGCGTGCAGTTGCTGGATTACGAACACGCTGCGAAGGTTGGCGCGCTGTGCGGAACAGCGTTTTTTGGATCAGGTGATGTCGAGTCACCCGATGGCGGGATAGATGGGTTTACCGACGTGGGGGTGCGGCAACACGCCCGCCCGCGGGGCGGGTGGCGAAGGGATTTGAGGAAGCGCGTCGAATGCCTGGCCGGAGCGACCGAGGCGCCCAAACCGCGGCGGGATGTCGCCCTGCGTCAGCCTGTTTTTCGCGGAGGCTGCGCGCGTGTCGGCGCGGCGGGGAGCCTGCGCCGCAGCCGCTCGTCAAGGCAGCGCAGCGTCGAACGGAAGTCGCGCGTAGAGGCCGCGAGGATCGTTGAACTCTGCCACCGTGGCCAGCCCTCGCAGCGCCTCGCGAACGAGCGCGTTCGCGATCCCGGCACCGGCTTTCTCCTCGCGCTTCTTGTCGAACGCCTCGGCCAGGGTCTCGATGAACTTCCTGCGCTTCGGGACCTCGATGACGGTGAACTCCTCGCCGACGGAAGCCTTGGCTGCGGCGAACGCAATTGCCGCGTCGAGCCCCCCGAGTTCGTCGACGAGGCCGAGTCTTGCGGCTTCTGCGCCCGACCACACACGCCCCTGCGCAATCTCGGCAACCACCTGCGGGTTGAGCCTGCGCGACTCCGCAACCTTCGACAGGAACTGGTCGTAGATCCAGTCCACGCTCTTCTGGATGATCGCGAGTTCCTCGTCGGTCTTCGGACGCGTGATCGTCGCCGCGTCGGCGAAGCGCCCCGTCTTGACGGTCTCGAAGTTGAGGCCGAGCTTTTCGTTGGCCAGATCCTGGATGTTGAAGAGAAGGCTGAATACGCCGATCGAACCCGTGATCGTCGACGGCTCGGCGAAGATTCTCTCCGAGTAAGTGGAGATCCAGTACCCGCCGGACGCTGCCACGCTTCCCATCGACACGACGACCGGCTTCTTCTCCTGGATCAGGCGCACCTCGCGCTGGATGGCCTCCGAGGCCGACACGCTTCCGCCGGGGCTGTTGACACGAAGCACGACGGCCTTGACGCGGTCGTCGCGGCGCAGCTCGCGCAGTTCGCGCGCGAGGTCGTCGGCCCAGACCACGTCCTTGTCGCTTCCGCTGCCGTCGACGATGGCGCCCTCGGCGTAGACGATGGCGATCCTCTCGTGACCGCTGGGCATGGCGACGACCACCGCGGGGTTGCGACGCTTCGCGACGAGGTTCGTGTCAGGTACCAGTGCCGCGTAGTCGGCCAGCGCGATCTGCTTGAAGCTGCCCTTGGAGCCCTTCCTGCCGGTAGCCTCTCGCAGGTCGTCGAGAACCTCGTCCACATATGCGATGCGGTCGACGAGCTGGGCTTCGCGCGCCTGTTCGGGGCGCAGCAGGCCCTCGGAGTCGACGGCCTCCTGCACGCGTCCGGCGGGAAGCTTGCGCGAGCTCTCGACGGCATTGGTGATCTCGCCCCACAGGTCGTCGAGCAGCTTCTGCGTCTGCGCGCGGCTCTCGGGGCTCATGTCCTTGCGCGTGTACGGCTCGATGGCGCTCTTGTACTTGCCGACGCGGGTCACCTGGACACCGATGCCGAACTTCTCGAACGCTCCGGTGAAGAACATCGGCTGCGTCGCCAGGCCAGGCATCAGGATCGCGCCGTACGGATCCATGGACAGTTCGTCGGCCGCCGACGCCAGATAGTACTCGCGCGTGCCGGCGTAGGTCAGCCAGGCCTTCACCGGCTTGCCGGCGTTGCGAAACGCGAGGATCGCGTCGCGGATTTCCTTCAGCGCGCCGTACCCGCTGCTGCGCGCCAGCGAAGGATCCTGGCCGGAGATGTAGAGGCCGGCGATGTCGCCGTCGCCGGCGGCAGCCTCGAGCGCGCGCGTGACTTTGCGCGCCTGCAATACGCGCTCCTTCCTGTCGCCGAGTGCCTCGGCCAGGTCTTCGAATCCTTCGTTCTGAAGGGGGGTGTCCTGGATCTGGTCGGCGAGATCCATCACCAGCCACGAGCCGCTCTCGACGGAAACCTTGGCTTCGCGCTGGGCAGTGAAGCCGCTCGCGAGTACCGCCAGGCCCATCGCGACGGCGCCGACGAGCACCGCGAGGGCTGCCAGGGTGCCGAAGAACGAAGCAAAGAAACTCTTCATCGTAACGCTGTGGCGTGGCCGTTCCCGGATCCCGCCGGCACCAGCGCCGGAGGAAAAAGATCCGCGTCGGGGGCCTCGCGACGTTCGACGGTGACTGCCGCGTGCGGGAATGTAAACCGCGCGCGCGACGACCACGGTCTTCGCGTCGCGGCGGCGACCTCAGGACGTCGGTTGTTCGAGAAACGCCCTCACGAGGCGGATCACGTCCCGACCGGCCGCCTCCTTCTCGTCTTCCGCAAACCCGCCCGCCGCCAGCAGCCACGGCTCGAAGACGAGCCAGCCGAACGCCATCGCGGCCAGGAACGCGGCGACTGCGCGCGGGTCGGCATCGGCGGGACCCTTGCCCTGGGCCTGCATCTCGCGAATGAGCTCGATCGCTCGCCCCATGGTCGGAAAGGTTCTCTGCACGTGGTCGATCGGCTGACCGTCGAGCATCGTCCGGGCGAGCAATTTCCAGTAGGTCTCGCGCTCGCGAACGGCATGGAAGAAGCGCAGCAGAATGGCGCTCTCGTCGCCGTCCTGGTCCACGGCCGAGATTTCGGCGCTGAGGCTCTCGAGCACCGCACGAAGCAGTGCGTCCTTGGTGCGGAAGTGGCGATGGATCAGGCCGTTGTTGACCTTGGCCCTCGACGCGATCTCGCGTGTGGAGACGGCTTCGGCGCCTTTCTCGGCGAACAGGGCCGCGGCGGCTTTTAGCAGCGCGTCACGTGTGGGAACGCGCTGGTCGGTCGTGCCTTGGTCATAGACACTCATGATGTTCTCCCCTTTTCGTTCCGACGCTCCGGGACGCCGGCACACACGATAACCCGGATGCCGGCAACGGCCCCCACCGACCCGTCGCCTTGACGCACCGCGAACTGCGGAGCATCGACCCGTCATCGATCGCGCCGAAAATGACACGTTTGACAAGGTTGCGGCAAACCTTCCGTCGTGAATTTTTCCAGCGCGCTGCGTCGCAAAAGCGCTGGATGGGATCCATGCCGGCGAGGATTCGCCGGTGGCGAGCACGTGATGCCGGCGCTGCCTCCGCGCTGCTCGCTTGCGGTGCCGGTCAGGAGCCGAGCCGCGCGAGCGCGGCCCGGGCCGCCGTGAAGTCGGGCTGCAGCGCGAGCGCCGCCTGGAACTCCCGCCTGGCCTCTTCCTTTCGGTCGGGATGAAAGCGCGCCAGCGTAAGGCCATTGCGATAGTGGCGCCTCGCCGGATCGTTCTCGGACTGGGCGGACGCCACGAACTCCGCTTCGGCCTCTTCCATGCGTCCGATGCGTGCGTACACGCGGCCGAGGTTCGCATGGCCTACCGTCGTGAGGCCCTGTTCGATCGCGCGCTGGTAGGCCCGGATTGCGGGCTCGTCGCGCTGAAGGCGGTCGTAGACGACGCCGCAATTGTTGAAGAGCTGGGCGCTGCGGCCCGGACGTTCGAGCTGCGCATCGCAGGCGGCTGCGGCCTCGTTATAACGCCCCGCATTCGACAGGGCCGACACGAAGAGCCGCCAGCCGTCGACATTTTCGGGCGCGGCCTTCACCTCGGCCGCGAACAGTTCGGTTGCGCTGTGCCAGTCGCGGTTGCGATCCATCGTGACGAGAAACCCGGCGGCGATCGGCAACGCGGCGCCTGCAGCTGCCAGCGCGAGGCCATGGCGACGCGCAACAACGGCCAGCACCACGGCCACGCCCATCGCAAGTGCAACCGACGGCAAGTAGGCCACACGCTCTCCGACAAGCAGCGAGTTCTGGAGGTGAACGACGACCTCGCCGCCAAGCTGGAGGGCCTCCCCAAGCGCTGTGAACAGCCGCGTCGACGGCAGCAGGGCAACATAGAAGAAAGCCACCGCGAAGGCCGCCATCGGCAGCGCGCGCCGCAGCGCGAATGCGGTGCCCAGGAGCACTGTGTGAACCGCGGCCGCGGCAACGATGCTGTCGCCGCTGAAGTTCTCGTACGAAATGCGCAGCGGCCAGGGCCACACCATCATGCGCGCGTACTCGCCAAGCGCAGCGATCGAATACACAAAGCGCGACGCGAGGTCCTGCCCCGTCTCGACGCCGAGGACAGGAGCGACTGCCTGCGTCTGGCTCGACAAGCCGTGCTGGCGCAGCACGAAGTACTCAGCCAGCGCCAGCGCGAGGACTGCAACCGGCAGCACCCGGCGAATGCGCGGCCGCAGTGGCTCGTGCGAATGGGTGAACCACAGCATCAGCGCGGCGAGGACGGGCAGGGTCACCGCGCTCTCGCGGCAAAGCAGCGCGGCGAGATAGAGCACGCTCGCCACCGTCCAGGCCAGCACCGGCCTTGCTTCGTGCCAGCGTGAAATTGCGACGAGCGCCCCGACCACGCCCGTCGTCGCGAGGATCTCCGAGCGGTTGAAGACCGAGTCGACGGCCTCGGTGTGGATGGGGTGGACGGCAAAGAGAGTCGCGGCAAGCGCGCAAGGCCAGGCCTGCGCCGCGCCGAGCAGCGACACGAGCAGGAAGTAGACAAGGAGGCTCGCCAGTGCGTGAAGCGCGATGTTGGTGGCGTGATAGCCGGCCGGGTCGTTGCCGAACATCGCGCCGTTGACGGCGATGCTGAGAATGGTCAGCGGCCGGTAGGTTCCAGCCGGGGAACCGGTCGATGCCCAGGTGTCTTCGCTGAAGATCTGGCGGACCGAACTCGCGGAGAGATCGTGGCGGGCCGGCACGAAGAACGCGTCGTCGTGGACGGTGACCGGCGGAGCGGCGTTCGAATACGCGAGCAGGGCGGCGACGGCGACGACGACGGCCGGAAGGAATCCGGTGCGCGCTTTCGGGGCGCTCGCGGCGGGCCGCGCAGGTACGGGTACGAGTGCGGGCGCATCCGTGGCGGCACTGCGGTGGCGAGGTGCCCGAGTGCGATGCTTTCGGTCAGTCGGGCGTGTCACGGTTTCATCGCCGGTGGCGATAGCGAGCATAGGGTGTTCGCGATCACGCTGCCATCTTCCTCGCATCGCCGGCGCCGCGATGGTTTACAGGGCCCGTGGCGTCGAAGAGCAAAGCGACAACGGAATATGTCTGCCAGGACTGCGGGCATCGCCAGACCAAATGGGACGGCAAGTGTCCGGCCTGCGGCGCATGGAACAAACTGCAGGAGGAAGCGCGCCGCGTGGAGCCTCCCGCCAAGGGACGCCAGGCTGCGGGCATCGTAGGGGCGCCTTCCGCGCCGCGCCTCCAGCCGCTCGCGGAGGTCGAAGGCGACGCCGCCGGCGAACGCCTCGCGACCGGCATCGGCGAACTTGACCGCGTGCTCGGCGGCGGCCTCGTCGCGGGGTCGGCCGTGCTGGTCGGCGGAGAACCCGGAGTCGGCAAATCCACGCTGGCAATCCAGTTCGCATCGGGCCTTGCCGCCCACGGGCGCCCGGTTCTCTACATCAGCGGTGAGGAAGCCGCATTGCAGGTACGGCGTCGCGGCGAGCGCCTGGGGTTGCCGCTCGGCGGCATTCTGGTGCTGGCCGATATCGACGTCGACGCGATCCTGCGCGCGATGCGCGACACGCGTGCGGCGGCCGTCATCGTCGATTCGGTGCAGACCATTCGCACGTCGCGCGTCGAGTCGGCGCCGGGCTCGGTGTCGCAGCTTCGCGAAGCCACCGCCGAGCTCATCACCGGCGCGCGCGCACTCAACTCGGCGCTGTGGCTCATCGGACATGTGACCAAGGAAGGTGCGGTGGCCGGCCCGCGCGTGCTCGAGCACATGGTCGACGCGGTGCTGTACTTCGAGGGCGACCAGCACGGCGCGTTCCGCATCCTGCGCGCGGTCAAGAACCGCTTCGGTCCCACCGGCGAGCTCGGCGTATTCGAAATGCACGGCAACGGCCTCGTCGAAGTAAGCAACCCCTCCCAGGTGCTGGCGGGGCAGGCCGGTCGCGAGGCGCCGGGTTCGGTGATCTCGGCCTGCATCGAGGGCAGCCGGCCGCTGCTGGTGGAGATCCAGGCGCTGGTGTCGCCGAGTCATCCAGGCGCTGCGCGCCGCACGACGGTGGGCGTGGACCACGCGCGCGTCGCGATGCTCGCCGCCGTGCTCGAAAAGCACCTCGGCTTGTCGATGGTCAGCCAGGACGTCTTCGTGAACACCGCCGGCGGAGTGCGCATCGACGACCCCGGCGTCGACCTTGCGATCGTGGCCGCGCTCGCGTCCAGCTACGTCGACAACGCCATTGCGAGGAGAACGCTGGTCCTCGGAGAGGTTGGGCTCACCGGCGAGGTTCGCCCGGTAACCCAGCTGCGCGCGCGTCTCCGCGAAGCTGCCAGGCTCGGCTTCGAGCGCGCCGTGGTCGGCGGAGAAGACGCCGTCAAGACCGGCGGCCTCGGCCTCCAGGTGCAGGTGGTCACGAACGTGGCAGAGGCCTGGGAAGCGCTGCGCTAGGTTCTTTCGCGCCGGCCGCGGGTCTCACGCTCGAGCACGCTCCTCCCACGAGAATCCTACGACGCCCGGCACGTCGCCCATCGACGGATGTCTCTCCGTTCGAGCACGCACCCTTCCACGAGAATCGCTCAAGCCTTGGGCAGCAACCTGCCGTGGAAGCGGGCATTGGACGCGCGCCGCGTGACTCCGCGAAGGTTCCCCTGCCGCAAGCCGGGGCGCGATACCCTGAAAACGCAGCGAATCACCGTCGTCCGCGCGGCTGGCATCCTTTCTGCTATCGCCCTCGCCCAAGGCCACGCTCACGAAAGACTTCGACGACCCCGGCGGCGTGTCGAACGCGCGATCCAGAGCGGACGCGAGCAGAAGCGGTGGTCGACAGGAGCCCACCCGATGACGGTGGTGGGCCGCGGTGGTGCGATAGCTAGGAAGGCAGCCGTCGTGACGTTTGCGGCTCATCGTTAGCCGGTCAGAGGTGGAAGGCGGCGCGCCGGCGGAATGGTCCCCCGCCGGCGCGCCGTCGCCCGTTGAAAAAAGGGGCAGGCACGAAACGTACCTGCCCCTTTCCCCAACGCCGAAATATTTCTCTGCCCCGGACGAACTACTGCACGACTGGCGTCGTGTCTCCAAGCAGCGGCCGGAGCTGCGCGTTGTCGAACGCGATCTCGTCGTTCGCCTGCAACTCCCGCTTGCGCGCCTCGATGAAATCCTTGAGCGCCCGTTGCTCGCGCGCATTCTCGAGCCTTTCGATCTCGTCGTCCTTGACGACGTCGAAAGCCTCGCGAGTAGCCTCCGTGACGCCGTCGCGCACGAAGATGTAGGCCTTGGTTCCGCTGACGAAGGAACGCGACAATGCCTCGCCGTCCTTCGTGGCCGCAAACGCGACTTCCGACAGGCCCGGCACCGAGCCGATCCCCTTGACGAAGTTGGCATTGCCGCCGACTTCATCCGCCGTTTCGAGGGTGAGGTCGTTCTCCGAAGCGACTTGCGACAGCGGCGTGCCCGACTTGACGGTGGCGAGAAGCTCGTCGGCGCGCGTGCGCGCGAGCTCGAGAGACTGCTCCGCACGGTAAGCGGCCTCCACTTCCTCACGCACCTCGGCAAGCGGCGGAACCTGGCTCTCCTTGCGCTCCACGAGCGCGACCAGGTAGTAATCGCTGCCCACCTTGACCGGCTCGGAAACGTCGCCTGCCTTTTCCAGCGTGAAGGCCGTCTCCATGAAAGCCGGCGCGGCGCCGATCCCCGGAACGATGGTTCCCTGGGTGAACATCGGAGTTTCCTCGACCCTGGTGCCGCGCTCCGTCGCGATGCTGTCGAGGGTTGCCCCGTCGGCGATCTGCGCGGCGTCCTCGGCCGACTCGTCGAACGCGCGCTCGACGGCCTTCTGGCTCGCGAGTGTCTGCTTGATCGAGTCCTTCACTTCCTCGAACGGCGCGATGCCGGCCGGCTTCTTGTCGTAGACCTGGATGATGTGGAAGCCGAAGTCGCTCTCGACGATCTCGCTCGTCGCTCCCACCTCGCTCGCGAATGCGACGGCTTCGAACGCCGGCACCATGCGACCGCGTCCGAAGAGGCCGAGGTCGCCGCCCTTGACGGCGCTGCCGGTATCGTCCGACTCGGCCTTGGCGATCTCCTCGAAGTTGCCGCCTTCGGCGAGGCGCGTGCGGATGTCCTCGATCGCCGCGCGCGCGGCCTTCTTCGCGTCGTCGCCGGCGTCACCGGCGATCTTCTTGAGGATGTGGCGCGCGCCGATCTTCTCTTCGTTCTGGAACTCGGTGTTTTTGTTGAGTTCGTAGTACTCGTTGAGGTCGACGTCCGAGACGTCGATCTTGCCGGCGATGTCGGCCACCTTGTACGCGAGGTAGCGAACCTTGACCGACGGCGGCTGCCGGAAGGTCTCCTGCTTGGCCTCGTAGAACTTGGCGAGCGCATCCTCGCTGGCGGTGACGGCCTGCTCGAACGCCGCCGAATCGACAGCCACGTACGAGAGCTTCATCCGCAGGTTCTCGCGCTGGTACTGCTTCCAGGCCTCCTCCTCGCCGATGTGGGAGCCGCGCCGGATGATGTCGGCCAGCTGGGCTTCGAGCAGGTCCTGGCGAACCGTTTCCTCGAAAGCGCCCGGCGACATTCCCTGCGCGCTCAGCGTGTCGCGGTAGAGCCCGGGAGAGAACTGACCTCCTCTCTGGAAAGCCGGCACGCGCATCAGCTGTTCCCTCACGGCATCGGGAGGGATCGAAAGGCCGAGCCGGTCGGCTTCGGATCGCAGCACGGCGCCGTCGACGAGCTGCTCGAGAGTCATCCTCGGCACGTTCAGCGACTTGAGCATCTGCTCGCTGACCTGTCCCTGGAACTGCTGCCGGAAGTACGACTCGTTGCGTCGCTGGGCGAGGTCGAACTCGGGGCGCGTGATCTCGATGTCACCAACGGTGACGAGCGCCACCGGGCCGGCGCCGATCTGGCCGCCTCCGCCCATGAAGAAGACGAACACGATGACGATGGCGCCGAGGGCGACTTTGATGCCCCACGAGCGCGCGTTGCGACGCATGAAATCGAGCATGGCGGAATCGGGCTCCCGGAATGATACGAAAGAAGGCGGCCCCTTCAGCAGGGCCGCCCGCAGGGGTCGCGCTCAGGCCGCGACGTTGTCGAGGGCCTGGGCCAGTTTGCTCTTCGGCACCGCGCCGATGATCTGGTCCGCGACCTTGCCGTTCTTGAAGACGAGCAGATTCGGGATGCTGCGCACGCCGAACTGGCTCGCGTAGGTCTGGTGGTCGTCGACGTTGATCTTCATGATCTTCACGCGCCCGTGGTACTCGCCGGCGAGTTCCTCGAGCAGCGGGGCGATCGCTCGGCAGGGGCCGCACCACGGAGCCCAGAAGTCCACGAGCACGGGCACCTCGGACTTGAGCACTTCCTGGTCGAAGGTGGAGTCGGTCAGTTCCTTGATCTTGCCCATCGCTGTTCTCCCTTGGCCGGAGCGGAGCTCCGTTTGCGTAAGAACGCCCGGGGTTCGACCGGGCGGACCGACGTCGCGCTAGTTTGGTGCCGGAGGTCGGACTCGAACCGACACGGAGTTACCTCCACCGGATTTTGAGTCCGGCGCGTCTGCCAATTTCACCACTCCGGCGGCTTCAAACGGCAATAACTAGTCACGGGGGTCCGCCGAGTCTATCGGGCGGACCGGGAGGGGGGCTACTTCGGCTGGGCAGCCTCTTGCTGGCGGGCCAGCTTCTTCTCGAGCTCGAGGATGGTGGGCTGCTCGATCGGCTTGGCCTTTTCCCTCTCGTCGATCTTGACCAGGGCGTCGTCCACGAGGCGGTCCATGTCGGTACCCGGGCGGGTGCCGCGAAGGGCGGCCACGCGCGCCTTGGAGGGAGGGTCGGCGATCTCTCCGAGCGCATGGACGGCCCGGCAGGCGAGGTCGTCGTCGTCGATCGTGGCGGCATAAACCGCCAGGCGCTCGCTGGTGGCCGGGTCGGCGATGCGGCCGAGGGAGGAGAGCGCGCGGAGTTTCTCCTCGCGACCGACGTCGGTGAGGAACAGCAGCTGCATCAGCACGGGGGAGGCTTCGAGGGCCCGCAGGTTGCCGAGGAACGAGATGGCTCGGGTACGTACCCGATAATCCTCGTCGGAGGTGGCCTCGATCAGCGGGCGAATCGCTTCGTCCCCGCCCTTGGTGCCCAGCGAGTCCACCGCATCGAGGCGGGTGCGCACGTCCGGTTCGCTCAGGCGCCGCACCCATTCTTCCACGTTGGCGCCCTTGGCCGTGCGGTTGTAGCGCTGCACGGCGGGGTGATTTCGCTGCTGGTCCTGCGCGACGGCGGGGGCCGGCGTCATGATGAAGAGGGCGCTGACGAGGGCGGGGGCCAAGGCGGCGGCGAGCGCTGTCGCAGCGGCGACGACTCGAAGCGAAGGGGCGAAAAGAGAGAGGAGACGGACGCTCGACATGTCTGGTGTGCGCTGCCCCGAGCCGGGGCCGAAGGCAACGCAGCGCCAACCTAGGGCGACCCCATGGAGCCGTCAAATGCGGGAAGGCATTCGTGCGGCGGAAACGCGCGTGTTGGTTCGCGCTCGCGGTCCGGTGGATCGGAAGAGAAAAAAAGGGGTCTGACCCCATTTTCCCAAAAAGGGGTCAGACCCCTTTTTTCAGGCGGACCAGCGGTGGCGCCACTGCCAGGCGCGGGCGCGGTGGAAGAGGATCGGGTAGACGATGAGCTCCATCGCGAAGCTCACG
>JBHEOD010000034.1:0-10624 GCA_046261745.1 Binatia bacterium
AATCGTCCGTGCACGCGTTGTCGTCGGTGCAGACGACGGCATTGCCGCCGCCGCAGACGCCGCCCGTGCATGTTTCATCCGTGGTGCAGGCCGAGCCATCGTCGCAGGACGTACCGTTGGCGGCGTTGGAGTACTCGCACTTGTTCTTGTTCTCGCTGCACGAGTCGGCGGTGCAGGCCTCGCCGTCGTCGCAGGTGTTGACGTCGCCGCCGCAGGTGCCGGCCGAGCAGGAATCATTGATGGTGCAGAAGAGCCCGTCGCTGCAGGTGGTGCCGTCGGTAACCACCACGTCGGCGGGGCAGGCCGCCTCCACGGCGGGCGACTGCGTCCCGCAGGTCTCCGCGATGTCGCAGGTGGCATTGGCCGCGGCGCGGCACACGGTTGCCGCGCTCACGAGCTCGCACTTGGCGGTGCAGCAGGGCCCGGTCTCGCACTGTTCATCGCCGTCGAGAATTCCGTTGGCAGCGCCGTTGCAGAGAGGAGGACCAGCTTGGGCCCCGACGGCCCCGAAAGCCACGAACATCGCCGAGATAAAAAATGTCTTGAATCCGAATCGCTTCACGTTCCCTCCACTGCAGAACCCGCGGGTCCTGGCTTTACCAATTGGCGGCAGGCCGATCACCGGCCTTGACCCCGTTCACGTTCCTTGTGTCACGGGCGTCCGGCAAAAACTCAACCAAAGGGCTGGGACGCTGCCGTCCCAGCCCTCGCGCGACAGTAACCGATCGCCATCGACGCGCCAAGGATTCCGAGCACAGCCACCGTGAGTTTCCTTCATTAAGTCCCAAGTTGCCGGACACCAAAAAAAAGCGGGAGCCGCCCGCCCCTCCTCTCGAAGGGACGATGCGGCTCCCGCGTTTGGGAATTCTCCCGTTTACCCGGCGACTACATGACCTGGGCGTTCGGACACTGCGGATTGTTCGGCAGGCCGACCGCGGCGCGCAGGGTAGCCAGCGCATCGATGGAGCTGATCTCGCCGCTTCCGTTGAAGTCGCAGATCTCGATCGTGCACTCGGTGACAAGACCGACCGCAGCCCGCAGCACCACCAGCGCGTCACCGGCGGTCAGGTTGCAGTCATCGTTCACGTCGCCGCACGGCGGGCATTCCGGAATCGTCGTCGTCGTGGTGTCCAGCGTCGTGCTCGTCGTCGTAGTCGTGGTCGACGGCGTGCACTCCGGATCCTCAACCGTGCCCGGCACGCAGACGCCGTCGGCGCACACGTCACCGATCGTGCAGGAGTTGAGGTCGTTGCAATCCTCGGTGTTGTTCGTCGGGATGCAGCTGTCGGCTTCCTCGTCGCACGAGTCGTCCGTGCAGACGTTGTCGTCGTCGCAATCGTTGGCCGGTCCGGCGACACAGACGCCGTCGACGCAGGTGTCGTCAACCGTGCAGAACAGGCCGTCCTCGCAGGGACCGCTACCCTCCAGGCTCTCGCAGGAGTCGGTCAGCTCGTTGCACGTATCGTCGGTGCACTGGTCGTCGTCGCTGCAATCGCGCGTGCTGCCCGTGCAGATGCCGTCGCTGCAGGCGTCGATCTCCGTGCAGAACAGCCCGTCGTCGCAGGGATCGGTGTTCGGGGCGTTCACGCAGGCGTCGCCGGCCTCGTCGCACGAGTCGTCGGTGCAGGCATTCTCGTCGCCGCAGTCGCGCGCCGTTCCGACGCAGTCGCCATCAGCGCAGGTGCCGTCGACGACACAGAACACGCCGTCGTCACAGGGATCGGTGTTGTTGACGGTATCGCAGGAGTCCGTCGCCTCGTTGCACGAATCGTCCGTGCAGCCATTGCCGTCGTCACAATCGTTGACCGGACCCGCCACGCAGGCGCCGTCGGCGCACGTGTCGTTGGCGGTACAGAACAGGCCGTCGTCGCAAGGATCGGTGTTGGCCGGATTAGTGCAGGCGTTCGCGGTCTCATCGCAGACGTCGTCGGTACAGACGTTCCCGTCGCCGCAGTCGACGGCCGAGCCGCTGCAGGTGCCGCCCGCGCAGACGTCGCTCTCGGTGCAGAACAGGCCGTCGTCGCAGGGATTGGTGTTGTTGTCGTTGTCGCAGCTGTCCGCGTCCTCGTCGCACGAATCGGTCGTGCAGGCGTTGCCGTCGCCGCAGTCACGCGCCGGGCCGGAGCCGCAGGTGCCGCCGCTGCAGGTGTCGGAGACCGTGCAGAACAGGCCGTCCTCGCAGGGGTTGCTGTTGTTCGTGTTGCTGCAGCTGTCCGCGCCCTCGTCGCACGCATCGGTCGTGCAGGCGTTCGCGTCGTCGCAGGTGGGCAGGAATACCGAGCACGTGCCGCCGCCGCAGGTATCTCCGGTGGTGCAGAACAGGCCGTCGTCGCAGGGCGCGCTGTTGTTCACGAACGCGCAGAGATCGCCTTCCTCGTCGCAGGAATCGTCGGTACAGCTGTTGTCGTCCTCGCATACGCGGGGCTGCGCCACGCAGTTGCCGGCCTGGCAGGTGTCATCGACGGTGCAGAAAGAACCGTCGTCGCAGGGATCGCCGTTGTTCGCCGGCGTGTTCTTGCAGGAGTTGCTGCCTTCGTTGCAGGAGTCGTTTGTACAGTCGTTCGCATCGTCGCAGGTGTTGGGCGTGGCGCCCGAGCAGATGCCCGCGGTGCAAACGTCGTCGACGGTGCAGAACAGGCCGTCGTCGCAGACGGCGCCGTCTTCGGCGGGACCGTAAGTGCAGCCGTCGGTCGCCTCGTCACAGGAATCGACGGTACAGCCGTCTTCGTCGTCACAGCCGTTTCCGGTACCGCCGACGCAGGCGCCGTCGGTGCAGACGTCGCCGGCAGTGCAGAACAGGCCGTCGTCACAGGACTCGGTGTTGTTGGAGAACACGCACTCGCCGGTGGCTGCGTCGCAGGTATCGGTGGTGCAGAGGTTGTCGTCGCTGCAGACCACGGCCTCGCCGCCTTCGCATTCGCCGTTGTCGCAGGTGTCGCCGGTGGTGCAGGCCGAGCCGTCCTCGCAGGACGTGCCGTCGTCGGCATCATTGTGCTGGCAGAGGTTGCGCTGTTCGTTGCACGTGTCGGCGGTACAGTCGTTGGCGTCGTCGCACGTATTGGTCACTCCAGCGCAGGAGCCGGCCGTGCAGACGTCGTCCACGGTGCAGAACTGGCCGTCGTCGCAGCTGGTGCCGTCGGCGGCGACTACATCGACCGGGCAGGCGGCCTCGGCCGAAGGCTCCTGCTCGCCGCAGGTTTCGGCCGGATCGCAGGTGCCGTTGGCGCTGGGGCGGCAAACGGTGTCCGCGCTCACCAGTTCGCATTTCTTCGTGCAGCAGGGACCCGTTTCACACTGCTCGTTGCCGTCGATGATGCCGTTGGGTGCACCGTTGCACAGCGGCGGCCCGGCCTGGGCCGGTGCGGCATGGACAGCCTGCATGGCCACGAACAATCCGGAGATCAGAAGCGTCCTGAATCCAAAGGTTTTCACGTTCCCTCCAACTTGCAGAACACGACGGTTCTGGTCTTGCGTATGGGGCCCTGAACCGGCCCCCCGCCCTCGTTCGTCAACTCGACCGCCCGGAGAGCCGGCACAGCCGTCTTCCCGAAGCCATTTTCAGAAGCTTGTCGGGTACCCTTCCCTTCCGTCTGGGTACCTTTCCTCACGACCTTATAACAGCCGCGACGGCTGTGTCACACGTTCCTGCAATGTTCCCGGACAAAAAATAGAGCAACGCAACACACTTGGCCGATCGGACCGCCAGAAAGCATCCCTTATATAAGGCGGAGCGTCTCCGGCCGATCGAGGGTTTCCCGGCGAGTTGTGCGCTTTCTCGCTATCTCAGGCCGGCTGTTGCGCCGAAAGGGACGATTCCGATGCCGCTCGAGCGCCGGAGGAATTGCGGCGGCGCGACGGCCGGGGGATGAAGGACCCGCGCCCCGGGCTCGCCACGTCGGCGGCCGTCCGGCCCGCGCCGGAGAACGGAGATGGCACAAGACTGGATTCCAGGCGGCGCGCGCGGCGGCCGCTCCGACGACCCCATCGAAGAGCTTCGAAAGCTCTGGGGCCAGCTGAAACAAGGCAAGGGCGGCCCGAGTTCCGGCGCTCCCTCCCCCGGCATCAACCCGTGGATCGCCGTCGCAGTGGCTCTGCCGCTGTGGCTCCTGTCGGGCATATTCATCATCGCGCCGGACGAGCGCGGCATCGTGCTGCGCTTCGGAGCGGTGGTGCGCGAAGCCGGTTCCGGCCCCGGCTACCACCTGCCGTGGCCGATCGAGGAAGTGCTCAAACCCTCGGTCACGCGTATCCGCAAGGAAGAATTCGGCTTCCGGACCGTCTCCCTCGGCCCGCCCGCGCGCTACAGCGACGAGGACAACGAGGCGCTGATGGTAACCGGCGACGAGAACATCGTGAAGCTGCAGTTCATCGTGCAGTATCGCATCAAGCAGGACGAACGCGGCGCCTCCGACTTCCTGTTCAACGTGCGGGACCCCGAGAAGACCGTGCGTGATGCCGCCGAGGCCGCCATGCGGGAGATCATCGGTCGCAACAAGATCGACGACGCACTCACCGAAGGAAAGGAACGGATCCAGAACGACGCCCAGGCTTTGCTTCAGAGCATCCTCGACCGTTACCGCGCCGGCATCGAAGTGGCGACGGTCAAGCTCCAGGATGTCGATCCCCCGGACCAGGTGGCCGACGCGTTCAAGGACGTGATCAGTGCGCAGCAGGACCGCGAGAGGCTCATCAACGAAGCGCGCGGTTACGCCAACGACGTGGTGCCGAAGGCCCGCGGTCAGGCGGCCCAGTTGCTGAACGAAGCCGACGCGTACTCGCAGGCAAAGGTGAACGAGGCCGAGGGCGCGGCGTCGCGGTTCGTCGCGCTGCACGACGAGTACAGCCGCGCCGCCGACGTGACACGCACGCGACTGTGGCTTGAGACGCTCGAGGAAGTGCTCGGCCGCAGCAATCTGCTGCTGGTCGATGAAGCCGTCGGCAAACAGGTAGTGCCCTACCTGCCGCTCGACCAGATGCTCAGGGGCGAACCATTGCCGGCCGGCGAGCCGCCCGTACCGCGCCCGAGGGGATGAACATGGACAAGAGAGCGTTTCCCCTTCTCGTGATCGTCGGACTCCTGCTGGCGGTCTGGAACCTGGCCGCCTACCGGGTGCCCGTCTGGATGCAGGCGATGGTCGTTCAACTGGGCGAGCCGGTGCGTATCGTGCAGGAACCCGGCCTGTACTGGAAGATCCCGTTCGTGCAGAACGTGCAGTTCTTCGACCGTCGCCTGATGGAATCCGACGCTTCGCCGCGCGAACTGCTCACCAAGGACAAGCAGCAGCTCGTCGTCGACAACTATGCGCGCTGGCGCATCCTGGACCCGCTGCAGTTCTACCGCACCGTCCGGAACGAAGAAGGAGCGGCTTCTCGCCTCGACGACATCATCTACTCCAACGTGCGTGAGAACCTCGGCCGCCACAGCTTCGACGAGATCATCAACACCCGACGCATGCAGCTCATGGAAGAAGTGACCAAGGCAACCGACGAGAAGGCTCGCGAGTACGGCATCGAAGTGGTGGACGTGCGTATCAAGCGAGCGGACCTCCCCGAGAAGACCGAGATGAACGTATTCAGCCGCATGCGCACCGAACGCGAGAGGCTGGCCAAGAAGTTCCGCGCCGAGGGCGACGAGGAGGCCCGCAAAGTGCGTTCCGAGTCGGACAAGGAAGTGGCGATCCTGACCGCCCAGGCCCGCAAGCAGTCCGAGATCCGTCGCGGCGAGGGCGATGCCCAGGCTGTTCGCATCTTCGCCGACGCGTACGGCCGCGACCCGGACTTTTACGGGTTCATCCGGACCCTGGAGGCGTACCGCCGGTCCATGCACGCGGGCACGTCCGTGATCCTGTCGCCGAACAGCGACTTCCTGCGGCTGCTCAAGGGCATCGACGGGCAGATCGGGAACCAGGCCCGACCCTGAGCAAGACACCGCGCCTGCCAGACCCGCGACCCGCACGAACGGCACTGGCATAACGCGCCGGAACGAACCTCGCCTGCGTTGTGCCACGGTGGCTCAGCGTGTAGGGTCAGGCTTCCTTCCCTGTCCGGCGGGTGGAGCGAGGGCCGCGAACGGGGACTCTCGCGAGGGCGGTCGCAGAAGCGGGTCCGCGATGCAGCGGCAGCCGGGAATTTCGACGATCAGAAACCTACGCGGAGGCAAACCAGGAATGATCTCAAGGAAGCTCAGCATCGTGACGGCAGCGGCGCTGCTCGTGGCGGCATCGACCACAGCGCGCGCCCAGGACGTCGTCGTGGAAGAAACGACGGTTGCGGAAACCACCGCGGTCGCCCCGGCGGAGAGTGGCCCGTACGGCGGCACGGCGCCCTATTTCAGCGCCGGCGGCGTCTACGCCATCGAGAACGTGGGCGGCCTTGCCGGCAGTCTCAGCAACAGCGGCGGCTATGACATCCGCGCCGGTTACACCGTGCACGAGAACGTCGCGGTCGAGCTGGAGTGGCAGTCGCTCGTCAACCTCAGCCGCGATGCGCAGGACCCGATCACCGGCAACGACGAGCCGTCTCTGGAAGCCCGCATGCTGAGCCTGAACGGCCGCTTCAAGCCGCTGACCGGCCGCATCCAGCCTTACGGCTTGATCGGAATGGGTTGGGTGAACGTCCAGGCCGACAAGGTCGCCAACCACACTCACAAGAGTTCCTTCGGCATGCGCTTCGGTCTCGGTGTGGCCGCCTACATCACCGAGCGAACGGGAGTCGCGCTGGAAGCAGCCTACATCCTGCCTCTGACCGGCACCCTCGGCGGCGGCCAGAGCTTCGACCTGGTGCCGATCACCCTCAGCGTGTTCTTCCGTTTCAAGTAAGCGGGAAACCGCGGCTCGCCTGACAGGTCGAGCCGCGCAACGGACAACGCAAAGCGCCGCGGGATCATTGATCCCGCGGCGCTTTTGCGTGCGCAGACGTCGCTCCGAACATCCGAGTACGCAGCGTCTCCGACGGCGGGGGATGCGCGGGACTGCGTCTCGGAGCGGTGGGGAGCGGTGGCGGAGCGGAGCGAGGACGTAGCAGGCACGCGCGTCCCCCGCCGTCGGACGCGGACGAACGGGGGAACCCGCCGAGGCTAATCTGAACGTCGCGCTTCGCGCTCCTTTCTGGTGGGACTGGTCTCGCCCCTCGCCGGCTCGGGGCTCCCCCTCAGCGCACCAGCAGCAGAAACAGGGCGAGTTCGTCGAGAGCCCTGCCGACGGGATGAGCAGGGTGCTCAGCGATGACCGTCTGCAGCGTCACCGCACACTTGTGAAACAGCTCCGGCGCCGCAGGAACCACCCCGTACTTCTTGAAACCAAGTTGGGAGTTGATGTCGGCCGCCGTCATCGCATCGGGTACGTTCACGCGGGACACGACGATGCTTCCGATCGGAACGCGCACGTTCCACGTCTGAAGCATCGAGAGCATCACTCGCGCCGCCGCGATCGACGACGGCTCCCTTTCGATGACCATCGCCACGAGGTCGGCTTTGCAGAGCACCTCGCGATTGGCCTCGCTCCCGTTGCACGGAAGATCGACGAGCACCAGGTCCGACGTCCGGATGGCCGCGTCGAGGATCGCCGAGGCCTGGTCAGCGCGCACCTCGCGAAAGTTCTCGGGATACTGCGGGGCAGCCAGCACGCGCAGCCCGTTCATGTGGCGCGACAGCGCGCCCTCGAATTTGTCGGACGCAATCTGCGACGGCTCGTACATCAGCAGCGAGCTGATGTCGTGAAGCGGCGCGATGTTGAGCAGGCGCGTGAGGTTCCCGTAGTCGCCGCGCATCTCAACCGCCGTCACCGCCAGGCCGCGACCGCTGAGCGAAGCCGCCACGTTGGCGATGATGGTGGTTGTACCTGCGCCGCCTTTCGCGCCGATCAGCGCAACCGTGCGACCGCGCTTGGACGGCTGGCTCGGGGTGAGGCCCGAGTTCGGCTCCTGGGCCTTGGCCGCGTAGCCTTCGATCGCGTAGCGGAGCGTTCGTGCCAGATGCCGGGACCGAAGCTCGCTCTTGACGAGGTAGCCGGCCGCGCCGTGCTTCATCGCCTCGACATCGACCTCGCGCGCATCCTGGCCGGTGATGATGATGACCGGGCCGAGGCGGCCCTCCTGCAGCGGACCGCACAGAAGGTCGAGGCCGCTGCGTCGTCCGAGGCGGTAGTCCACCAGGAAGATGTCGTACCCGCCGCGGCGGATCTCGAGGATGGCGTCCTCGTAGGTGGGAGCCCAGACGAGGTCGAACTGCTCGTCCTCGACCTCCGCAAGGAGTTCGCGAGTAAGTGTGTAGTCGTCTTCGTCGTCTTCGACGAGCAGAATTCGGATCGCCGCCATTGTCGCCATGTCCCCCCGGACTTGCCGGACTTGCCGGACTTATTTGGTGCCGATGGCCTGAGCCCCACCCCTGAGCTCCGACCGGCCAAGCTCGACACTTTTAGCAAGGCGGCCCACCAATGACAGCGATTCGACCGGACCGGCTTGTGCTTTCCTATCGGAGCGGCGGCATCCGCCGCTTGTGTCATCCGCCTTCAGCCATGCGTTCAGGGGGCCGCCGGCGCCGCCGGTGCCTTCTGGGCCGCAATCGAAACGGCACTGGCGCCGGCGCGCTTGGCCGCCTGCAGGATGTCCACGGCCTGCCCCAGCACGACAGTCTCGTCGCCTTGCAGGATCACCAGCTTCTTCGGATCGTCGGTGAGGAGATCGCGCAGCGTGGGTTCGAGCTGGGCCTTGTCGACGGCGAGCTGATTGACGAAGAGTCGACCGTCGGCCGTCACGGTGACGGTCAGTCCCCTCGCCTCCTCGACCACCGTCTGGGCCTTCGGAAGGTTCACCGTCGCCGCCGACTCGACCATGGCCGAGGTGGTGATCATGAAAATGATCAGCAGCACGAGGAACACGTCCGTGAGCGGCGTGATGTTGATCTCCGACATCACCGCGTCGGAGGATTCCTCGAGATGGACCTTACCGAGCCCCATTGCCGCCCCCGTGAGTGCCGGCCACGGCTCCGGCCTCGACAAAGCGTCCGAGCCCGACACGAAGCATGGTGTCGATGTTGCCGATCCTGACCTGGAAATAGTTGAAGAAGAGCAGCGCGAGAATGGCCACCAGCAGTCCAAGTGCGGTAGCCACCAGTGCCTCGGAGATGCCGGCCGCCACTACTGCGAAGCCGCCGGTGCCCATCACCGCCATCTGATGGAAGGACTTGATGATGCCGATGACGGTGCCGAGCAGCCCGATGAACGGCGCCGAGGCAGCCACGGTGCCGAGCAGCCAGATGTTGCCCTTCAGCCGGCGCACTTCGTCGAGACGCCGGCGCTCGCCGAACTCGAGCAGGTCGTCCGCGCTACTGCGGCCGAGCAGCGGAAACAGCGGCGCATAGACTCGCGCGGCCGGTGACGCTGCCATCGCGCTGTCGACGGCGCCGGCGGCGCCGGCCTGGTCGCCGGCCCCGAGCGACGCGCAGGCGCTCTCGGTCACCTCTTCGATTCCCGCGGCCATCCCGCGCATGAGCCAGATCCTCTCGATCAGGATGCTCGTGACCATCACGGACATCGCGATCAGCGGATAGGTGACGTACCAGCCCTGCTGGATGAGGTCGATGATGCTGATGCTCTGGGCAAGGGTCTCGGTGGTGGTCGGGTCCATGCTGACTCCTCTCGAACAATGTGTCCCTATCCCGGCGCGCCGGCGCAAACCTTGGCGCCGAGTTCGCCGAAGCGCCTCTTCGTCTGCGCATCGCGAAGGTCGGGCCGGAAGGCCTCCACCTCTCGCACGCTCGCGCAGGCCTTGTCGCTCGAACCGGCAGCCGCCAGGGCCGCGGCCGCGGCCAGCCGCGCTTCGTACCAGGCGGGCGTCGCCACTTCCTGGAGTTGCGCCAGGCGGGCCCAGTAGCCGGCGGACTCGGCCGACTCTCCGCGGCGATCGGCCACCAGTGCCGACGCGCGCAGCAACGAACGCGAGTCGGGAGTTGCCGCGAGAAGCTGGCCGTAGAGCGCGGCAGCGTCGTTGAGTCGGTCCTGCTCGACGTAGGACTGCGCCAGGTTGCGTCGAACCTCGTCGGGAATCGGCCGGCCGGCCGAACGCATACGGTCGAGCAGCGCGGTGGCCATCGCGGCCCAGCGCTGCGACGCCGCGGGATCGGTCGGTGCATCGTCGGCGCTGCGCCGCAGCAGCGCACGCGCAAGCTTCTCGATGAGATCGAAGTAGTTCGCCTCGGTGCCGGGCATGGCCGCGAGCAGCTTCGCGGGCGGCTCGGCCTTTTCGAGCAGGCCGAGCGAGGCAGCCGAGGCCAGGCGAAGGGCCGAGGACGGCAGCACCAGATCGGTCTGCTCGGGGAAGCGCGTTTCGAACCCCTCGAGCAGGGAGAGCGCCGTGGCCGGGTCGGCGCCGGGTCCGCTGCCGGCGGCGATCGCGCGTGCCACGGTGACTCGGGCACGCAAATCGTCCGACGCAGGCGAAGCCGACGCGGACGCGAGCTTCTGGAAACGTTCCCAGGCTGACTCGCTGCGAACGCGCAGCTCCTTCGCCTTGGTCGCGTCGATGCCTTCGGTGACGCGGTTCAGCTTGACGAGCGGCGTGTTGCCGACCGTTTCGACGATGTTGTTGTAGATTTTTCCGTGGGCCATTTTCTTGGGGGGGCTGGAGT
>JBHEOD010000034.1:10634-23638 GCA_046261745.1 Binatia bacterium
GCCAGGCACTGCACCTCGGCGCCCGCCGATCTCACGCGGAAGGCCGGCGGCCCCTCCACCTGTGCATAGGCGTCAGCTGCCTCGAGGTAGCGCCGGTCCTGCTGCAGCAACTCTGCATAACGGAACAGTCCTTCGTAGCGAGACTCGTGGTCGGGGTAGTTGCGCGTGAAGTTCTCGGCGACGGCAAGGAAGCTGCTGCGAGTCTCGGCGTTCGGCGAGTTGCGGAAGACTCCCTCCGCGGCCCGAAACTGGAGGTAGGCCGATTCCGCGGCAAGCGCTCCGCTTGGCGCGGCCGCCAGTTGCGCCCTCAGCTCTCGCTCGGCATCGGCGTAGCGGCCGAGGCGGAAATAGCAGACGCCCAGGCGGTGATGCACTTCGCCGGCGTGGGCGCGGGCGGCCCCGTCGCTCGAGCGCGCGATCCTCTCGTAGGCCTTGGCCGCTTCCTCGAATTTCTCGGCGGCGGCGAGATTCTCCGCGGCGATCCATTCGGCGGACACGGTGGCGCCGAGAACGGGACGCGGATCTTTCAGGCGTGACACCGCCATCTGCGTGACACGCTGGGCGTAGGCCGGCCCTTGCGACGAGAGCTGGGCCGCCAGCGACGCCGCTTCGCTGCGCACGCCTTCGCCGCCACCGCCCGACGCCATCGTTGCGATCAGCGCATCGAGCCTCAGCATGCGAATCTGCTTGAGCGTGTCGGACGGCAGGCCCGCGCTCTGTGCCTCGGCCAGCAGCTTTTGCGTTTCACCGAGCGCCGCGGCGCCGCCGGCCCCCGCGCGCAATTCCCCGATCGCCATCCTCGCCGGCCAGTACAGCGAAGTGCCCTTGCTCTGAGCGAGCACCTGCTGAAGATCGGCTTCCGCATTGGCACGGTCGCCAAGTTCGCGCTGGGCCATGCCTCGGCCGAGCAGGCTCTCCAGACGCATTTTCTCATCGGACGCGCCGACGAACTCGGAGAACTCCGCCGACGCCTTCTCGAGCCAGACCTTGCGCTTTTCCTTCTGCTCGGGGCTCATCATGGCCATGCGGTAGTGGAGCCACGAGAGCTGTCCCGCCGCCGCCAGCGTGAAACCGCGGTCGAGCTGCCACCATTTCTGCGTGTAGAGCACTTCGGGGTTGCCGTCTTCGCGGATGATCTCGGCCTGGGCCTTGTCGATGCGTCCCTGGTGATGGGCACGCAGGCGCTCGAGCAGCGGAAGGATCGAGTTGCCGGCCGCGAGCGCGGCGCGGCGATGCTCCTCGCTACCGGTCAGCACCCACTGGTCGTAGCGATCGGCCACCTGCACCGACACCTGGGCCAGCGAGCCGAACAGCGCCTGCTCGCCGGCTTCGCCAAGCGTGCCGGCCACCGCGCGATCGACGTCGGAAGCCAGCGACGCAGCCGCGGGCGTTGCCGGTCCCGTCGCGACCAGCGCCACGGCCATCCCCACGACCAGCGCAGCCGAACGCACGATGACGCGCGCACGCAAAAATGGGGTCTGACCCCATTTTTCCGAGGAAAATGGGGTCTGACCCCATTTTCGTGCAGTGGTCAGAGCCCGGCGGAAAATCGTCCTACCTCCTTGCGCCACTGCGGACCGAAGGCCGCCACCATCAGGTTCTCGGCAAGGTCGGTGGTCTCCTTCACTTCGATCAACTCGCCGCCGCCCAGGCGCGCAAAGCTGCGGTAAAGTTCCTGGTTCTCGCGCAGGAACTGCGGCAGCGGCGTGATCTTGTCGGGGTCGCGGCCGTGCAGCGTGCGGTGCAGCTGCGTTTCGTACGCGCGGTGCATCGCGTCGGCGAGGTCCACGAAGTGCACGGCGCCGCCTTTCTCATGAAAACCGCGAAGGGTCGTCTCCAGCGCGGCGATCTGGTTGCGCTTGGGAGGAGAGCTCGACACGACGACCATCGCGCGGTTGGCGTACTGCCGCCAGTCCATCTCCTCGACCGCCGTGCGCACGCCCTCGTAGACGGCCTCCTCGTAATCGCCGCCGCCGCCGGCCTTCACCGAGGTGATGAACGACTGCAGCTTGTCGGCGTGGAAGGACAGCGACGACATTCGCACCGTGAAATCGTCACCCTTGTCCTTGAACACGACGATGCCGACACGCGCATTCGGTACGATCTTCTGGATGCGGCCGACGAGGTCGGTGAGGCGCCGCTTCACCGTATCGATCACGAACTCCATGCTGTTGGTGGCGTCCACGACGAAGACCACGTCGAAGCCCCACTTCTGCATGAGGCCGACGAAGTCGCCGAAGCCGCGGCCGAAACCGCGCCCGATGCCGCCGCCCATGCCTCCGCCGGCACCGGTTCCGGGCCCGACGGCCATGCCGCCGCCGGTGGCGCCCGAGCTGCGCAGGCTCGAAGTGGTGCCCATCGGATTGATCTTGGGAGCGACGTCGGAGAGCCGCACGCCCACGTCGGAAAGGTCCGGGGTGACGTCCTGGCTGGCCACTTGAGGCAGTGGCTCGACGTCGGACGCCGCCTTCTGGATCGCCTCCTCAAGGGACTTCGAATCGTCGGTGCGCTCGGTCTGGGTGCTCAGCATCCCCTTGCCGACCAGCGTCGAGATCAACTCGCCCTTGCCGCCGACTCCCGTTCCCGGACCGCCGCCGCCGTCCATCACGAGGGTGGCCAGCAGGAAGAAGAGGACAACCGCATGGACCGACAGCGAGACCAGCCAGGAGACGCTGGTCTTGAAATAGTCACGGCGAAGCCACGGATAGACCGGGCCTCTCTTGCGCGGACGCTGTGCCCGGTTCTCGTTCACCGGGGCGAATCTACCAGAGCGTTGTTGGAGAGCCAGACGAACTGGTCATCGGCGCGTCCCCGTGCATGGCTGTTTCCGTTGGGCATCTGGCCGGTCTCGCAGACGTGTGGACCCGTATGCCCTCCTCTGACAGTCTCCGGCGAGATCCGGCACGGACAGAGCCGTCGCCGGCAAAACCTCCTGACCAGGACACAACAAACGCGGAGCGAACCATGAAGGACTGTCTCGATTTCTACATCAACGGCGAGTGGGTGAAGCCCGCTGCGCCGAATTCCTGCGAAGTGCTCAACCCGGCTACCGAGGAAGTCATCGGCCACATCAGCCTCGGCAGCAAGGCCGATGTCGACAAGGCGGTCGCGGCCGCGAAGAAAGCCTTCGAGACGTTCTCGCGAACCACGCGCGAGGAGCGCGTCGCACTGCTCGAGAAGGTGATGGCGTCATACGCCGCCCACCTCGACGAGCTGGCCGAGACGATTTCGTCGGAGATGGGAGCGCCGATGTGGCTTGCTTCGGCCGCCCAGGCTCCGTCGGGCATGGCCCACATCGCCAACACGCTCGAGACGCTCAAGTCGTACGAGTTCGCAACGCAGAAGGGCAAGACGCGCATCGTGCGCGAGCCGGTTGGTGTCTGCGGGCTGATCACGCCGTGGAACTGGCCGGTCAACCAGATCATGTGCAAGGTGGCCCCTGCCCTTGCGGCCGGCTGCACGATGGTGCTCAAGCCGAGCGAGATCGCACCGCTCAACGCGATCGTCGTCGCGAAGATCCTTCACGAGGCCGGCGTGCCGGCGGGCGTGTTCAACCTCGTCAACGGCGACGGACCCACGGTGGGCGCGGCGCTGTCCGCGCACCCCGACATCGACATGATGTCGTTCACCGGCTCGACGCGCGCGGGAATCCAGGTGGCCAAGAACGCGGCCGACACCGTCAAGCGTGTAGCCCAGGAACTCGGCGGCAAGTCGGCCAACATCGTGCTCGAGGATGCCGACCTGGAAACGGCTGTCACCAACGGAGTGCGCGGCTGCTTCATGAACAGTGGCCAGTCCTGCAATGCGCCGACGCGAATGCTGGTGCCGGCCTCCAGGCATGCCGAGGCGATCGCGATCGCGCGTGAGGCAGCGGCTTCGGTTGCCGTGGGCAATCCCGCCACCGCCGACCCCGGAGCGATCGGCCCGGTCGTCAGCAAGCAGCAGTGGACCAAGATCCAGGGCCTCATCAAGGCCGGCATCGACGAAGGCGCCGAACTGGTTGCCGGCGGCCCGGGCCTGCCCGACGGCTTCACGTCCGGCTATTACGTCAAGCCCACCGTATTCGCGGGCGTCAGGAACGACATGACGATCGCGCGCGAGGAGGTCTTCGGACCGGTGCTCGCGATCCTGCCGTACAAGGACGAGGAAGACGCGATCCGCATCGCCAACGATACGGTTTACGGTCTGTCGGGATACGTGCAGTCGGCCAGCCCCGAGCACGCGTACAAGGTGGCCTCGCGGCTTCGCACCGGCAACGTGCACGTCAACGGCGCCGGCCCCGACTTCAACGCACCCTTCGGCGGCTACAAGCAGTCGGGCAACGGCGAGTTCGGTTTCGAGGAGTTCCTCGAAGTGAAAGCCGTGATGGGCGTCCCCGCCGCCTGAAAACAATTGGGGTCAGACCCCGATTTCGCAAAAGAGGGACAGGGTGCATTTTCTCGTTGCGGAGAAAGCCCTGTCCCTTTTTCGTGCACCTTGAGTGCCCGGTCGCGCGGTATAGTCTCGGCGCGCTGCTTTCCACGCCCGCCTCTCGAGGAACATCCGATGAGAACGTTCGTCACTGAGCATGTCCTTTCGTCCACCTTCGTGATCGCACTGACCCTGACCGGTACCCCGGTGCATGCCGAGCCGACGCCGCTGCGGGCGACCGAGCCTTCGGCGACGCCGCTGGCGCCCGTCGCACCGCCTGCGGCCGGGATGTCGCAGGGCAAGGTTCTCGAGACCATGGGCGCAACCGGCTACACGTACGTGCGCGTCGGAACCGAAGCCGGCGACAAGTGGATCGCCGGCCCGCAGACCAGCGTGAAAGTGGGAGATGTCGTCTCGTGGCCCGCCGGCACCGAGATGAAGAACTTCCAGAGCAAGACCCTCGGTCGCACGTTCGACAGCATCCTGTTCGCCGACCAGCTCGTGGTCGCTGCGCCCGGCGCGGGCGCCGCGACTCCGCATGCGGCCCTGTCGGGCAAGGCCGCCGAGGGCCCCGAGATCGCCGGCATCGTCAAGGCCGACGGCGGAGTCACCGTGGCGGAAGTCTACGACCGGCGCGCCGAGCTCGACGGAACAGAAGTCGCCGTGCGCGGCAAGGTGGTCAAGTTCAACGCCGATGTGATGGGCCGCAACTGGCTTCACCTGCGTGACGGCACGAAGACCACAGGCGGCGACAACGACCTCACCGTCACCGGGGACGGCACCGCTGCTGTCGGCGACACCGTGCTCGTGCGCGGCAAGGTCGTCCTCAACAAGGACTTCGGCTTCAACTACCGCTACGACGTCATGCTCGAGAACGCGAAGATCGTCGTCGAGTAGCACGCCGGAGAAAGGAACGATTCAAGCGGTTCCCTGCCTGCGCGCTACGCGCAAAAATTTTGGTTGTTCTTCGTCTCAATCAACGCCGCTTCACTTAACGTTGATGCTTCGCAATTCCTTTGGGAGTCCTTGATAACGTTATTTTCTCGCGACGATCGATCGTCTTCCTTTCGGTTCATTAGGTGCCTAGGCTCCGCGGTGAAGGGTTCTACAAGAGAGCCCGGACACCAGCGGGGCCAGACACTTCATGCGATTGTCAAAACTCGGGAAGAGTCATCTTCCATCTCTGCGATCGATTCGTTTCGCAGCCTTTTTCGCAGCCGCCGGCATGATCGCCGCTCCGTGCGCGTATGCCGCGACTGCGGTCCCTACGTGTGGAAACGGAATCGTCGACATCGGCGAGGAGTGCGATCCGGGCAGTCCTCTCGGGTCGCCGGAATGTGACACCCTCTGTCGGGGCGTCGATTTCGAACCGCCGGGACTGCCCTTCGGACTTCGTTCGGAAGAAGCCGCCTCCATCGCCGCGTTCGGAGACGTTGAGCCGCGCATCTATTCGCCGCGCCTTGTCTGCACGCCTTACGACAAACGAAAAAATGCGAGGCACGCTGTGGCAGCGCGCGTGCGCTATCGCCTGCACCTGTGCCGCAACAGCCAGGGTCAGGATTCCTACACCCCCGTGCAGGTCCGCGCCGCGATGGCCAAGACGGCCGAGGAATTCGCCGGCGCAGGCATCATACTGGAAGAGGAATCGCTGGTAAGTTTCACGGAGAACGACTGCGACATGCCGTTCGGGGATCCTTCGTGGGAAAAAGCGTTGCGGGCCAACACTCCGCCGGGAGTCCTTGCCATCGCATTCGTCTCGGGCATCACCAGCACCACCACTTCGTTCTCCGTCGGCGGTTACTGCTACTTCGAGGGCCCGCTGTGCGTGAACGCCGGCGCCTATCCCTCGCTCGTGATCCACGAGATCGGTCATTTCTTCGGCCTCGCGCACACGCACGAGTGTGCGTACGGCATGGAAACCAAGGAGACCTGCGCCGAGTCGGGCGACTTCCTTTGCGACACCCCTCCTGACCGCGGACCGCTCGGCAAGAACGGCATCGCATCCTGTGAAGGCGGCGTACGCCTCAACGGCTCGTGCAGCGGCGCATGCGGTGCGAAGATCTGCCTCGACGGAAGCCTGCCCGACTCCCACGACTGGATGAGCTACTACCACTGCTCCCCCGGTCACTTCACCGAAGAGCAGCAGGACTTCATGCGCTGCATGCTCGACAACGAGATGGCCGACTACAACGCCGACCCGTCCATCGCCGCCACCACGACCACCACGCTAGGGGCCGCGCGCTGCGGCGACGTCACCGGCGAGGGTGACATCACGGCGAGCGACGCGCTCGGCGTGCTGCGGGCCGGAGTTGGCATCACCGAGTGCGAGCCGTGGATCTGCGACTACAACGGCTCCGGAGCATTGACCGCATCGGACGCGCTGGCAGTGCTGAGAGCGGCGGTGGGCATGTTCGGCCGCGCGGAGTGTCCGCTTCCGTCGTAGCCGGCCGGCAACAGCCGACAGCATCGGGCGCGGGTACCGTGCGCGAACACCAATCTGCTACCCCACTGAAGTGAGCATCCCGCTCCAGGCGCTCTACGCGAACGGCGAGTCCCCTCGGCACGCGGACTCGCCGAATCGGGCCGGACACCGATTTTGACGGCGTGCATCGCCGGCAGTCCTGGGCAACACTCCCCGCGCACGACGAGCGCCGCCGCAGGTCCGCGACGTTCGAAGGAGACGGGCCCATGCAACCTCGGCAAGTGCTTTCCGCCAGCGAGATCCAGCTCTCCGCGTTCAGCTTCTGGGAGCGCCCCCTCGAGGAACGCGAAGGCGCGTTCCAGACCCTTCGTGAAGAGAGGCCGATCGCGTTCTTCAGCGAACCCGACGTGCCGGGCCTCGTCACCGGACCGGGATTCTGGGCGCTGACCCGCCACGCCGACGTGCTCCACGTCAGCCGCCACCCCGAGTTGTTTTCCTCCGCCCGCGGCGGCGTCAACGTGATCGACCAGCCCCCGGAGTTCGCGGAGTTCTTCGGCTCGATGATCGTGATGGACGACCCGCGCCACGCGCGCTTGCGTCGCATCGTGTCGCGCGGATTCACGCCCGGCATGCTGCGCCAGGTGGAGGCCAACGTGGAGAAGGCCGCCGACACCATCATCGACGACGTGCTCGAGCGGGGTTCCTGCGACTTCGTAGCCGACATTGCCGCCGCCCTTCCGCTCAAGATCATCTGCGACATGATGGGAATCGCACGCTCGGACTTCCGCTTCGTGTTCGACCGAACCAACATCATCCTCGGCGCCGGCGACCCCGAGTACGTGCCCGATCCTCTGAGCGTCATCCCGGCCGTGCTGCAAGCCGGATCGGAACTGTCGAACCTGGCCTCCGATCTCGCGCGCAGCCGCCGCGAGAACCCCACCGACGACCTGACCTCCGCGCTGGTCCACGCCGAAGTCGACGGCGAGCGACTCACCGACGCCGAAGTGGGTTCCTTCTTCGTGCTGCTGGTGGCGGCCGGCAACGAAACAACCCGCAACGCGATCAGCCACGGCATGAAGGCCCTGTGCGACCATCCCGACCAGAGACGGCTGTGGATGTCGGACTTCAACCGTTACGCTGCCACCGCCGTCGAGGAGATCGTGCGCTGGGCGACGCCCGTCATTCATTTCCGCCGTACCGCCACGCGTGACACCGAGATCGCGGGGCAGAAAATCGGCGAGGGCGAGAAAGTGGTGATGTGGTACAACTCGGCCAATCGCGATGCGGCGGTCTGGAGCGATCCGTACGCGTTCCGCGTCGACCGCTCCCCCAACGAACACGTCGGCTTCGGCGGCCCCGGCCCTCACTTCTGCATGGGCGCCCATCTCGCGCGGCGCGAGATCACCGTGATGTTCCGCCAGCTTTTCCGCCGTCTGCCCGATCTCGAGATCGTGGCGCCCCCGGCGCGGCTGCTGTCGTTCTTCATTCACGGGATCAAGCGCATGCCGTGCGAGTTCACACCTGGAGGCGGCCCCACGGCACTAACGGAATCCGCCGCAGCTCCAGCTTCCGGCTGAGCGACGCGCCGACGCGACCCTTCATCCGGCCCGGCCTCGCACCGGGGAAGAGCAAACGAGAACGTCGCACCTTTGGCAGCCACCGCGTTTGCCCACACGCGTCCGCCGTGGCGCTCGACGATGCGGCGCACGATCGCGAGGCCGACACCCGTCCCCTCGTATCCTTCGGCGGAATGGAACCTCTGAAAAGGTTCGAACAACCGCGCGGCATGCTCGACGTGGAAGCCCACGCCGTTGTCGCGCACGTGATAGATGACCTCTCCGTCGCCGGCCTCGCAGGCCACCTCGACGAGCGGCGCGGGTTGCCGCGACGTGAACTTGAACGCGTTGCTGAGAAGGTTGGCAAGCACGTCGGCGATCAGTGCGGGATCGCCGTGGGCCGGCAAGAGCGGCTCGGCCCTCAGCCGGGCGGTTCCTGGATCGACACCGAGCGCGTCCAGCGTTTCCCTCAGCAGGCTGTCCATGTCGACTCGCTGCGCATCGATCGGCCGTTGCCCAAGCCGAAAGAACGCGAGCAAGCCGTCGAGCAGCTGCGACATCCGGTTGGTGTTGTCCCGGATGCGCGAGACGCTTTCGCAGGCTTCCGGGTCGGCGGCCGCGAGCCCCGAGCTCTCGAGCAGCGACGCGAAGCCGTTGATCACGCGCAGCGGACCGCGCAGGTCGTGGGAGACGGAATAGCAGAACGCCTCGAGATCGTGGACAGCGCCGACCAGGGCGCGGTTCGAGGCTTCCAGATCGGTAGTGCGCTCCGCGACCCGGCGTTCGAGGCTGGCCGCCAGCTCGCGCAGCTCGGCTTCCGTGCGGCGGCGGCGCGAAGTCTCGACAACGGTTCCGACAAGGTCCGCCAGCGACGCCGCGAATTCCCTGTCCTCGACGGTCCACTCGCGGGTTGTGCCGACGCACTCGTGACAGAGCACGCCGATGACGACGCCTTCGCTGCGCACCGGCACGTCGAGCATGGAGCGCACCTCGAGCGGATCGAGGTAGGAGTCGGAGAATTCCAGCGTGCGCGGGTCGCGGCCCGCGTCGTCGGCTGCAACCACCCGCGATTCGGCGAGGGCAGCGAAGTAACTCGGGTACTCGCCGGCCGTCAGCCGCGCACCACTCTCATGACGGTCTTCCCCGGGAAGGTACAGGTCCTCGACGACGATCGAGGTGCGGTCTGCGTCGAAGAACCACAGGCCCACTCGGTCCACGCCGAGAACATGGGCCGCCGTCTCCACGATGCGGCGAATCGCTTCGCTGCGCTGCGACAGGTCGGAGCGCACCAGCGACAGCACGGCATGCCCGTGATTCCTCTCGAGCGTCGCCGAGATCGCCGCAGCGATCGCTCTTCCGGCCTCGAGCCCGGGCGCTTCTTCACCCATGGGATTGCCCACGGCGCGACTCCTATCGCAATGGGCGTGACGAACGGAAGAGGCGGGACCCGAGATTGGGGAACTGGGTCACATCCACGGGCGTATCGTTCGACTCAACGCACCAAAGGCGCAAAATCCCGCGCGCGGACCGGCCACGAATTGGATGACAGGACCCACGGGATGACGAGACCAGCCATCGCGAGAGCGCTTCCTCTCGCACTCGCCGCCGGACTGTCGTGCGCCGCCCTCGCCTGCACGGCGCTCAGCCCGGCCGGCAACGGCGGCTGGAGCGAAGCCCGCCGCCAGCAGGAACTTGCCCGTGCCCGGGCGATGTCGGCCGTCGTCGCTCCGCTTGCCGAAACCGACCGGGCAGCGCCGCGCCGCCTCGACCTCACCACGGCTCTCGACCTTGCTTCGCGGCACAACCGCACCATCGCGGCTGCCGGTGCGGCCGTCGAGGCCGCCGCCGGAGACGTCGCCGTCGCCCGGGCAGCCCTGCTGCCCACCAACAGCATTCGCGGCGCCTACAACTGGTACAGCGACGAACAGACCAACTCGGTGGACCTCGATCCGGCCATCTTCCAACTCCCGCCGAACACCCCGCTGCCGGTCGTCACCGTGCGCGAACAGGACTTCGCCACGGTAAGCGCGGCGGTGCGGCTGGCGATCGACCTCAGCGGTGAACTGCGTCACGGCCTTGGAGCCGCGCAGGCCTCCTTTCGCGCCGAGTCCGCGCGCGCGTGGGCAACTCGCCTCGAGGAGGAAAGCGCGGTGACGGCCGCGTACTTCGGCCTGCTCGAAGCCGAGCGTCTACGCGAGGTGGCCCAGCGCACCAATGCGCTCTACCGGCGCCAGCTTTCCGACGCGACGAGCCGCTACGACCAGGGCCGCCTTACGCGAAACGAAGTGCTGGTCGTGGACGTCGCGCTGGCCGACTCTCTGCAGACCATGCTGCGGCTGGACAATGCCATCGCGGTCTCTCGCCGCCGACTCAACCGTACGACCGGACTCGACATCGACGCGCCGACCGAGGTGGACGACGTGGCAGGCCGGCCCGACCTGCCGCCGCTCGAGGAGGTGCTGGCCGCCGCCCGCGCGGGCAATCCGCTCGTTACCTCCATGCTCGAGGAAGTGCAGGCAAGCGATGCGCGCCTGGCCGCCGCGAGGCGTTCGCGCTTCCCGCGCGTAGCCGTAGCAGGAGGCTACGACGCAACCACGCAGCAGATCGTGTCTCCCAACAACTACGGTTCGGTGGGCGTCACCGTCGACTTCGATCTCGTCAGCCTGCGGCGCGAGGGCGAGATCGCCAAACTCGATGCCGCCAGCCGGCGCTCCCGGCTGCTGCTCGACCGCAGCGTGCGCGAAGTCGAAGCGCTCGTGCGCGACAGTCACGACCTCGTGCGCGAGCGCCTGGCCGCCATCGACCTCGCGTCGGCGGCCGTCGGTCAGGCCGAGGAGAATCTGCGTATCCGCCAGGCACAGTTCGACGAAGGACGCGCGACCAGCGACGACCTGCTCGACGCCTCGCGGCTCGCCGCCATGCAACGCGCGCTGCTGGCGTCGGCGCTCTACCAGTCGCACGTGCGCCGCGCCGAGCTAGAGCTGCTGACCGGCAAGTCGCTGACCAACCAGCGCAACGCTGAACAGGGAGACCCCACACGATGAAGCGCCTGATACCCGTGATCGTCGTCGTGCTGCTGGTCGTCGGCCTTCTCGCGCTGCGGCACGACGGCGAAGCCGACGGCCGCTACACGGGGTTCGTCGAGGGCGAGGAGAGAGTGCTGCGCAGCGAGGTCAGCGGCCGCATCGTGGACGTCGTGTTCCGGGAAGGCGACGCGGTTCCCGCCGGAGCCGTCGTCGCGCGCCTCGACGAAGCCGACATCGCCGCGCGCGTGGACTCTGCCCGCCACCAGGTAGAGGTGCTCTCGCGCCAGATCGAGCAGGCCGTCATCGAAGCCGACCTGCGCGAGGCCAGCTGGCAGCAGGACCTGCGTACCCGGCAGACCGAAGCCGCGCAGGCCGAAGCCGACGCCGAGCTGGCCGCCCGCACCGCTTCGCGCGAGGAAGGACTGGCCAAGAGCGGCGCGACCACCCGGCAGATGCTCGACGACACGCGCAACCGCCTGTCGGCCGCCAGGAGCGCCATGGAGCGCGCCGCCAACATCCTCGAGCGAACGAGGGCGGAGCAAGCCACCATCGCCGCCGCGCGTGCGCGCGTCGAGGTGCTGCGCGGCCAGAAAGCGCTCGCCTCGAGCCAGCTCGCCGAGCTCGAAGTGACGCGCGCCAAGTTCGAGATTCGAGCACCCGCCACGCCGACGATCGTGCAGACGCAGCTCTTGTGGCCCGGCGAACTGGCCCAGCCGGGCACTCCGATCGTCTCGGTGCTCGACCCGCGCGACAAGTACGTGCAGATCTACGTGCCGGTCCCCGACCTCTCGCGCGTGCGTGTCGGCGCGAAGATGGACATCGAGCTCGACTCGAATCCGGGCAAGCGCTGGCCCGGCGAAGTCTCCTTCATTGCCGACCGTGCCAACTTCACGCCCGAGAAGATCGAGACGCGCAGCGACCGCGTCGGCCAGGTCTACCGCGTGAAGGTTGCCGTTCGCGAAGGCGTCGAGCACTTCACGCCCGGCGCCGAAGCTGACGTTTACCTCAAGGAAGAGGGAGGGCAGTGAGCCCGCCGGCGGCCGATGCCAGCCGGAGCGACGACAGCCGCGAGCCTGCGAGCGTTTCCGGCAGCGAGTCTGTCAGCGTCGTCCCCAGCGAGCTTGCGAGCGCTTGTCCTGCCATCCGCTTGCGCGGCCTCACCAAGAGCTTCGGATCGCGCGAAGCGCTCTGCGGCGTCGACCTCGACATTCGCGGCGCGCAGATGGTGGGCGTGGTGGGACCCGACGGCGCCGGCAAGACCACGCTGCTGCGGACGCTCGTCGGCCTGCTCGAGATCGAGGCCGAGGAAGCCACGGCACTGGGCTACGACCTTCGCCAGGACGTGCGCGACTACAAGCGTCATGTCGGCTACGTGCCGCAGGCCTTCAGTCTTTACCGCGACCTTTCGATCCTCGAGAACCTCTCGTTCACCGCGCGCCTGCACCACATCGGCGATGCCGAGTTCCGGCGCCGCACGGACGAGTTGCTCGAAAGCACGGGCCTGGCGCCTTTTGCGACGCGCATGGCCGGGCAGCTCTCCGGCGGCATGAAGCAGAAACTCGCGATCGCCAATGCACTGCTGCCGGCGCC
>JBHEOD010000034.1:23648-29158 GCA_046261745.1 Binatia bacterium
GACGTGGTGGCCCGCCTCGAGATCTTCGAGGTGCTCGCACGGCTCGAAAGTCGCGTGCTCATCGTCATCTCGACGAGTTACCTGGAGGAGGCTGCCGACTGCGACCACCTCGTTTACATGAAGAGCGGGCGCGTGGTCGCGCAGGGCAGCCCCGCCGCCCTCGCCGCAGCCACCGGCACCGATCCGTGGCGCGCGTGGACCGCCGATGCGGAAGCCGTCAGAACAGCCGCTCGCGAGCTCCCGTGGGTGGAGAGCGTGCGCAGTTGCGGCCGCTTCGTGCGCGTCGAGGTGATTCGCGAGCGCTCGCCGGGGGATGAAGCCGTGCACCTGGCGCTCCGGGGCCTCGGCGCCAGCGTCGTGCTGGTCGAACGCGCGCCGGCCGATCTTGAGTCCACGCTGCTGGCGCTCGCGCACCGCGCGGGAGTGCAATGAGCGTCGCCGCCGAACACGACTCGCCGGCGGGCGGCGATATCGTCATCCAGGCGGACGGGCTCACGCGACGCTTTGGCGATTTCACCGCGGTGGACGAAGTGTCCATCCATGTCACGCGCGGCAGCATCTTCGCGTTCCTCGGTGCCAACGGCTCCGGCAAGACCACGACCATCCGAATGCTGATCGGGCTGCTCGCGCCGACGGCCGGAAGCATGACCGTGGCCGGCGTGGACGTGAACGCCCATCCTCGGCGCGTGCGCGAGGCGATCGGCTACATGGGCCAGAAGGTGAGCCTCTACCGCGGGCTCAGCCTCTACGAGAACGTCGAATTCTACGGCGGCCTGCAGGACATCGGCGGCCGGGCGCTCGAGCGAACCTGGGGCGCGCTGCGCGAACGCTTCTCGCTCGGCGACGTCGAGAAGAGCCGAGCCGAGGACCTTCCGGCGGGCCTGCGCCAGCGGGCCGGCCTGGCGCTCGCGTTGCTGCACTCGCCCGAGGTGCTGTTCCTCGACGAACCGACCGCCGGCGTCGACGTCGGCAGCCGCACGCTGTTCTGGGAATTGATCGGCGAGCAGAAGCGTGCAGGCGTGACGGTCTTCGTGACCACCCACTTCCTCGACGAGGTCGATCACTGCGACCTCGTGTCCTTCATCGACGGCGGCCGCATCGTGGTCGAGTCGACCCCCGAAGGCCTTCGTAAACAGTGGTCCGACGGTTACGTCGTGTTCTGTCCGGTTGCTGCCGACCGCATGAACGGAGCGGCGACGGCGCTTCGCGCGGCCGGGTGGATGGACGAAGCCGCCGACGGCGGACTGCGACTGCGCGCGCAGGCCGCCTCCGATGCAATGCTGGCGGCGGTCTCCAGCGTTGCCGCGCCCGAGCGCGCGTCCGAGATCCGCGTCGAGCAACCCGGCATGTCGGGCGTGTTCAAGCGGCTGATGGACGCCGGGCGCGCCCGCGCAGGGGACGGTCGATGACCCTGTCCGGCCTGAGGAAGAGCGGCAGGCGCCTGCGAACGCTGATGCTGCGCGAGGTGCGCGCGACGCTGCGCGACCCGTTCACGATCTTCGTGATGATCTCGGTGCCGCTCGGATCGCTGATGGCGTTCGGCTACATCGTCTCCACCGAGATCCACGGCATACGGCTCGGCGTGTTCGACGGCGCCGCCAGCGCGCTGAGTCGCCGGCTGGTGGCCGAACTGGCCGCCAACGACACCTTTGAGCCCATCGTGCTGCACTCGCGGCTCGAAGTGGAGGAAGGGATGATCGGCGGCAGGCTCGGCGCCGCCCTGATCATCCCGGCCGACTTCGAGCGGTCGAGGCTGCGCAGCGGCTCGGGCCACGAGCCGGCCGAGATCCAGGTGTTCTACGACGGCGCCGAGCCGGTGCTGGCCGGCAATGCGGCGGCGTCGCTCGGCGGCATCGTCGAATCGGCGCTGACCTCGGCGGCGGCCGGTGAGGCCCCCAACATCGTCGTGCGCACGAGCGGTATCCGCGCCACCGTGCGGCCGGTATTCAATCCGACGCTCGACGGCCGCCCTTACATGGTCGCCGGAACATTCGGATTCGTGCTGACCTTCCTCACCACGCTGATCACCGCGATCTCGATCGTGAACGAGCGCCTGACCGGCACCTACGACCAGCTCCAGCTCACGCCGGCCACTCCGATCGAAATCCTGCTCGGCAAGATGGTGCCGCTCGGTGCGGTCTTCTCGTTCGACCTCGTGCTGATGATGCTGGCTGCCGGCTTCGTACTGGAGACCTGGCCGGTGGGCAGCGCGCTGCTGTTCTGGCTGGTCGCGACGTTCTACGTCGGCACATCGCTGGCGATGGGCCTGTTCTTCTCGGCCACGTCGGCTACGCCGGCCGAAGCGGTTCAGAAAACGGTGCTCTCGAGCATCCCGCTCATTCAACTGAGCGGGTTCATCTACCCCGTGCGCAGCATGCCCGACGTGGTCGGCTGGGTCTCGCAGCTGATCCCGGCCACCCACTTCATCGAGGTGAGCCGCGCGATCTACCTGCGCGGCGAGGGCATCGCCGACCTGTGGCCGCGCATCCTCGTGATCGTGGTCATGGGCTTTTTCCTGATGGCGATGGCGCTGCGCACGCTGGAGTCGCGCTCGTGAACGGCCGCGTGATGTCCTTCATCCGCAACGTGCTCGCAGTGGCGTACAAGGAGAGCACTCTGCTGCGGCGCAGCCCCGTGGTGCTCGGCGCCGTCATCGCGCAACCGGTCATCTTCATCGTGCTGTTCGGCTACATCCTGTCCAGCAAGCCTGCCAACGTTCACTGGGCGGTGCTCGACCAGAGCCGCAGCGAGTTGTCGCGCCGGCTCGTCGCCGAGATCCAGGCCAGCGGCTACTTCACGCCGCGGCGCGAGGTGGAGAGCTATGAGGAAGGAGTCGCCGCGCTTCGGACGGGCCGAGTGCTCGCGCTGCTGGTCGCGCCCGCGGACCTGGCGCGCGACGCCTCGCGCGGTCAGGCCGAGGTGCAGATCCTGCTCGACGGCGCCGACCCGCTGGCCGCAGCGCGCGTCGGCGGGTACATGCGCGCGATCGCCGCGTCGGTCGATACCTCGGCGGGCACCGCGTCGCTGCCCCGTGCGCCGGGGCGGACAGTCGAGCTGCGCGAGCGCTTCTGGTTCAACCCCACGCTGGCCGACAGCCAGTTCCTGCTGGTGAGCCTGGCCGGCATGCTGCTGACCAACCTGTGCCTGTCGGTGGCCAGCTTCGGCCTCGTCAGCGAACGCGAAGAAGGCACGTGGGAGCAGACGCTGGCGCTGCCGGTCAGCGTCGTCGAGCTGGTGCTCGGCAAACTCGTGCCCGACGTGGTGCTCTGCTATCTGGTGCTGGCTTTGTCCATCCTTCTCCCCGGCATCGTGTTCGGACTGTGGCCCGTCGGCAGCATTCCGGCGCTGGCAATCCTCACCCTGCCCTTCGTGCTCGCCACGCTGGCGATCGGCGTGTTCATCTCGACGATCTCGGAGACGGTGGCCCAGAGCGTGTTCATCTCGGTGTTCGCGATCATGCCGTCCTTCGTGCTTTCGGGCGTGATGATGCCCTACGAGCTGATGCCGACGGTACCGCGCTGGATCGGCGCCATTGCGCCGCTGCGCTGGTACCAGATCGGCTTGCGCCGCATCGTCGAACGCGGCGGCGGACTCGAGGACGTGCTGGTCCCGATGCTTGTCGTATCCACGATGTTCGCCGGACTGCTCGCGATGATTCGCGCGCGCACCAGGCCACGGCTCGGATGACGGTCCGGCGCGCCTCCTGGCTGCTCTGGTTCGCGCTCGTGCTGGGCATGCCGGTGCCGTTTTTCCTCGTCGAAACCGGTTTCGTGCCCGTGGCGGCGTTGCTGCAGATGCTGGCGGTGGTGCTGCTGCTGATCGCCACCGAGGGCAACGAAGGCGCCGTGCTGCTGATGGCGGGGATCCTGGCCGGACAGGCGTTCTTCGCCATGGCGCTGTTCGCGCTGGTGTCGACGGCCGTTGCGTACATCGCAGGCAGGATCGCCGGCCCGCGCGGCCTCTCGGCCATGCTCGTGCTGGCGTCGGTGCTGATCGTCGCGGCGCTGTTCACGCCGGTGTATCGCACGCCGTTTCGGGCCACCGGGCTTCATTCCACGCTGGCCGAGGTCTTCGAATGAGGCTGTGCATGTCCGGCTCGGGCGGCGCGAAGGCAACCGTCGTCGTCGCGCTCGTGTGGCTCGCCGTCTTGATCTCCGCATGGCTGCTCGCCGGCGCCCGACCGACGGTGGCCGAGGCGGCTGCGCCGGAGCGGCACTGCGCTGCGTGGACGCAGGCGCGGCGGCCGCTGTTCGGCGACCTGCACGTGCACACTGCCCTGTCCTTCGATGCGAACTCGCTCGGCGTGCGCAACATGCCGGCCGACGCGTACCGCTTCGCACGCGGTGAACAGCTTGGCCTTCAGCCCTACACCTCCGGCGGCAGCCCGCGCCGCACCGTGCAGCTCGAAAGGCCTCTCGACTTCGCGGCGGTCACCGACCATGCGGAGCTTCTCGGCGAGCTCCACATCTGCCAGACGCCGGGCACCGCGGGCCACGATTCGCTGGCCTGCCGGATCCAGCGCCGCTGGCCGCTGCTTGCGTACCTGTTGGTGAACAGTCGCATGCTGAACACCCTGGCGCCGGTGCGTTATTCGTTCTGCGGCGACGGCGGCCGGCTCTGCCGCCTTGCTTCCGCCGGGCCGTGGCAGGTCATTCGCGATGCCGCCGAGGGTGCCTACGACCGCACCGACGCATGCACGTTCACGAGCTTCGTCGCGTACGAATGGAGCGGGGGCCCGGGCGGCAACATGACCCACCGCAACGTGATCTTCGCGGACGAGCGCTCGCCCGAGCTGCCGGTAAGCTACATCGACGAACCGACTCCGGAGGGCCTGTGGCGCGGCCTCGAAGAAGCCTGCCGCGATCCCGGCTGCCGCTTCCTGACGATTCCGCACAACTCCAACCTCAGCAACGGCTTGTTGTTCAGCAGCGAGGTTGCCACGGCCGACGAGGCACGTCGCCGCCGCGATCTCGAGCCCTTGCTCGAGATCATCCAGCACAAGGGCGACTCCGAATGTCGCGCCGGCCAGGCCGACGAATTCTGCTCGTTCGAAAAGCTGCCGTTCTCGCGAATGGAGGAGCAACCCTTTCGCGCCCAGTGGAGGGAACCTGCCGTGGGCCTCGCGTTCGCGCGCGAGATTCTCGCCGAAGGCCTCGTGCGCGAGGCGAAGGTGGGCGTCAATCCGCTGCGACTCGGCATGATCGGCGCAACCGACACGCATCTCGGCGCCGCCGGACTCACCGACGAACGCGAGTATCCGGGCCACGGCGCCGGCGGCGACACGAGTCGCGTCGAAGTGCCGGTCGTTCCCGACTCCGTCCACTTCAATCCGGGCGGCCTGGCAGGCGTGTGGGCCGAGGAGAACAGCCGCGAGTCGATCTGGGCGGCGCTCAAGCGGCGCGAGGTGTATTCGACGAGCGGTCCGCGCATCACGGTGCGCTTCTTCGGCGGGTTCGATTACGCCGCGACCATGTGCGACAGCGCGACGTTTGCCGAAGACGGTTATGCCG
>JBHEOD010000035.1:0-25903 GCA_046261745.1 Binatia bacterium
CCTCGATCCTGCGCGTCTCGGCAAGTTGTGCGCGGGCGAATGCTACAACCCCGGCGAGAAACGCCACGCGATCACGCGCGTGGAAGTCGTGCGCATCCGGCCCCAGGTTCGGCCGGGCGAACCGATCGACGGCCTGATCGAGGATCCGTGGAAGACGTTACCTTGCACGGGCGGTAGCGAAGGCTGCGTCGTCGAGTTCGAGGATGCGGACTTCGTGGCGGGTCGGCGCGACGCGACTTACTACGTGCGCGCGATCCAGCAGCCGACGCCGGCGGTCAACGCGGCAGGACTGCGCTGCACGACAGACACCGACGGGCGATGCACGGACGTGAATCCCTGCTACGGAGACTGGCGGACGCCCTACGAGGACGATTGCCTGGCGCCGAACGAGGAGAGGGCCTGGTCCTCGCCGATCTACCTGACCTGGAAGGGCGCCGCGGAGAGTCGCTCGAGCAGTGTCCGGTAGAGCGTGATCTGCTCGATCGCTTCTTCGAGCCGGCGCGCCCTCGAGAGGCTGCGTCGGTCGCGCGCACGCTTCCATCCGTCCATGCGCTCCGAGATGCGGCGACGAAGTTCTGCCGTGTCCACCTGCGAGGCGGACACCTGCTCGTGGAGCAGCGAGGATAGCGCGGAGAGCCTTGCTTCGTTGCGGCGGGCAAGGCGCTCGAGCGATGCACGCGTGGAGTCGAGAAGTTCGGCGCGGGTGCGTTGGCAACCTTTGTACGCGAGGAGGGCCTCGACGCGGCGGTTCCAGACCAGCGCCGGATTGGCGCGCTTGAGATCGTGCGCGATGCCGAACTTGGCCATCGTCCAGATCAGCCACTTGCTCGGGTCCCAGTCGAAAGCGCGCGTGCCGTTGCGATAGTCGTTCGGGAACGCGTGGTGGTAGTTGTGCCAGCCCTCGCCGAAGGCGACCACCGCGAGGATCCAGTTGTCGTTGGCCGTCACGTTGGGGTTGTAGGGGCGACGCTTGCCCGTGTGGGCCCACGAGTTGATGAACCAGGTGGTGTGGTGAATGACCACGATGCGCACCGCGCCCACCAGCAGCAGTCCGCCCCAGCCGCACAGCAGCAGCGGGATGCCGAAACTGGTGGCCACTGCGATCGGCAAGTACCAGCGGTGCTGGAACATCACGAGACGGTCGTTCTTGAGGAAGTGCGGCACGCGAGCCATCTGCGTGCCGGTTTCGCGTCGAACCAGCCAGCCGATGTGCGAGTACCAGAAACCGCGGCGGCGGTTGTAGGGATCGGCGTCGGTGTCGGTGTGCGAGTGATGCTGGATGTGATCCACCGACCACTCGAGCGCCGAGCCTTGCCAGGCAGCCGCGCCGGCCAGCAGTAACGCCGTTTCGGCGACCGGATGGGCCTTGAATGTGCGGTGCGACAGCAACCTGTGGTAACCCACCGTGATCGACATACCGGTCGCGTAGTAGTAGGCGATCGCCAGCACGATTTCGGACCAGGTCACACCGTAGTGCCACGCGTAGACAGGCCAGCCGAGGGCAGCAAGAGTGGTCCCTGCGATGAAGAGAACGGTGGGCCAGTTGACGGGTGGGCGGATGGGAGCGGCGGAGGTGCTCATGTGCCCTGAACTGTGCCACAGGCACCCTCCCATCACTATTGGAAATCGCGCGACCGGCCGTGTGAATCGCGATGTTGTGGTAGCTTGAACACGCGAGCCCCGACGGCGCCCCCGGCCGGTTGAAATGAGGTCGAAGCGCCATTAAGACTCGCCGGCGCCGAAGCGGCGGTCATCGCGGCGACCGGGCCGTTTCCGTGAGGAGTCCGGCCCTGGGGAGACGAAGTATCCGATGAGCAAGATCAAGGTCGCCATCGTCGGGGTTGGAAACTGCGCCAGTTCCCTGGTCCAGGGCATTCACTATTACGAGGGTGAGAGGCTCGAGGCGGCCATTGGCCTGATGCACCGCGAGGTCGGCGGCTACCTGCCGGGCGACATCGAGGTGGTTGCGGCCTTTGATGTGGACGAGCGCAAGGTGGGGCGCGACGTGGCGGACGCCATCTTTGCGCCGCCCAACTGCACGGTGGTGTTCTGTGCGGACGTGCCGGCCACGGGCGTGGAAGTGCGCATGGGGCGCATCCTCGACGGCTGTTCGGAGCACATGGCCGAGTACGCCGATTCTCGCACGTTCCGCCCGGCCGCGCTCCCGGAGCCCGATGTCGCAGACGTTGTTCGCGAGCTCGGGCGCAGCGGAGCGGAGATCGTCCTCAACTACCTGCCGGTCGGTTCGGAAGAAGCCACGCGCTTTTACGCGGAATGCGCGCTCGAGGCCGGTTGCGCCTTCATCAACAATATCCCGGTTTTCATCGCCAGCGACCCGGAGTGGGTGGCGCGCTTCGAAGCGGCCGGCCTGCCCCTGATCGGGGACGACATCAAGGCCCAGCTCGGCGCCACCATCACGCACCGCGCGTTGATGGATCTTTTCGCCAAGCGCGGCGTCAAGGTGGATCGCACCTACCAGCTCAACACCGGCGGCAACACCGACTTCCTGAACATGCTGAACCGGCGACGCCTTGCGTCGAAGAAGATCTCCAAGACCGAGGCCGTGCAGTCCGTGGCCGGCGAGCGCCTCGATGACGACAGTATCCATATCGGCCCCAGCGACTACGTCCCCTGGCAGAACGACAACAAGGTCTGCTTCCTGAGGATGGAGGGGCGAATGTTCGGCGACGTTCCGCTCAACCTCGAACTCAGGCTCTCCGTTGAGGATTCGCCGAACTCTGCCGGTGTCGCCATCGACTCCATCCGGTGCTGCCGGCTGGCGCTCGACCGCGGGACCGGTGGCGTGCTGCACGCGCCGGCCGCCTATTTTTGCAAGCACCCACCGCGCCAGTACACCGACGACGAGGCCTACCACCTGACGGAAGCCTTCATCGCCGGCGGTTGGGGAGAACTTGCCGAGACCGTTACGAGGGGCGATACCCCGGCGAAGACGACCAAGCGGGCGAGGGCAGCGGCTGCCAAGGCCTGAGTAACCCGGCTCGAATCCGGATTCCGTGTGGTCAAGGGAGCTGGAACCGGCTAGAACTTGCGCCCATCACGACAGCGGCCGGGGCATGCGGGTGCCGAGGCTTGTCGAGGTTCCGATGCGACGCAGACCCCCGTTGAACACCCACGAGCTGGCGGTGATCGCCCTCGAGTACCGACGCGCGATCGAGAAATCGAGCGTGCGGCGTCACGCCAGGGTGATGGGTCGCTTCCCGGTCGGGTGCTGCAAGCACGCCTCCCAACTCCTCGCCCGCTTTCTCGTCACCGAACTTCACACACCGCTCGTCACCTTCATCCATGGTGAGCGCGGCGGCACCGGCAACGGCGACCCCTGGCAGTCGCATGTCTGGCTGAGCGTCAATGAGCACACGCTCGACATCACGGCCGACCAGTATCCCGAGATCGACACGCCGGTGGTCGTCAGCGTCGGCAGCGGGTGGCATTCCACCTGGCGGCGCCAGCGCCGCCTCACCTACGGCGAGATGATGACCTTCGACTTCTGGGATCGCCTGCGCTTCCACCGCATGTACAGCGCGGTGTTGCGCGCAATGAACAACCAGCCGCCGGCGCGCGTGCAATATCCGCTTCGCAACGCCGGGCCGCCGGCCGAAGCGGTCTGAAGCTCCTTCAGATGGATTTCTCGATTCTCGACGACGGGCGCTTCAGCAGCGTGGACGCGCACGTCGCGGGCGGTCGCGTGCTCGTCGCACCGGACGACCTCGAGCGTGCGCTCGGCTGGTCGCTCAAGCCCCAGGGCCTTTGTCGCGACGAAGTCTGCATGCCGCTGCCGCCGGCCTCCCGGGTTGTCGAGGGCGGGCGTGTGGACCTCGCAGCTTTCGCGGAATTGCTCGGGCGTCCTCTTGCCTGCGATGCGGCGGCCGGTGCCGCTGCGATCGGTGAATCCGCCCGCGAGCGCACGGCGGCGATCCGTGGCGGTCTTGCACCTGATTTCACGCTTCCGGACCTCAGCGGACGCACACACAGCCTGGGCGACTACAGGGGACGAAAGGCCCTGCTGATTGCCTGGGCGTCCTGGTGAGGGTGCCGCGAAGAGCTGTCGGTCTGGCAGCTTCTCCAACAGGAACTCGGCACGGACGAATTCGTCGTAATCACGGTTGCGCTCGACCAGTCGGCCGAGGACGCGCGGCCGTACATTGAACGAGCGGCGCCACCGCCCTCCTCCCATCCGGCGGACGGGCCGGTTGCACTCATCGACAGCGAGCACGTGGTCGCGCACCGCTACGGCATCATCAACATTTCGACCGCGGTCTGGATCGACGAGAACGGTCGCATCGTTCGGCCGCCTGCAATCGAGTACGGCAGCAACCAGTTCCAGGATTTCCACGGCAAGGACTGCGAACCTCATCTGGAGGCAGTGCGCCGCTGGGTGCGTGAAGGCGTGGTGTCGATGGACGCGGACGAGGTGGCGGCGAAGCGACCGCTTCCGACCGAGGACGAGCAACTCGCACGCGCCGAGTTCGCGCTCGCGTGGTTCCTGCACCAGCGCGGCGACACTGCTTCGGCCGAGAAGCACTTTCTTCGCGCCGGCGAGCTCGCTCCGTTCGACTGGACGATACGACGCGGATCGATGCCCATCCGGGGACTCGACCCGATGGGTCCTGACTTCTTCGAGTTGTTCCGCGAATGGCTGGAAGCGGGGCGGCCCGACTACGAGACTTTTGCTCGCGCGCGGAGTTGAGTTTTCAACTGCGCACCACGCGCCTCGTGCCGTTGCCACCCCCGCCTGACATCCCGTTCTGGAGCGGATTCGACACGGATCCCTGCATGTCCTACCGGTAGCGCGAAGCTGGCCGACGCGACGGCCGGCACCGGGGTGGTTTTCTGCTGCCCGCCGATGCAGCGAACCACGGACAAGGAGCAACAACGTGAGCGATTCGATCAGGCTCGACGATCTCAAGGTCGACGCCGACAACCTTTACAGGGAAGAGGTCTTCTCCGACCTTCGGGTTGCGACCATTCGCCGCCTCACGCCGGTGCGAGCCGACGGTTCCACAGATGAAAGCCGGTCGACGATGTTCTCGGTCGAGACCCAGATCCTGACTCCGCAGGGGCTTGTTCCGGTGCACGCGCCTGTAGACGCGACCAACCTGGCCGAAGTGATCGAGAAGTTCCCCGCCGCCATTCAGGCCGGGCTCGATCGCATGATCGAGGAGGCGCGTGAAATGCGACGTCAGTCGGCCAGCCGCATCGTGACGCCGCAGGAAGTGGGTGGCGGCAAGCTGATCTTCTAAAGCGGGTTATTCCTCGCCGTGTTCGCAGCCGGCGTGCGCGTGGCCTTCTTCGTTCACCTTGGCGACGGCGTGGCTCGCTCGTTCCTTCGGGAAGGGCGCCATTACGCCGCCGCCCGGCACGGCTACCTGGCGTGGCGCGTCCGAGGCTGCGGAACGTTCTGACAAATCGGCCTCCGGGACGACTGCGGACGGCGCCTCGCCGTCGCCCTTCCCCGGCTCCACGAGTTCACCAGTCAAAGGATCGATGACTGCGCGAAGGTCGGCTCCACCGGCCTGACCGCCCATGGCGGCTTCTCCTGACGGAGCTGTCGCCGCCGCGGCTGCGCCGCTGCATCCGCAAGTACCCGCCGCCTTCCCGCCCGAAGCCTTGCACTCCCCGCCGTGCTTCGCGCCGCAGTCGGCGCCGCACTTGGCGCAGTTGCCGTTCTCGCCGGCCGGGCATGCGCAGGCACCCTTCTCGTCCTTGCCTGCGCAGCCCCCGGCGGCTGCGCCGCAGTTGCCGGCATGCTCGGCGGGGCAGGCCGCGCCGCAGGCGCAAGCGCCTTCCTTGTTCGGACAGGCTTGCGCGCTTTCCGGGGCGAACGTGACGAGGCCCAGCGCGAGCAATCCGGAGACACAAATCGTTCTGCCAAGAGCAATGAAAGAGGATCGAAACGATCTCATCGGGAACCTCCGTCCCGCACGTCGCGGGTGAATGTGAAGAAGATGTTAGGGCCGTCCGACCGCAGGTGCCAACTGCGGGCAAAGGCGCGCGAGCACGCCGGTGCTAACCGAAAACTAACGCGAAAGGCCCGCGCGAATCCTTTGCAAGCAACATCCCGTGTGCGACAAGGCCCACATATGTCAAGGGAATCCATACTCGTCGTCGAAGACGAAGACGACATCGCGGAACTGATTCGTTACAACCTCGAGAAAGAGAAGTACGCTGTCACGATCGCTGCGACCGGGGAGAAGGGCGTCGAAGCCGCGCGATCGATCAAGCCGGATCTCGTCCTGCTCGATCTGATGCTCCCCGGGATGAACGGGCTCGAAGTCTGCCGCACGCTCAAGGCCGACCGTTCCACCGCCGACATCCCCATTGTGATGGTCACCGCACGAGGAGAAGAAACCGACATCGTTGCCGGTCTCGAACTCGGGGCGGAGGATTACGTAACCAAGCCCTTCGGACTCACCGTGTTGATCGCGCGAGTACGCGCCGTGCTGCGGCGCCGCACGGCGAGGATTCCGAACGAAGATGAACCGCTGCGCATTCACGACGTCGAGATTCATCCGGGCAGACACGAAGTGCGCGCGGGCAGCGAAGAGGTGGTGCTCACCAACACCGAGTTCCGCATCCTGCACTTTCTCGCCCGCCGTCCTGGTTGGGTATTCACACGCTATCAGATCGTCGACGGCATCCGCGGCGAGAACTACCCGGTGACTGAACGCGCCGTCGACGTGCAGATCGTCGCACTACGGCGCAAGCTCGGCGGCTTCGGCGGACTCATCGAGACCGTGCGCGGCGTGGGCTACCGCTTCAAGGAATGAACATGGGCTTGAGGCTCGGACCTTCGAGGCTGTTCCGGCAGATCGCGACCCCGATGGCCGTGCTGCTCGTTGCGGGCCTCGTCGCGGTGAGCTGGCAGGCTTCGCATCTGATGCGAGCGTCGCATGCGTCCCAGATCGCCGTCCAGCTGGCATCCAACTCCGCGCTCGTGGACGAGGCCCTCGGCGACCGGCTCGCCGGCGCCGACCGGGAAGGCCTCGATGCCCTCGTCAAGCGGCTCGGCAAGGAGTCGGGTCTTCGTGTCACCGCGCTTTCCGCCGACGGCGAGGTGCTCGGTGAATCCGACAGCGAGCCGGCCGTGATGGACAACCACTCGACACGGCCCGAGGTGATGGAGGCGATGGCGAGCGGCACGGGCACCGCTACCCGTTATAGCGACTCGGTAGCCGCCGACCTCATGTATTCCGCGCGTGCCGTCCATCGGGGCGGCAAGCTCGTTGGAGTGGTGCGCACCGGTATCGAGCTGCGGGCTGTCGAAGCCGCGACGCGCGACCTTCAGGGTCGCAGCGCGGCTGCCGTTGCGGTCGTGGCGCTGGTGACCATTCTCGGCGGCTTTCTCGTTGCCCGGCGTGTGACGCGGCCGCTCCAGGAACTCGAGCAACTGGCCGAAGCGTACGCGCGGGGGGAAGTCACGCCGGCGCCGACGGTGAGCGGGGCCGTCGTCGAAGTGGAGAAGGTTGCCGACGCGATGCGGCGTATGGCCGCAGAACTGGACCGCCGCATCGCGGCGCTGGTTGCCGAGCGCAACGAGCAGGAGGCCGTGTTGTCGAGCATGGTCGAAGGCGTGCTTGCGATCGACACGCGCGAGCGCGTAATGGCGATCAACGCGGCGGCTGCGCGCCTGCTCGACGTCGATGCCCAGCAGGCCCTCGGGCGCACGATTCACGAGGTGGCTCGCAATGCATCGCTGCAGCGTTTCGTCGGCGAAGCGCTGCAGGCCGATGCCGCCCTCGAGCGTGACCTGGCGCTTCACGGCGACGAATCACGTTTCATCCAGGCCCACGGTGCGCCGGTGAGGGACGCCGCGGGAAAGCGTATTGGAGCGGTCGTGGTGCTCAACGATGTGACGCGACTGCGGCGGCTCGAAACCGTGCGACGCGACTTCGTCGCCAATGTTTCGCATGAACTGAAGACGCCGGTCACGTCCATCAAGGGTTTCCTCGAGACGCTGCTGGCCGGAGCGATGGACGATCCTTCCAATGCGCGTCGTTTCCTCGAGATCGCCTCACGGCAAGCCGACCGGCTTGGCGCCATCATCGACGATCTATTGCTGCTTTCCCGCATCGACCAGGAGTCGGAGCACCACAGGATCGAGAAGAACCCGACCGCGCTGGCGACGGTGATCGAGGGCGCGGCGGAAGTCTGCCGCCCCAAGGCCGATCGCAAGGGCGTGAAGCTGGAAATTCGCTGCGAAGTGGGACTGCGCGCGAGAATCAACGGCGCGATGGTCGAACAGGCCCTCGTCAATCTGATCGACAACGCGATCAAGTACTCCGAACCGGGTTCGGTCGTGACGGTCGACGGGGCGCGGGACGGTGAATCGCTCGAGCTGAAAGTCGGCGATCACGGTGCCGGCATCGAGGCCGAGCACCTGCCGCGCCTGTTCGAGCGTTTCTATCGTGTCGACAAGGCGCGCAGCCGGGAGGCCGGCGGAACCGGCCTCGGCCTGGCCATCGTCAAGCACATCACGCAGACGCAAGGCGGAACCGTGCACGTCGAAAGCAGGCCCGGCAGTGGCAGCCTGTTCACGCTGCGGTTCCCGGCGGGCTGAACGGAAGGCGCGCCGCGCTACCTGCCTTCCGCGGTCCTCTCGATTGCGTCGCCCGTCTTCTCGATGCCGTGGCCGACCGCCGCGGCGCCCTTGTCGACGGTCTTGCCCACGCGCTCGGCGGGGCCCTCGCCCTGGCGCGGGCACCCCGCGAGGACAGCGGCGCAAACGGCGACTGCCGCGACGAGGTAGGACGGAGTGGAAATGCGCATGCGGGTGCTCCTTCGTGGCATGTTTCACACGACCCGAGGCGGTGTGATGTTCCCCCTCTTTATCAGAGGCGGAACCGCCGTCCAGCCCCGCGCTCCTCGAAAGCCCTGCGACGGTGTCAGCGTCGGCGAAGGGAAGTATTGTCCGAGCCCGGCTCGCCGGGGGCGCTAACCGAACTCTAACCTGCCGCTCACGGGACGCTCATGCTTTTCGAGTATTCCTTGCGTCGATCCCCCGAGGGATGGTCCGTTAGAATCTGCGCTCTTGCGCGCTCCACGAAAATCGAAGGAGAGGTGCCATGACCCCGACTCGCGAAATGTTCCTTGCCGTGCTGGCCACGGCCTGCCTCGCGGCGCCGGTCCACGCGCAGGTCACGATCGACCCTGCGCTTCCTTCCTATACGCCGGTCAAGGGCGTATCGGGAACGATCAAGAGCGTCGGCTCCGATACGATGAACAACGAGATGACGCTGTGGGCGGAGGGGTTCAAGACCTTCTACCCAAACGTGCAGGTGGAGGTGGAAGGGAAGGGATCCTCCACGGCACCGCCTGCGCTCGTAGCAGGAACTGCGCAGTACGGGCCGATGAGCCGGGCCATGAAGGACGCCGAGATCGCGGACTTCAAGAACGCGTTCGGCTACGAGCCAACGGCCGTCGCGACCAGTATCGACATGCTCGCGGTGTTCGTCCACAAGGACAATCCGATCGAGCGGTTGTCGCTCAAGCAGCTCGACGGCATCTTTTCGAAGACACGCAACTCCGGCAGCGAGGACATTGCGACCTGGGGGGACCTCGGTCTCACCGGCGAATGGAAGGATCGACCGGTCAGTCTCTACGGCCGCAATTCGGCGTCGGGCACCTACGGCTACTTCAAGGAATTCGCGATCGCGAAGGGTGATTTCAAGGATACCGTCAAGGAGCAGCCTGGAAGTTCGACGGTCGTGCAGGCCGTCGCGAGCGACCGCTACGCGATCGGCTACAGCGGCATCGGTTACAAGACCGCCGACGTGAGGGCGGTGGCGATCTCCAGGACCGCGACGGCCGACGCCGTCGAGGCGACGCCGGAGAACGCGTATACCGGGGAATATCCGCTTTCGCGCTTCCTCTTCCTGTACGTGAACAAGAAGCCCGGCGATCCCCTCGATCCGCTGCGCAAGGAATTCCTCAAGTTCGTACTCAGCAAGCAGGGGCAGGAGACAGTCGTCAAGGACGGTTACTACCCGATCACCGCAGCGATCCGCGACAAGCAGGTAGCGGCAGCCGGACTCGACTGAAGCTGGAGGCAGCTGCGGCGCCGGAGTATCCGCGCCCCACTCTTCCTTCGGTGAACGGATGATGACGCAGGCACCATCGGGTAACCGCGAGAGCATGACCCGCCGCCCGAGGAGGTCACGCACGACGCGTCCGTCGGTGCGGCTGGCCGACCGCTTCGCGCGAAACATCATCCGCATAGGCGGCATCGGAACCATCGCCGCCATCTCCACCGTCTTTCTCTTCCTGGCCTGGGTCGTCTGGCCGCTCGTGCGCGGCGAGACGCTCTCAGCTCCCCGGCGCATTCCGGTGACGTTCGGCGCGGAGAACGTCCTGGCCACGGGTAGCGACGACACGCTTTCGGTGCTGTGGGCCTACGGCGACGGCGGCCGTTTCGTGACGCTTGCGGCAGCGGACGGACGAATCCTCGAAGAGCAGCGGCCCTTCCCCGAAGTCCCGACGGCGTGGGCCTTCCCGGTGCGTGCCGGTCGCGGGATCTTTGGTTTCGCTGACGGTACCATCCGCTTCGTCGCGGTTGAGAACCGCACCGAGTATCGCCACGCAGACGCGGTTCCCGCCGAGCATCGCCAGCGCGCTGCCGGCGACCGCTTCCTGCTTGACGGCAAGGTGGCCGAGCGCGTCGGCGTCGACCAGTTCGCGCTGCGCGCCGTGGCGTGGACGGCAACCGAACCGATCGCGATTGCCGAAGGTGCGGCCATCGTCGCCGTCGACGTTTCGATGACGTCGAGCGGCCCGGCGTCGGCATCTTTGGACGATCGCGGCATCGTGCGGGTAACCCAGGTCAGCACGACGCAGAATTTCCTGACCGGCAAGGAAACCCTCACGACCGAATCGGGCGAGATCCATCTTGCGGCTGTGGCGGATCGCGGCTTGCCGCGCTGGGTGATGCTGCGCGGCCTCGGCGACAACGTGCTGGCTGTCTGGGAAGACGGGCACGCGATTCGTGTGGACGTGCGCGACCTCGCGGAGCCGAAGGTTGCCGAGGAACTCGACCTGCTGCCGGAGCGCGACCTGCTTGTGAGCAGCCTCGCCTTTCTCAACGGCAAGAACACCCTGCTCGTCGGGGACAGCGGCGGCGGCCTGGGCGCATGGTTCCGCGTTCCGGCCCCGACGATGACCACCGGCGACGGCGCCCACTTCATCCGCGCGCACCAATTGACGCCCGGCAAGTCCGCTGTCACCGCCATTGCCTCCTCGCCGCGCACGCGCGTGATGGCCGCCGGTTACGCGGACGGAACGGTGCGCGTGTCGCACGTGACCTCGGGGCGAACGGTGGCCGAGTCGCGCACGCCCGACGGGCGAACCGTCTCCGCGCTCGCGCTGGTGCCCGACGACAGCGCTGTCGTCGCCTGGTCCGGCGAATTCCTCGACTTTGCACTCGAAGCGCCTCACCCCGAAGTCTCCGTGGCGTCGCTGCTCAGCCCTGTTCTCTACGAAGGCTACGCCAAGCCCGAGCACGTCTGGCAGTCGTCCAGCGGCACCGACGACTTTGAGCCCAAGTTCGGCCTGTGGCCCCTGGTATTCGGAACCATGAAGGCGACGCTGTACGCGATGCTCTTCGGCGTGCCGATCGCGCTGATGGCCGCCATCTACACCAGCGAGTTTCTGCGCCCCGAGGTCAAGGCCAGGATCAAGCCCACCATCGAGATGATGGCGAGCCTGCCGAGCGTGGTGCTCGGATTTCTCGCGGCGCTGATCCTCGCTCCGCTGGTGGAGGACGCGGTGCCGGAGGTGCTTGCGTCCCTGGTTCTCGTTCCGCTCTCGCTGCTGACCTGCGCGCATCTGTGGCAGTTCGTGCCGGGCGGGCGGCGATCCGAGCTCGAGGCATGGCGACTCGTGCTCGCGGCTGCGGCCATCGTCGCAGGTGTGGGCCTATCCGTTGCGTTCGGCCCGATGCTGGAAAGATGGATGTTCGCCGGCGACCTGCGGCTGTGGCTCGACGGTGGAGTCGGAGACGCGACCGGCGGGTGGGCGATGCTGACGCTGCCGCTGGCGGCCGTCGTCACCGGCCTCGCAGTTTCCCGTCTCGAGCCCCTCGTGTTGCCTGGGCGTGGATCGGCACCCTTGCGCTCGCTCGTGACTTTCGCGTCAGGCTGCATCGCGACCGTCTCGGTTGCGGTCGCGGTTGCGGCTTCGCTGTCGGCCGCCGGCCTCGACCTGCGCGGCGCCGTTCTCGGCACCTACGTGCAGCGCAACGCACTGGTGGTGGGCTTCGTGATGGCTTTCGCGATCGTGCCGATCATCTACACGATCGCCGAGGATGCCCTCTCGAGCATTCCCGAGAACCTTCGCGCCGGTTCGCTGGCGCTCGGCGCGACGCCTTGGCAGACCGCCGTGCGCATCGTCGTGCCCACGGCGATGAGCGGCCTGTTTTCGGCGATCATGATCGGGCTCGGCCGCGCGGTGGGCGAGACAATGATCGTGCTGATGGCGGCCGGCAATACCCCGGTGCTGGACTGGAACATCTTCAACGGTTTCCGCACGCTGTCGGCCAACATCGCCGTCGAGCTTCCCGAGGCCGTCCGCAACGGCACGCACTACCGCACGTTGTTTCTGGCGGCATTCACGCTGTTCCTGATGACGTTCGTGCTCAACACCGCGGCCGAGCTGATCCGCCTGCGGTTCCGCAAGAGGGCCCAGCAGCTGTGAGCCTTCCCTGCGACGATTCTGCAACCGGACCGGACGCGCGACGGCGCGGCCTCGAGGCTTCTGCTCGCCGCCGCTCGCGAGCGGCGGCCACGGGCCTGCGCGCATTCGGCGAGCCGCTGCTGTGGCTGACCTCGGGCGGACTGGCCGCATCGCTGATGATGATCCTCGGGCTGCTCGTCCTCGTCTTCGCGGAAGGCATCGGCACATTCTGGCCCCGTCCAGTCGTGCGCGTCGAGGCCGTGGACGGCCAGGTTGCCGTCGGCGAAGTCACCCGTGAAGAGTGGTACCGACCGACACCGGTCGTCATCGACACGCTGCCCGACGCGCTTCGCGAACGTGCGCACGCGGCCGTGGCCGCAGGCGACGGTCGTTCGCTGCGCAGGCTGGTTCGCACCGGAAACTTCGAGCGGACGGGCGAGCACTTCCGCTGGGTAAGCGACTTCTCGACGCTTGGCGAGAGCCGTCCCGACTGGGCGATGGTGGTCGAACGTCGTACCTGGGGTCGCTTCTACGGGGAAGCCGTCGCGTTCCTCGAAGACGGCGTCGCCGTTTCCTCCGCGCCGGCGGACGTTGTCGCAGCGTTCGACGCGAGGATCGACGAGATCGCCGCGCGCCGGGACGAGCGGCGCCATCTCGAAGTGCACGAGATCGGGCGCGTCAACCGGCGCGTGGAGGAAGCGCGGCTCGCCGTGCGCAGTGCGGAGCGACGGCACGGTCGCCGGTCCGCAGACCACGAGGCCGCGTTGGCGGCGGCCCAGCAGGTAGAGGAAGCCACGGCGGAGGAGTTCGCCGGCATTCGCGCGCGGATCGACGCACTCGACGCCGAAAATTCCCGGCAGGTGCTGGTGCTGCGCACGTCGGACGGCACGGACGTCAAGCTTGCGATGGCCGACATCGTGAGGGCTTACGCGGCCAACCAGCTGGGTCTTGCGGGCAAGATCCGTGTCTACCTGTCGCGCTGGTGGGAGTTCCTCACCGCGGATCCGCGCGAGGCCAACAGCGAGGGGGGCGTTTTCCCGGCCATCTTCGGCACCGTGGCGATGACGCTGCTGATGTCGCTGATGGTGACCCCGTTCGGCGTACTGGCCGCTCTCTACCTGCGGGAGTACGCACGCGGCGGGCTCGTGATCAGCGCGGTGCGCATCGCGATCAACAACCTGGCCGGCGTTCCGAGCATCGTGTTCGGCGTGTTCGGCCTCGGCTTCTTTTGTTACATCGTCGGCGCGACGCTCGACGAGCTGCTTTTTGCCGACAAGTTGCCGACGCCCACGTTCGGCACCGGCGGCATCCTGTGGGCGTCGCTGACGCTGGCGTTGCTGACCCTGCCGGTCGTGATCGTCGCTACCGAGGAGGCTCTGGCCGCCGTGCCCAACTCGATGCGCGAAGGATCGTATGCGTGCGGCGCCTCCAAGTGGCAGACCATCCGCCGCATCGTGCTTCCGCGCGCGATGCCGGGCATCCTCACCGGCATGATCCTCGCGATCGCGCGCGGCGCGGGAGAGGTGGCGCCGCTGATGCTGGTGGGCGCCGTCAAGCTCGCACCGGAACTGCCGATTGATGCGGTCGCGCCTTTCGTGCACCTGCAGCGCAGTTTCATGCACCTCGGGTTCCACATCTACGACGTCGGCTTCCAGAGTCAGAACAGCGAAGCGGCCAAGCCGATGGTCTATACGACGACGTTGCTGCTGATCATGATCGTCGCGTCGCTCAACCTCGCTGCGATCTGGTTGCGGGCACGGTTGCGCCGCCGCTTCGTAACAAGCCAGTTCTGAGAGATGGCCGTCGTGAGCAAGCTTCGGGAAGATTTTGCGAACACCATGCCGTTCACAGACGTTGCAGCGATCTACCAGGACACCATGCGAGAATCCGCTCCAGAGTCGCCCATCCTCCCCGCCAAGGCCGTTCGCAACGAAGCTCTCGAGTCCGCCGGTTCGGAGAAGCCGGAAACCGAGATCCACGATTCCCTCTCCGGCGAGGAGGCCGCGATTTCCATCAACGACTTCAGCCTGTGGTACGGACAGGCCCAGGCGCTCTTCGGCGTGTCGATGATCGTCCCGAAGGGGAAGGTCACAGCGCTGATCGGGCCGTCCGGCTGCGGAAAGTCGACGCTGCTGCGCTCGGTGAACCGGCTGAACGACCTTGTCGAGGGCGTGCGCATTCGCGGTGACATGCAGATGGCCGGCCGCTCCATCCACGACCCATCGGTCGACGTGATCGAGCTGCGCAAGCGCATGGGCATGGTCTTCCAGAAACCGAATCCGTTTCCGATGAGCATCTACGAGAACATCGCGTACCCGCTTCGCATCGACGGCGAGCGGGACCGGCGCGTGCTCGATGAAGTCTGCGAACGCAGCCTGCGAAGCGCCGCGTTGTGGGACGAGGTGAAAGACCGGCTGGAGGCCAGCGCACTCGGGCTTTCCGGCGGTCAACAGCAACGCCTGTGCATCGCGCGCGCGATCGCCGCCGATCCCGAGGTGCTGCTGATGGACGAGCCGTGTTCCGCGCTCGACCCGATCGCGACGGGCCGAATCGAAGACCTCATGGGCGAGCTGCGCGGCGAGTACACCATCCTGATCGTCACGCACAACATGCAGCAGGCGGCGCGCACCAGCGACTTCACGGCATTCATGTACCTCGGACGCCTGATCGAGTACGGTGGAACCCTTGACATGTTCAGCCGCCCGCACCTGAAGGCCACCGAAGCCTACATCTCCGGCCGCTTCGGCTGACCGGGGCTGGCCGTCCGGAGCGGAGCGACGAGCAACGAGCGCAGGCCGCGAGCGAGAAACGCGAGAACGAGGAAGCCTTGCCCAAGCACCTGGACCACGAAATCGAGAAGCTCAAGAAGCAGATCCTGTCGCTGGCCGCCGACGTCGAAGAGGCCGTCGTCCGGAGCGTGGACGCAATCAACTCGCGCGACGCCGAACTCGGGCAGAAGGTGGTCGACTTTGACAGCCACATCGACGCCGTCGAAGTGGAGGTGGAGGAGGAGTGCCTCAAGTTGCTCGCGCTCTACCAGCCTGTGACGCAAGACCTGCGCTTCATCGTCGCGTGCATCCGCCTCAACAGCGACCTCGAGCGCATCGGCGACCTCGCGGTGAACATCGCCGAGCGCGCGGTCTACCTGGCGTCGGTTGCCGAGCCGCCTGAGAAACCGCTCGACGTGGGCGCGATGGCGCGCCTGGTGCGCTCCATGCTCTCCGGCGCCCTCGATGCACTCGTGAACCTCGATTCGGCCGGCGCGCGCAGGGTCTGCGCGATGGACGACGAGGCCGACGAGATGCACCGCGAGACGTTCGGCAGGGTGGAGGATGCCGTCCGCCGTCATCCCGCGGAGTTCGCGACGATGACCCACTACCTGTCGGTGTCGCGATATCTGGAGCGCATCGCCGACCACGCGACCAACATCGCCGAGGACGTCATCTACATGGTCGAGGGCGCGATCGTCCGTCACCGCAGCGATGCCTGACGGGGTTCATCGCGGAGGCATCGGTAAAAATGCACTGGTGCGCCGCGCATAGTCTTCGTACTGCGGCTTGGTCTTGAGCAGTCGCCGCTCGAGCAACGACACGCCGGAGACGCGCATCAGCAGGAAGGTCATCAGGGCCGGCCCGACGGCCGTCCACCATGCGCCGGTTGCGGCCGCGAACAGCCACAAGCCCCACCATACGACCGCATCGCCGAAGTAGTTCGGGTGACGCGTGTAGCGCCACAAGCCGCGGTCCATCACCTGGCCGCGATTGCGGGGGTCGGCCTTGAAACGCGCGAGCTGCCAGTCCCCTACAGTCTCGAACAGGAAACCCGCCGTCCACACGAGTACGCCAAGGATGTCGAGGAACGTGATCGACGCAGGTCGGCCGGCGGAGATGGCGGCCTGCACCGGCAGCGAGACGATCCACGCCAGCACGGCCTGCAGCGCGAACACGGTGACGAGGCTGACGACCGGAAAGAGCCCGCCCCAGTGCTGTCGCATCGCGCGATAGCGGTAGTCTTCGGGTGCGCCGAGGTTGCGCACGGTGATGTGTATGGAAAGTCGCAGGCCCCAGATCGCAGTTAGGACGAGCACGAGGTGCGCCCGCCCCTCGTAGCCGTCGGTTGCGGCTGAGGTTGCCGACGCGATGACAAAGAAGGCCAGGCCCCAGAAGCGGTCGACGAGGCTTGCGTCGCGCAGCGCGACGCTCGCGACCCAGATCAGCACGAACATGACGAGGACGACGCCAAGGATGGAGAACAACCAGTACGCTCCTTAACGCGGGACCGGCGCGTCGGCATCGACCGGCGCGCGGGCAGGAGTGGGCGAGGTGAGGCCGCGATGCTTCTCGATGAACTCGTCCACCTTGTGCCAGTTCTGCATCATCCATTCCCGCCGTGTTTTCGGGTCTTTCGGAACGTCGGCGGCCTTCACGACGCGCAATTCGGCATGCACGGTCCTGCCGACGAGGCCGCCGTTGAAAAACCTGTCGAAAGAGGCGGATCCTTCGAAGCCGGTATGCGCAAGAAATACCACATCGGCCTGCGGTGCCACGTCGAGAAGCGCAAAGGGTCCACCCGAACGAGGCCTCAGCACGTGACGGAACGCCTCGGCTTCCGCCGCCGCATCGCCTCGCCCTTGCTCGCGGAGTTTCTCGACGATGCGGGCCTTCTTCGAGGGGGAAAAGCGCGTTCCTTCAGGATAGATCAGCACGCCGTCGCTCGGCCCGAGGCCCCGCGCGAGCCCCGCGACGGCTGCCACTTCGCGATCGGTGTATGCCGAATCGCGGCGCACGAACACGTTGGGCAGGCGATTGCCGACGATGTCGAGGCAGGGGTCCCAAAGAAGTTCCTGCTTGAGCACGTAACGAAGCCTGGTGCCGTGCGGCACCGAGATCAGCAGAGCGGCCAGGATCGTGTCGGCCACGCTCGCGTGGCGCACGAAAACAATGATGGGAGCCTCTCCGAAACGGTACTCCCCCCCGTGCAACTCGAGACGGACGCCGAAGATGCGAAACGCGCCGCGTCCAAGCATGCGCGCCCAGAAGTTCTGCAACGCGTAGTTCCAGTCCATGTAGCGCTCGGGGTCGCCGGCGGCCCAGCCGAGGCTCGCGAGCCAGATGAGGAATCCTGCGGTCACGCCGACCAGTTCGCAGGCCAGATACCACACGAAGAACGCGAGCGCCCGCGTGGCCGTCCACGGCTGCCCGCGCAGGAAGTCGAACGTTGCGACCGCGATGAGGAGCGGGACGATGAACCATGCGAGCACGGTGAAGGCGCCGGCGTAGAGGGCCAAGGCCAGGATGCGTCGCGTCGCAGTCATGCGGCAGCTATAACCGCGCGGTGAGCGCCAAAGGCCCGGCCACGAAGAAAAATTCCGCGAACAAGCTCGCCCCCGCCGGCGCGCTCCACCCCGCCGACGGGCTCGACGCCGCCGGCGGGCTCAAAAGGATCCGCGTCGGCGTCTCGAGCTGCCTCCTCGGCGAAGAGGTGCGTTACGACACCGGGCACAAGCACGACCGCTATGTGACCGATGTTCTCGGTGCGCACTTCGACTTCGTTTCCGTCTGTCCAGAAGTGGAGACCGGCATGGGAATCCCGCGCGAATCCGTACGGCTCGTGCGGCGCGACCGGGACGACGGCGAGATCCGCATGGTCGGCGTCAGGAGCGCCACCGACCATACCGACGTGATGCGAAGCTACGCGCGCCGCCGGGTAGCGGCGCTGTCGGCGCTCGGCATCTGCGGTTACATCCTGAAGAAGGGCTCGCCTTCGTGCGGGATGGAGAGGGTTCGCACGTACACGGCCAAGGGGATGCCGGCGTTGTCGGATCGCGGCCTTTACGCTGCCGCGCTCCTGGCCGCGATGCCGCTCCTGCCCGTCGAGGAAGAAGGCCGGCTCGGCGACGCGACCCTGCGCGAGAACTTCATCGAGAGGGTATTCGCGTACGCGCGGGTGAACGCGATGTTCGCCGGGCGCTGGAGGGTCGGCGACCTCGTCGCCTTCCATTCGCGTGAGAAGATGCTGGTGGCCGCCCATGAGCCCGCCGCCGAGAAGGTGCTCGGTCGCATCGTGGCGGGCGCGAAGGGAGCGCCGCGGGCGCAGGTGGCTGACGGATACCGTGGAGCGTTCCTCGGCGCGCTCGCAAAGCCCGCGCTGCGCCGCCGGCACGTGAACGTGCTGCAGCACATGCTCGGGCATTTCCGCGACGTGCTCGAACCCGCGCCGCGCCACGCGCTCGCCGCCGTCGTCGAGGACTACCGAAACGGGCTCGTGCCGCTGGTCGTACCGATCACGCTGCTGCGCCACTACGTCAACCTCCACGACATCGGCTACCTCGCACGCCAGACCTACCTCGAGCCGCATCCGCGCGAACTGCTGCTGCGCAATCACGTCTGAACCTCCGCGCGACCGAGCATGTCCGCGAGCGCGTCGCCGACATTCCGCTTCGCCATCCGGGATGCTGCGATCGACAGCGCGACCGTCATGGCCACCGGCAGGCCCTCCGGTATCGCCGACACCGCCATCGCGAAACACAAAACCGGTCTCCACCAAACGGCGCGGCCGCACCTGCGTGGAAGCAAGCAGCAGTTCGTCGGCCATCTCGCCGAGCAACGCGCGCAGCGCAGCGGCGGGCACGCGAAACAGGGTAGGGCGACGCAGCACCGAGCCGAGCGTGCGCGTGAATTCCGCGTTGGTCACGGCTCGTGGTGACGTCGCGTTGACGGGACCTTCGAGCGCCGGCGTCGCGACGGCGTGCAGGACTGCACCCAGAACGTCGTCGAGCGAGATCCAGCTCATGAATTGCGTTCCCGGTCCGAGCGGGCCGCCGAGGCCCATTCGAAACGGCGTCAGCATCTGCGCGAGTGCGCCGCCGAGCGGCGTCAGCACCACGCCGAGCCGAAGGTTCACCACGCGAATGCCTGCGTCGCGGGCCGCGGCCGTGGCGGCTTCCCACTGCCGGCACACCTCGGGAAGAAATCCTTCACCGCTGGTGGAAGTTTCGTCCAGCACGGCTTCGCCTCGATCCCCGTAGAAGCCGATTGCGGAGGCCGACACGAGCACGCGCGGTTTTCGTTCGAGCCCCGCGAGCGTCTCGCACAGCAGGCGGGTTCCCTGCACGCGACTGGTGAGGATGCGTTGCTTCGATTCGGGTGACCAGCGCCCGCCGGCGATACTCTCGCCGGCCAGGTGTACGACGGCGTCCATTCCTTCGAGTGCGGCGGCATCGATGCGGCCCGCCGCGGGATCCCAGCCGATCTCGCCAGCTTCCCCGGTGGTGCGGCGCAGCACCGGGCGCACGTCGTGACCTCCGGTGCGCAGGAAGGCCGCCAATTCGCGGCCGACGAGTCCGGTGGCGCCGGTGACCGCGATTCGTGATGCCGGCAGTCCGGCGCGGGAGTGAGCCGCGAGATCTTCGCGGGTTCGGCGGTGTCGCCATGCGAATGTCTGTTCGAGCATGCTGCGCACGAACGAGCCGGTCAGCGTCGTCGAGAGCGGTGCGAGCGGCAGGCGGTACTCGATTGAATCTTCGAGCGTCGACCCGTGCGCGTCCGGCTCGACGCGGTGGACGTGGTTCCACATCGCGAACGGGCCGCTCGCCTGCTGGTCGCGAAAGGAGACGCCTTCGACGAAATCGTGATGCGTCGACACCCAGCGCACGCCGAGCGGACCGGCCGGCATGCGCAGAACGACCTCCGAGCCCTCGTCGCGAATGCTGCCGCGACGCGACTCCACGGTGATGCCGCTCCACGGCGGCGTCAGTCGTTCGAGAGCCCCAGGCCTGGCATGCCACGCGAACACTTCGCCGGGCGGGTGTTCGAAGTGGGAGCGCTTGCGGAAAATTTCGTTGCTCATCTTCTATTTCCTCACGCCTTCGTCACTCCGGCAGCGAGTCGAAACACGACATTCGTTTGACAGTCAGGAAAGTATATTTGATTCGTGGGAAAACAACGGACACGATCAACTCGCTTGCCGGGTTGGAAATTCGCGGTCGCGATTTGTGCCCCTGAGGAAAATCACTCCACGGAAGGTCCCACGGAAGGTCCCATGTCGAAACCAAGTCCCGGCCCCGATCCCTTTGCCTACCACGTCGGTGCGAGGATACGCCGGCTTCGGCTCGGCCGCTCGATGGGCCTGGTGGAACTGGGCCGGCACACGGGCCTGTCGGCATCGCTGCTGTCGAAGATCGAGACCGGCCGCAGCCTGCCGACCCTTCTCACGCTGCAGCGTATCGCGATGGTCTTCAGCGTCGGGCTCGATCATTTTTTCAGCGGGGAGTCCGAGCGGCCCGTGCTCAGTGTCGTGCGCCGCGGCGAGCGCCTTCGGTTTCCCGACCGGCAGGGCGCCAAATCGCCCGGGTATTTTTTCGAGAGTCTCGATTTCCCGGCGGTCAACCGTAAGCTCAGCGCTTACCTGGCCGAGTTTGAGCCGGCGCCGCGCGCCGGCGACCGAATGCACGAGCACGACGGCGTGGAATTCCTTTACGTGATCGAAGGCAGCCTCGGCCTGTTTCACGATGGAGAGGAAACCAGGCTCGACGCGGGCGACGCGGTTTACCTCGATGCAGCCCAGCCTCACAGCTACCGGCGCCTCGACGACGAACGCTGCACAGCGCTCGTCGTGACGGTTCCGTGAAATTTTTCCCTGCGGACGGGTGGGATTGGTTGCGCCGACGTGGCATCTAGCCTCGTCGGCCTGCCGCGGCGCGCCGACGCCCGCGCGCCGCGCACGTGCCGGCAAATCGCTTCGCGTCGGCCAGTGCGGTGAATCCCCCCTTACCGCACCGGCCCGCCGGGGAGGTCCCCACGGGACCTCCCCGTGCCTCTTTGTCCGTCGCGAGGATGCGGGCGGGCGCGCTTGCGGCGTGACCGGGCGATCGGTGCAGGGTATTGGCGCTCGCATATTGCGCGCGTGCCCGGGACAGAAGTAAACGCGGCGCACGCTCCAAGCGAGAACCCTCCCCCGATGTATCGATTCCTCCCGGCTCCTGTTCTCGGCTTCCTGCTTCTCAGCGCGATCACCATCAGCACCATTCTGTACGGCATCCCGATGTTCACGCTCGGCCTCGTGAAGATCGCGATCCCGCATGACGGCTGGCGGCACTGGTGGACGCAGCGCCTGGTCTTCGTGGCCGAGACGTGGATTCACCTGAACAACCTCATGATCTCGGCCACGCTGCCGACGCGCTTCGAATTCCACGGCCTCGACGATCCGCGCCTCAAGCGCGACGGCCGCTACCTCATTGCGAGCAATCACCAGACCTGGGCCGACGTGCTGGTGCTGCAGCGCATCCTCACGCGTCACGCTCCTTTCCTGCGTTTCTTCATCAAGCAGGAGCTCATCTACCTGCCGGTGCTCGGGCTGACGTGGTGGGCCCTCGACATGCCTTTCATGAAGCGTTACTCGCCGGCCAAGCTTGCCAAGAACCCGCACCTTCGGGGCAAGGACCTCGAGACTACGCGACGGGCCTGCGATCACTTCCGGCGCGGCCCGATCTCCATCATGAACTTCGTCGAGGGCACGCGCTTCTCGCCCGAGAAGCGCGACAAGCACGGCTCGCCGCACCTTCACCTTCTCAAGCCCAAGGCCGGCGGCATTGCGGCCGTGCTCGACGCGTTCTCCGGCGATCTCGACACGATCGTCGACGTGACCATCGTGTACAGCAAGCCGGGCGCGGATCTGTGGGATTTCCTCACCGGAAAGGTCGAACTCGTCTACGCCGAGGTCCTGGTCGAGGTGATTCCCGAGGAACTTCGTCGCGGCGATTACGCCGACGATCCGGTCTATCGAGAACGCGTGCAGGCGTGGGTGAGCAGCCTGTGGGAGCGTAAAGACGCCCGCATCGTATCCCTGTGGAACGAAGGGATGGCCTGACGGCAGCGGAGCGCCGGCGCGGGAGTGAGGTTGGCGCGGGCCGGATTGCCGGCACACGAGTTACGAACCCGACGGATTTACGATAGCCCGGGATCATGAACAACGAGAAGGACCGCGTGGAGCGATACCGGCAGGCCCTCCTGCTGCGACGCGGTGAGATCGAATCCGCGTTCGCGCAAGGACGCGACGCTGCCCGTCCGGTCGAACTCGACCAGAGTGCCATCGGAAGGATCTCGCGGGGGGATGCGTTGCAGAGCCAGGCGATAAGCCTGGCAGCCCAGCGACGTCGCGAACAGGAATTGTCCCGCATTCGCGTTGCACTCGCACGGCTCGACGACGGCACCTATGGACTTTGCGCTGCGTGCGGCGAGCCGATCGCCCCAGGCCGCCTCGACTACGACCCCGCCGCAGCCGTCTGTGTCGGTTGCGCCGGCTGACTGGGGGAGGGGAGGTTTCTCAGTCCCCGCATCAGCGCCCGCAGCCGCATGAGGTCGTGCATCGCATCGCCCGCCGTCTCGGACAGGAAGGCGCCGCCCATGTTCGCAATGATGAAGTGCCGGCACCCGGCCATTGCCACCGGTGCGGCCAACTCGAGAATCTCGTCGGGGCTGCCCATGAAGAAGAGCCTGTCGAGAATCGACTCGTTCAGTTGCGCGAGCGCCCGGTCGATCTGCTCCGGTGTCACGCGCGACGGTACGATGTCGAGGAATCCCATGAAGTCGTCACCCATCGGGTGCTCGATGCCGCATTCCTTCCAGATGTCCGGCGGCAGCCCGCATGCCATGTAGGCGACGTACTTGTTCCTCAGCGCCTTCGCGAGAACCTGTGCGCGACTCCTGCCCATCGCGATCAGCAGAGTCTGCCCGGCCGTGAACCCGCTCATCGAGCGTCCGGCCTTGTCGGCGCCTTCGCGGATCAGTTCGAAGCGCCTTGCGTACTCGGGCCCGTCGACTTTCTGTCCGGGGAGCCAGCCGTCGCAGTGGCGGCCGCACATGCGCAGCATGCGCGGAAAGTGCGCGCCCATGAAGATGCGGGGAGGTTTGCCGTTGTAAAGCGGCAGGTCGAAGACGGCATCGCGAAGCTGCCAGTACTTGCCCTCGAACGTGACCGGCGTACCGCCGCTGTCCCACAGCATGCGGATGATGCGAAGCGCTTCCTCGAGGCGTGACACGCGCTCATCGCAAGGAAGCCCGTACGGCTCGGTGTTCTCGCGAAGGCCGTTGCCGATGCCGAGGATCGCCCGGCCGCGCGAGATGTGGTCAAGCGTCACGAACGTTTGCGCGAGCGACATGGGGTGGCGGCGGATCGGTTCCGTCACGGACGTTCCGATGAGCGGACGCCGGAATTTCATCGCGACCCACGTCATGATCGGCACCGGGTCGAACAGCGCGTCCATGGAATGCACGGTCCTGGCCGCCGGCACCACGTCGGGTGTCCACAGCCACTTGGGCGCGAAGCCCATGAAATGGTCCGGCACCCAGATCGCGTCGGCGCCGAGTACGCGCGCGACGGTCACACCTGCCTTGGTGATCCACAACGGGTGAAGGCAACCATCCTGGTATCCGACCGTGATCTTGGACATTCGTGAACTCCGGGCGCCCGGCGGCGCCCGCGACTTCTACACGGGATGGCTCCTTCGCTCTAACAGGTCGCGACGCAGGCCCGCTGGACTCGGGCCGGACCGGACGGAATGCTCCGGTCATGGATTCTTCGACGGAAATTCGCCGCATCAGCGACCATCTCGCCATTCAGGACGTGCTGCACCGCTACAGCACCGCGATCGACACGAAGGATTTCGAGTTGCTGGACGAAGTGTTCACCGTCGACGGCGTGGCCGACTACACCGCCTCCGGCGGGATTCGCGGAACGCTGCCCGAGATCAAGGCCTGGCTCGCCGGTGCGCTCGGCATCTTCACGGTGATTCAGCATCTCGTGACCAATGTCGCGGTGGACGTGGACGGAGACGAGGCCACGACGGTCTGTTATCTTTTCAATCCGCTTGGCTATCCCCGCGAAGACGGCAGGACCGAGATGCTCTACTGCGGAGGGCTCTATCGCGACCGCCTCGTGCGAACGGCCGCCGGATGGCGGATTCGCGAAAGGGTCATCGAGACGCTCTATCTCGACGGCAAACTTCCCGGCACCTGACTTCCTCTCGCTTCAGGATCGCGTATCAGCCGCGCGCGTAGGTCTTCTCGAGGTACGCGCAGATGTCGGCCGACTCGAACATCTCCGTCCCGGTGTTCGGGTCCACGAGCCACGGCACCATCATCTTTCCCGAGCGCTCGAGGAACTTCTTCCGCTTGCTGCTGCCCTTGGCCACGTTGTGTAGCACGTACGGAATCTCGAGCTCGCAAAGACGCTCGCGCACGAGCCGGCAGTACGGCGAGGCCTCGAAGCTCCATAGCTCGAGCAGTTGCGCGGGAGCCTCGGCGCTCCTGTAGTGGCGACCGGCCGTCACGCGCGCGGCGGACGCGAGGAACGAGGAGGCATCGGTGAGCACCGGCGTGGACAGTGACCACGGGATGTTGCTGTCGCCGTAGTTCGCGAACAGGTACCCCACGATGATGTCCGACTCGTACATCTCGCGCCCTGTGTTCGGGTCGACGAAGTACGGGAACTGCGTCTTGCCGGCGCGCTCGAGGACGGCAGGACGAAAGCGGGGGCCGTTTTGGGGACAGGGATAGATCGTCGCGTCGAGGTCGAGGATGGACAGCGCTTCGCGCACCTTGCGGCAGAACGGACAGCCTTCGAACTCGTAAAGCTCGAGCGTCTTTTTGGGCCGTTCTCCGACCCCGGCGGCTTCCATGCCGGAGCCGAGGCGCACGATGCTTGCGAAGAGCGAGGTCGCGACGTCGAAGGATCTCATGCTGGTTCTCCACGCTCCGGCGCCGTGCCGGGCGGCGCTGAAGATGCCGGTCGGGCCGGCTCGATGCGATACGCGCAGCGGCGCGCGCCGGCAAGAATGTGGTCGTTCCGGTTCACGGTCACATCTTCTCCCAGAACTTCGCGAAACAGCGAGAGTTCGTCGCGACAGAAGCCTTGGCAGGCGGTGGCGGCGGCGCAGATCGGGCAGTGGTTCTCGGCCAGAACCCAGGCCCCGTCGTCCTCGCGCACCCATTCGGACATGTAGCCTTCCTCGCTGCGCAGGTTGGCCAGGGCGGCGATGCGCTCCTCGATCGCCGCACCCCTGGGAGGCATGCGCTCGAGGTAGGAACTGCGCAGCTTGCGGCTGCGCTCGGCGAGGAGTCGGTCGAGGCCGTCGTTGCCGAACGTCGTGCGCACCGCTTCGATGATCTCGACGGTGACTTCGGCGTGAGAGTCGGGGAACCGCCGGGCCGCGGCGGGTGAAAGC
>JBHEOD010000035.1:25913-28710 GCA_046261745.1 Binatia bacterium
AGTCGGCGGCCAGGGCCTGGAGGTGCTGGCGAACGGCCATCGGCGTGACATCCAGACGGCCGGCCAACTCGGCCGCGCTCTGCGGCCCCTTCGTCTTGAGCTGAAACAGAACCCGGTCACGGGCGGATCGGCTGGCCTCGGAATCCACGTCCAGCACCCTATAAGAAGGATAGCGTTTAGCAAGATAGTTGTTGACTAACTTAGCAAAGCCGATACTTTCCTAATTGAAATGAGTCACGAAAACGCGACGCGCTTTTCTCCGGCGCCGGGTAGCGCGGTCTGGAATGCGGACCATCGTCTGCTCACCTTCGGACTCCTTCTCGTCATCTCGATCACCGCCTTCGAAGCGCTCGCGGTCGCCACCGTCCTGCCGGCCACGGCCACCGACCTCGGTGGTGGCGCGTCCCTCGGCTGGTACGGCTGGGTCTTCAGCGGCTTCATGCTCGCCAACCTCGTTGGTATTCCGGCGGCCGGCCTGCTCGCCGATCGCGGCGGGCCCGTCAGGCCATTCGTCGTCGGATGCGTGTTCTTCGCGTTCGGTCTGCTCGTTGCCGGACTGGCGCAGTCGATGCCGGTGGTCGTGGCGGGCCGCATCGCGCAGGGCTTTGGTGCAGGTGCGCTCTCGTCGATTGCTTACGTTGCCGTTGCGCGCGGCTACGCGCCCGTCGACCAGCCGCGCATGCTCGCGCTGCTTGCCAGTGCCTGGGTGGTTCCCGGCCTGATCGGACCGTCGGCAGCGGCGGCGCTTGCGCACCAGTTCGGATGGCGCTCGGTCTTCCTGTTCCTGGTTCCGGTAACGGCGATTGCCGCGGCGTTCGCGATGAAAGGACTGCGCGAACTTGCGCCGGCGCGAAACGGAGATGCGCCCGCGATGTCGATGCGTGCGGCGGTGCAACTCGCGCTCGGCACCGGCATCGCTTTTGTTGGTACGGAGGCGAGCGGCCTGTTGTTGGCAGGCACATTGGTTGTCGTCGGCGTTGCGATCGCACTTCCGGCACTTCGTCGCCTGATGCCGCCCGGAACGCTGCACGCTGCGCCCGGCGCACCGGCCGCCCTTGCGGCAAAGGGGCTGGCAACGTTCGCGTTCTTCGGTGCCGAGGCGTTCCTGCCGCTGGCACTCACAGTCGTGCGAGCAGAGTCGATGGTCATGGCGGGGCTTGCGCTGACGGCGGGGACGCTCGCTTGGACGGCGGGAGCGTGGATGCAGGAACGACTGGTCGCCCACGTAAGCCCCGCCCTGCTGGTGCGATCGGGGATGGCGATGCTCGCGGTGGCGATCGCCGGTGCGGCCGGCGTGCTCTTCGTACCGGCGCCCGGCGCGATGGCCATTGCGAGCTGGACGCTGGCCGGACTCGGCATCGGGGTGGCGTACTCGACGACGACGCTGATCGTGTTCGACAGGACGGCGCAGGGCGGGGAGGGAAACGCGGCGTCGTCGCTTCAACTCGTGAACGTGCTGGGTGTTGCGTTCGGCACCGGGATCGGCGGAGCGGTGCTCGGCGTCGCGACCGGGCTGGGTCATTCCCGCACGATTGCCCTCGTGGCCATCGACGTGGTGATGATCGCCGCCGCCGTGATCGCCTTCGTGGCAGCCGGACGAACCGCGAAGGAACTGTCCTCCGCCTGATCACGAAAAAGGGGTCTGACCCCATTTTTCGTTGTGACGGTTCGGATGGGATAAGAACTCGAAGATGAACCGGCAGCGCATCCCGACCGGGACGGTCGCCCTTTCGCTTGTGCACGCGACTCTATTGGTTCTTGCGTGGTCCGCGTCGGCAGCCGATGTGCCGACTCCCGCGCAGGCGGCGGTGCCCGCGGCAACGAAAGCGCCGATCGAGACGCCAACGAGTTCCGAATTCGAGAAGAGCCTGCCGGCCGAAGCGACGCTCGCGGGTCGCGAGATCTACGACCGCTTCCTGAAGAATCGCAACAAGCTGCGCTCGGCCTTCCAGTACGGGCGCATCGAGTCGAAGGATCCCGGCGGCCGGCCCCAGGAAGTGCGCTTCTGGCTCCACGCCAAGGACTATCGCGACGCCGACGAGAAGTCGGTCGGCGACGTCTACGGCAAGACTCTGATCAAGCTCATCGGCCCCACCGAAATGCGCCATTTCGGCTACCTTTACGTGCACCACGACAAGGCCGACGACGAGCAGTTCATGTACTCGCCGCAGCGCCGGCGCTCGCATCGGGTGAGTCTCAAGGGCCAGAACATTGCGAGCACCGACTTCAGCTTCGACGATTTCCTGGTCAGCGCCCACGACCTCGAGGATGCCGACTACACCCGCCTTCCCGACGCGGTGGTGGACGGCGTCTCCTGCTACGTGGTCGAGGCGCGGCTCAAACCGGAGGCCCGCTCCGTCTACTCGCGCACCATAAGTTATCTCGAGCGCGAGCATTACGTTCCGGTCCGCACGCTCTACTGGGACGATGCCGGGGTCGAGACCAAGCGGCTCACCTCTCCACATGCATCGATCCGCAACTTCGACGGCGTGTGGATCGCAACCATCGCGACGATGACCGACCTGCTCGAGGAAACCAGCTCGACGTATCACCTCGAGAAACTGGAGCCGAACGTCGAACTCGACGACTCGGACTTCTCGATCTCGTCGCTGCAGTACGCGCCGTAGCGATCACGATCACGATCACGTTCGCGTGCGCACCAGCACCGCCGGCAGGAGCAGCAGGTCGGCTCCGAGGCACAGCACCATCGTCGCCGCGAGCAACGCGCCAAGCTCGCGCAGGGTGGCGAAGCCGGAGATCAGGAACACGAGGAACCCCGCGACGAGCATCGCGGACG
>JBHEOD010000036.1:0-4382 GCA_046261745.1 Binatia bacterium
CGCGGCGGCCTCGAACGCCACTTCGACCACCGAACGGGCCACCCTGAGCTTCACTTCGGCGCCGGCCTCGTCGAGCACGTCGATGGCCTTGTCGGGCAGGAAGCGGTCGTTGATGTGCTTGGCAGCGAGCTCGACGCACGCGCGGATGGCGTTGGGCGCATACGCCACGCCGTGGAACTCCTCGTAGCGGGCCTGCAGGCCCTTGAGGATCTCGATCGATTCGTCCTGGGTGGGCTCGGGTACGTCGATCTTCTGGAAGCGCCGCGACAGCGCATGGTCCTTCTCGAAGATCTGCCGGTATTCCTTGTACGTGGTGGTGCCGATGCACTTGATCTCACCGCTGGCCAGAGCCGGCTTGAGCATGTTCGACGCGTCCATCGCACCGCCCGAGACGGCGCCCGCACCGATGATGTTGTGGATCTCGTCCACGAACAGGATGCGGTGCTCGTGGTCGGCCTTGATCGCGTCGATGACGGCCTTGAGCCTTTCCTCGAAGTCACCGCGGTAGCGCGTTCCGGCCAGCAGGCCACCCATGTCGAGCGCATGGATGGTGACGTCCTTCAGATACTCGGGTACTTCGCCGCGGTGGATGCGCAGCGCGAGCCCTTCGACGATGGCGGTCTTTCCGACGCCGGCGTCCCCGACGAAAACCGGGTTGTTCTTGCGACGTCGCGCGAGGATGTGCACGGTGCGCTCGAGCTCGGCCTTGCGTCCGATTAACGGATCCAGGCGGCCCTCGGCCGCCTTTTTGTTGAGGTTGGTGCAGAACTCCTCGAGGGGATCCTCCGCCGACACGCCGGCATCGCCTTCGCGCTGCGATGCTCCCGCTCCGCCGTCGCCTTCCGAAGAGAGGTGGCGCGACGCCATCTTGGAGACCTTGTGCGAGATGTAGCGCACGACATCGAGGCGCATCACGCCCTGCTTCTTCAGGAAGTAGGCCGCATGCGACTCTTCGTCGCGGAAAAGCGCGGCCAGGACGTTGCCGCCGTCGATCTGCTCCTTGCCCGAGGACTGCACGTGAGAGGCAGCGAGCTGCAGCACGAGCTGGCAGCCGAGCGTGTAGCTGGGATCGGGCGCGCCGCCGTCGGGCGCGGCCACATGCGCCGGAAAGGCGGGCATGGTGTTCTCGAGGAAGATGTCGACCGCGGAGCGCAGCGCTTCGACGTCCGCCCCGCAGTGCAGCAGGATGTCAGCAGCGACCTTGTCGGAGGTGAGCGCGAAAAGCAGGTGTTCAGGCGCGACGAACTCGTGGCGGCTTGACTTGGCACGATCCACGGCTCGCTGAAGGGTATTTTCGAGTTCCTCGGAGATCAACATAATTTTCTACCTTCGACGTTCGCCCCGTTCGGGGAGCACTCGCTGCGGTGCGATGCCATGACCCATCGGCAGAGCATGGCCGATCATCCTCAACCTTCGCAAGCTTCGATGAGGCAGGCGAGCGGATGTTCATGCTTGCGCGCAATCTGTTCCACCTGGACGGCCTTGGTGCGCGCAACGTCGTGTGTGAACACCCCCGCCACCCCCTTGCCGTCGTGGTGCACCTGCAGCATCACCCGCGTGGCTTCATCGCGGGGCTTGAAGAACAGCGTCTGAAGGATCCAGACCACGAACTCCATCGGCGTATAGTCGTCGTTGAGCAGCACGACGGCATACATCGGGGGGCGTTTGAGGCGGGTTTTCTCCTGGACGACGATCTGGCCTTCGGAGCGCCGGGCAGGAGCCTTCGGTTCGGACATGCCTGGATTCTAATCCGGGGCGGTCCACGGTCAACGTATACGCCGCTTGCGCACTCAGAACCGGGACCTCTCGCTCTTGACCGGCGAGGCGCGATTGTAGCTCTCGATCACCGCTTCGTTGTGTTCGCGCTCATGCTCGAGGAAGTCGCCGATCGCCCTCTCCCCGCCCGGATGCGCAATCCAGTGGGCGCTGTAGGTCGGCCGTGCATTGAAGCCGCGCAAGAACTTGTGCTCGCCCTGGGCGCCGGCCTCCACCAGGCCCATGCCTCGAGTAATCGCGTAGTCGATCAGCGTCCAGTAGCAGCATTCGAAGTGCAGGGACGGAAAGTGCGCTGTTGCACCCCAGTAGCGGCCGAAAAGCGTGTCGCGGCCTCTCACGTTGAAGGTGCCGGCCACGTAGCGGCCACCCTTCCTTGCCAGCACCAGCACCAGCCGTCTTTTCCAGGTTCGCGCCAGCGCGTCGAAGGTTTCACGCACGAGGTAGGGCTGGGACCACTTCCTGCCGGCGGTGGCCAGATAGAAGCGCCAGATGGCATCCACGTGCTCTTCGCGGACGTCGTCGCCTTCGATCACGTCGATGCGAAAGCCCTGCGCGGCGACCTCTGCCCGTTCGTGCAGCACCTGCTTGCGCTTCTTCGAGCGCAGATCGGCCAGGTAGTCGTCGAACGCGCGGTAGCCGCGATTCTCCCAGTGATACTGGTGGGTCACGCGCGAAAGGAAGCCACGCGACACGAGAAAGTCGTGCTCGGCGCGGCGCGGGAACAGGAAGTGGACGCCCGAGAGCTCGAGCGTCGTGGCCAGGCGCATCAGCGATTCCACCATCGCACCGGCGACCTCGCGACCGGCCGCGACGGCGGGCTCGCCGGCTGCCTGCGCGTTGGCGGCATCGAGCACGATGCCCGGCGCCAGCAGGATGCGCGAGCCGGTCACGGGCGTGAACGGCACCGCAACGACGCCCTTGGGATAGTAGCGAAGGCCCGCCCTCTCGTAGGCCTCGGCCCACCCGAAGTCGAAGATGTACTCGCCGTAAGAATCCCAGCGCAGGTAGAACGGTACGGCTCCGACCAGTTGGGTGCCTCGCCACGCGGTGACGTGACGGGGTTGCCACGGAGTGCCGTGCCCCACGACACCGGTTTCCTCGAGGGCCAGCAGGAACTCGTGTTCGATGAACGGATCGTCCCCTCCGACCATCGCGTTCCACGTCGCGCGATCGACGTCGGCCAGGCTGTCGCGGACCTCGATGCGAACCGCGTCAGTCACGCGCGATTCCCCCGGAGCAGCGGCCTCCTGCGAATGGATCGCGGAGGCGCGTCGACGTGGGGGTAGAGCTCATGCTCCCCGTCGTACATGGGTTTGGGGGACGCGTCGATTTCGCGTAAGAGCGCGCGATGACCGATCCGGTTGCGCAGGACGACCCCCGCGAAGCGGTTGCGCCGGGCGAGGTCGTCTTCCCGTTCGGAGACGGCGGATGTTTCGGCTGCTCGAAGTCGAATCCGGACGGCCTGCAACTCCGCTTCTTCCGGGAGGCCGACGAGGTAACCGCCACCTACACCGTGCCCGAACGCTTCCACGGTGCGCCGGGCATAGCCCACGGCGGCATCGTGGCCACCATTCTCGACGAGTTCTCGTGCGCGGCGGCCGTGTCGCTCGGCGGCACGCGGGTGGTGACCGGCGAGCTTCAGGTTCGCTACGAGAAACCGTGCCCGGTGGAACGCGAGATCCTGGTCCGGGCCCGTATCCGCAGCGCCGACCATGCCCGATACCTGGTCATCGAGGCCGAGATCACGATGGACGGCGATCGCCTCGTCCACTCGACCGGCAAGTTCTTCCGCCAGCCCGCGTAGGCTGCTGAGAAAATGGGGTCTGACCCCATTTTTCTACTCTTGTTGTTTAGTGGGGAGTCGGCGGAGGTCGGAGTGGCTGCGTCCGGGTTCGTCGCCGGAGACCGCCGGAAGTCCGCGCTGGGACCAGCCCTGGCAGGACACGATGCCGCTGTTGTCGACTTCGCCGTAGAAGCCACCGCGCATGTCGACGACGTTCGCAAAACCCGATTCCACCAGGATCGCCGCGGCCCGAGCCGATCGTCCACCGCTCTTGCACGCGACGATGAGAAGCTTCTCGATGTCAAAGGTATCAAGTACTTCGACGAGAAAGTTCGTGTTGGGTACGAGCCCCACGCCGGGCGTGAAGTCGAGGAGAGGGATGTTATAGGCGCCGGGCACGTGGCTTTCGGAGAACTCGGCCACGGACCTCACGTCGAGGTAAGACCACCCCGCATCCATGAGCTCTGCTGCCTCGTCGGGCTCGACTCGCCGGACCGCCATGGAAAGCGACCCTAGGGCGGCGGCCGAGGTCCGTCAACCTTGGCGCCTCCGGTTGGACGCCCCGCGGCCGCCGCCCGAGCACATCCATCTATAGTCGGCCTATAAGTCGGCGCCCCCGAAGCGCGCCTGTTAGCTGGCGCGCCGGAAGGCGGTGCGCGCGCTCCTGGCGTAGGGCGGCCCGATTCCGCGCCGCAGCAGTGGCAACGCGCAGCTTCAGCGCTACGATGCCGCCGCGTGACCAGCCAGCCCGATAGCGCCCCGGTTAGGCTCGACAAGTGGCTGTGGGCCGCCCGCTTCTTCAAGACGCGCTCCCTGGCCAGCC
>JBHEOD010000036.1:4392-4998 GCA_046261745.1 Binatia bacterium
ATCGGCGGGGCCCGTGCCAAGGCCGCCCACGCCGTCCGTCCCGGCGACGAGATCTCGATCGTGATTGGGCCCTACGTCCACGTGATCGAGGTGCGCGCCGTCTCGGCCATCCGGCGCGGCGCGCCCCAAGCCCGCCTGCTGTATGAGGAAACGCCCGCCGGGCTGGCTGCGCGCGAGGCCGTCGCTGCTATGCTCAAGGCCGGTCGCGAGGCCTTCGCCCCGGCACCCGCACGGCCGTCCAAGCGTGACCGCCGCGCGATCGACCGCCTCCGCGGCCGCTGACCGGCCCTCGAGTCGTCGAAGCTTTCCGTCAAAGAAAAGGCCTCGGAGGCCCTTCCCGCCCCGTCCAAGGACAGGTAGGGTCAGCCGTCACGCGGCGGCGTCCTTGCCCGCGGCGACATCAGCGCCGACAACTTTCTGTAAGCCCGTTCAGGAAAATCGGGAATAATCGGGTGGGTCCGGCGTCTGAGGCCCCAAGAGGAAACGATCGATGGCCGACAACACCGCCAAGCTTTTCGAACCAGACGCACTCATGCCCGAGCAGTACTTCGCCGGCCTCGGCAAGGAAGCCGGAGCTACCAACGAGCGAGGCCTCATGCTGGCCAT
>JBHEOD010000036.1:5008-15216 GCA_046261745.1 Binatia bacterium
GTCGAGTGCTACCAGAAGTACGCCCTCGCCCGCGATCCCCAGGGCGAGGATCTCCACCGCGATGCAGCCGAGTGGATCTTCTCGAGCGATCGCGAGTGGCCGTTCTCCTTCGAGAACATCTGCGACGTGCTGGGCGTGAGCGCCGAGTACGTTCGCGCCGGACTGGCCCCGCTGCAGAAGCGTAGCCCGCGCAAGATCCGCAAATCCCCGCGCATCGTGGGCCTTGCGGGTCGGCGACCGGCGAGCCACGGCGAGGGCCGCAACAGCGAGGAAGCCGCCATGGAAGCCGCCGTCTAGGCACCCCAGAACGCGTGGCCGGGATTGCCCCGGTGCGCACCTCCATAGAATGGAATGCTCCCAAAGGGCGACATGGTGCAGACCATGTCGCCCTCTGCTTTTGGATTTTGTGGCGCCTCGGCTAGGTTGCCGCCCCAATGAAAATCGGGATTCCCACTGAAGTTCGCGCGGGGGAGCGGCGTGTCGCCCTCGTCCCCGAAAGCGTCAAAAGATTGAGCAACAAGGGGGTCGGCTTCGTCGTCCAGGCTGGGGCGGGACTTCCTGCCGGCTTCCTCGACGAGGAGTACCGCGCCCTCGGAGCCACCATCGTCGCCGACCGCGAGGCGGTGCTGGCCGAGGCCGATACCCTCGTGCAGGTGAACGTGCCGGAGCCCGGCTCCATCGCCGGCCTGAAAGCAGGCGCCGCCACCATCAGCCTGCTGTTCCCCCTCGTTCGCCACGACACGGTTCGGGCGCTGCGCGACGCGTCGGTCACTTCCTTCGCGCTCGATCGCATCCCGCGCACCACGCTGGCCCAGTCGATGGACGTGCTGAGCTCTCAGGCCACGGTGGCCGGCTACCGCGCCGTCGTCACCGCCGCCCACCATCTTCCGAAGCTCTTCCCGCTGTTCATGACGGCGGCCGGCCGCATCGAGCCGGCGCGCGTCGTGATTCTCGGCGCCGGCGTGGCCGGCCTCGTCGCGATCGGTATCGCGCGCCGCCTCGGCGCCGTCGTCGAAGCGTACGACGTCCGCTCCGTCGTCAAGGAACAGGTCGAAAGCCTCGGCGCCACGTTCATCGACGTGGGCGTGGCGGCCGATGCGCAGACGGCCGGTGGCTACGCCAAGGAAGTCAGCGAGGACTTCCAGCGCCGCGCCAACGAAGTCATCGCCACGCACCTCGAGAAGGCCGACGTCTGCATCACCACCGCGCTGATCCCGGGACGCCCGGCGCCGCGGCTCGTCACCGCCGAGATGGCGCGCCGCATGCGCGCCGGCTCGGTCATTGTCGACCTTGCTGCCGAACAGGGCGGCAACTGCGAGCTGACCCGGCCAGACGAGATCGTGACCGACTCGGGCATCGTGATCGTCGGCCCGACCAACCTTCCGAGCGACGCCGCGCGCGATGCGAGCCAGATGTTCTCACGGAACATCGAGAAGCTGGTGCTCTACATCCTCAAGGAAGGGCAGCTCGACATCGACTTCAGCAGGGAGATCGTCAAGGGCTCGGTCGTCACGCACGAGGGAAGCATCGTGGACGCGCAGGTGGCCGAAGCCGTCGGCGCGTAGTCGCACCATGGAGAACAGCAGGCGCGAGGGCGCCGGTTGGAGCAGCAGGCGCAAAGCGCCGACAGAGCGACGGGCGCGTAGCGCCGGTCTAGAAAAGTAGGAGCCTTCCAGAATGACGCACGAGATGTTTCTCGGCCTGTACGTGTTCGTGCTGGCCGCCTTCGTGGGCTACGGCACCATCCGCGGTGTTCCGCCGCTGCTTCACACGCCGCTGATGGCGTTCACCAACGCAATCTCCGGCATCTCGCTGGTGGGCTCGATCGTGGCTGCGGGGGCCGACAAGAGCACCTTCAGCACCGCACTCGGGTTCGTCGCGGTGCTGTGCGCCAGCATCAACGTGGTCGGCGGCTTCCTGATCACCGACCGCATGCTGAAAATGTTCCGCAAGCGCGGCCCGGCCAAGAGTGAGGCGAAGAAGTGAGCATCTACGCTGAGATCCTCTACTTCGTTGCTTCGGTCCTGTTCATCCTCGGCATTCGCGGACTGACGAGCGCCGAGACGGCTCGCCGCGGAGTGTTCTACGCCGAGATCGGCATGGCGGCGGCTGTCGCCGGAACCCTGATTCATCCGGACATCGTGAATTACCGCTGGGTGCTGATACCGGCCGGCATCGGTTCGGCGATCGGCATCGCGATGGCGGCGCTGATCCCGATGACCAAGATGCCCGAACGCATCGCGCTCTCCCATGCGTTCGGCGGCCTGGCCGCGGCGCTCGTCGGCGTCTCGGAGTACTACCTCTACATGGCCGGGCTCAATCACCACGAGTTATCGCGCGGCACGATGGGCGCGCTAGGCTTCGAGGTGTTGTTCGGCGGGCTCACCTTCACGGGAAGCCTGATGGCGTTCGGCAAGCTGCAGGGCTTCATTCCGAGCCGCAACATCACGTACCCGTACCAAAACCAGTCCAACATCGCGATGTTCGGCGCGGCCGTGCTCATCCTCGTGCTGCTCACCGTGTGGCCCACCGCGCAGCCGCTTTTCTACCTGATGTTCTTCGTCGCGATGGCGCTCGGCGTGCTGATGGTCATCCCGATCGGCGGTGCCGACATGCCCGTCGTGATCTCGCTACTCAACTCCTACGCCGGCCTTGCGGCGTCGGCCACGGGCTTCGCGCTCGAGAACAACGTGCTGATCATCGCGGGTGCGCTCGACGGCGCGTCGGGCTTCATCCTGTCGGTGGTGATGAGCCGCGCGATGAACCGCTCGTTCGCCAACGTGCTGTTCGGTGCGTTCGGACAGGGCGACGGCACCGGCGCCGCGGCCGTCGGAGCTTCCGGCGTCGAGGTGCGCGAGGCCTCGGTCGGCGACGCCGCAATGCTGCTGTCGAGCGGCACCAAGGTCATCGTGTGTCCCGGTTACGGCATGGCTGTGGCCCAGGCCCAGCACGCCGTGCAGAAGATGGCCGAGTTGCTCGAGAAAGAAGGCGTCGAGGTCAAGTACGCGATCCACCCGGTGGCCGGCCGCATGCCCGGCCACATGAACGTGCTGCTGGCCGAGGCCAATGTCCCCTACGATACGCTGAAAGAGCTCGAGGAGATCAACGACGAGTTCGCCGAAGCCGATGTCGCGCTGATCGTCGGCGCCAACGACGTGGTCAATCCTGCCGCCAAGACCAATCCGAACAGCCCCATCTACGGGATGCCGGTGCTCAACGCGGACCTGGCCAAGACCTGCATCGTGCTCAAGCGCAGCATGAATCCGGGCTTCGCGGGCATCGAGAACGAGCTCTTCACGATGCCCAACACCGTGCTCGTGTTCGGTGACGCGAAGGACACGATCGACAAGATCAACGAAGCGCTGAGCTGACAGCGCCGTGGACAAACCGGGACAGGTACAGATTTCTTCGAAATCCGTACCTGTCCCGGTTTTTTTTCGTGACGGCGTGGCATTCCATTCGTGAAGATCGACGCCCCGCTGCTCGGTTCCTCGCTCGCCGTCGCCGCCGGCCTCGCGCGCTCGCACGAGGCCGCGGGCTTCGACGGCGTGTTCACGTTCGACGGACCGCACGACCCGTTCTCCTCGCTCGCGCTGGCGGCTGAGCACACCGACCTCGACATCGCGACCGGCGTCGCGATCGCGCTTGCGCGCAGCCCGATGACGGTGGCGCAGGTTGCCCACGACCTGCAATCATTCAGCGGCGGCCGCTTCACGCTCGGCCTCGGCTCGCAGGTTCGCGCGCACGTCGAACATCGCTTCTCGATGTCGTGGACACGGCCGGTTTCGCGCATGAAGGAGTTCGTCGCCGCGCTGCGGGCAATCTTTGCGTGCTGGAACGACGACGCGCCGCTTCGGTTCGAAGGCGAGTTCTACAGCCACACGCTGATGCCGCCGCTGCTGAGGCCGTCTCCGTGCGAGTTCGGCGCGCCTCCCATTCTTCTCGCTGGAGTCGGCCGCGCGATGCTGGAGGCCGCCGGCGAAGTGGCCGACGGCTGCGTGCTGCATCCGTTTCATTCGCAGCGCTATCTCGACGTGTTCGCGCTGCCGGCCATTGCGGCTGGACGCGAGCGGCGCAGCGACGGCCCGGCGTGGCCCGCCTTGGCGGCCGGACCAGGGCGTCCCATCGACGACGCCGCGACGTCGTTCGGCCTCGTCGCGCAGGTCCTTGTCGTGACCGGTGCAGACGACGCAGAAATGAACTCGGCGCGCGAAGCGGTGCGCGCGCAGATCGCGTTCTACGCCTCGACGCCGGCCTACCGGCCCGTGCTCGAAGCCGAAGGCAACGGCGACCTGCAGGTCGAGTTGCGAAGCCTTACCAAGCAGGGGCGCTGGAGCGAGATGTCCGTGCTCGTGGACGACGCCATGCTGGAAAGGTTCGCCGTCGTGGGAACGCCCGGCGATGCCGGGAGGGAACTCCGTCGCCGCTACGCCGGCGTAGCGACGCGCGTGGCCATCGCGACCCCCATGCTTCTCAGCGAAAAGGCCGCAGCCATGCTGGTCGCCGCCTTCCACAAAAAAAATGGGGTCTGACCCCATTTCCGAGAGCTGAAGGTCAACTCCAACTGAACGCCACGGGAAATGGGGTCTGACCCCAATTTTTTACGGCATCGCTGCCTTCATCGCGGCGACCTGTCCCTGGCGCGCAAGGTTGGCGGCTTCGCCGAGCACGCGCGCGGCCTCCTGCGGCGCATGGAAACCCATCGAGTTCTCCGCCGCGATGAAATCGAGGCGCCACTGCGCCTGGCGTTGAAGCTCGAGAGCCGGCGCGAGACGATCCGCCGGTGCGCCTGCGGCCTTGGCCGCCGCGATCGCATCGAGCTGATCCATCAGCGCAGCGCCGGCGTCCTGCAGCAGGGAATGATTGCGCTCCTGGATCAGCGACACGCGCGCGAGCAGTTCGTCCTCGCCGAAGTGGTGGCAGGTCTGGCAAGCGCGGTTCACGTTCAGCAGTGGGCTTCGCACCCAGTGGTCGGAAACCTTGGTGGCGCCGTCGCGCATGTACGGCATGTGGCAGTCGGCGCAGGCCACGCCGCTGCGCGCGTGCACGCCCTGGCTCCACAGCTCGAATTCGGGATGCTGCGCCTTGAGGATGGGTGCGTCCGTCTCCTTGTGCTTGTAGTCGTAGAAGCGCTCGCCGTCGTCGAACGTGATCGCGTTCCACGTCTTCTCGATGTCGTCGGCGCTGAGCCCGTTGGCCCACGGGAATGTCAGCTTGAACTTGCTCGAGCAGTAGTACTCCACGTGGCACTGGCCGCACACGAACGAGCGCATCTCCGTGCGGCTCGCATCGATGTTGGGATCGTAGGGCCGATCGCGCGGCCCGGCGCGCCAGCGTTCGATGGAAGCGAGATGCGGCACCGCACCGTCGCCGGCGGCCAGCGCCTGGACGCCCTGGAGGAAGCCCGGCCGCGTCACGCGAAGCGCCATGCTGTCCGGATCGTGGCAATCCACGCAGGAGACAGGGTGAGCATGACCGCTGTCGTGGAGCAGCTTGTTCGCCTCCTGGTATGTCATCGAGGACGTCTTCTCGAAGCCGGCCATCGCATCGCCGCCGCCGAGTTGCCGGTACAGCGGCATCACCGACGCGTGGCAATGCAGGCACGCGCCCGATTGCGGCTTGGTGAGCCGCTCGGTGCTCTCCTGGTCGGACAGCATGTACGCGTGACCGCGCCGGTCGCGGTAGTCGATGGAGAACGCGTAGCCGAGGAACATGCGCTTGAGCCACGGGTCGCGCTCGATCTTCTCGGCGGGCAGCGCCTCGCTTCCGCCGTGGCCGCCGAAGCGCGTGCGCGTCGACTGCGCGGTCAGCAGGTAGCTGCCGTACTGCCGCGGCCAGTTCTTGCCCCAGACCGCGGGGTCCGTCGTGTCCTCGGTGACCTCCACGGTGCGTACGAAAGGGCGGCGCGCTTCACCCTTTCGTTCGGCCACGTTCAGCACGATGGCCGCGGCGACACCGGCCGCCGTCGCGAAGAACAACGTGAGCGCAATGTAGGGCCAGCTTCGACTAATCATCGGTTTGGACGTCCTTTTCTTCCTCGCGCCACGGTCCGCCGAGGCCGACCTGCTCTCCGTGACCAACGGATGCATGACAGTCCACGCACAGCGGCGCTCCGGAAGCTGCCGAAACGTCGTGAACGAGCGCATCGTGGCAACGCAGGCAGTTGGCCTGGAGGATCTCGGCGTTGGGGGCGGTGATGAGGATGGGTTCGGGGAAGTTCTGCAGCGTGAACGCGCTCGAGTGATTCCAGCCGTTGCGCGCCTTCGCAATGTACTTGTACGGGAAATCGTCCGGCAGGTGGCAGCCGGCGCAGGTCGCGGCGGTATGGTGCGAGGCCTTCTGCCAGGAGTCGTACTGACTCTGCATGATGTGGCAGTTGGCGCACGCGCGCGGGTCCGTGCTCAGGTACGAGAGCCCTTCGGCGTAGTCGAAGCCGACGACGGCGATGCCGATGGCCACGCCGAGCGAGGCCGCGGCCAGGGCGGGAGCGATGCGCACCGGGCCCGCCTACTCGATCAAACCCGCGCGCTCAATCCGAACTCCGTCGCACGACGGTCCTGCGGCCGCCGCGGCGGCGCGGAGCCAGGGCACCCCCGCCTCTTTCGTTCGCAGCGCGCCCGGAGCATCTTCCGCGCCGAACGACGCGCCGGAAGCCGGGGCCGTCCGTCGCGCCCGATGGCGCGCCCGATGGCACCGGTAGCCGCACGATAGCCGCGCCGGGAAACCGCGGCGCCGAACAAAACGAGAGAGGACCCGTGAACATCCGCAAGAGCCTTACCCCCGACCAGATCGACCTTGACGACCTCTTCTTCTGGGCCATGCCGCTCGAAGACAGGGAAGGAGCCTTCGCCACGCTTCGCGAGCAAAGGCCGATCCCTTTCTATCGCGAGCACGAGATCCCCAACTTCCCGATCGAACCGGGTCCCGGATTCTGGTGCCTGACGCGTCACGCCGACGTGCTGCTCGCGAGCCGCACGCCCGAGATCTTCAGCTCCGCGCGAGGCGCCACGGCAATCCCCGACCTTCCGGCCGACTTCAACGAGTTCTTCGGCGGCATGATCAACATGGACGACCCGCGCCACGCGCGTCAGCGCCGGATCGTGTCGCGGGGCTTTACGCCGCGCGCACTGGCGAAGCTCGAGGCCAGCGTGCAGTCGCGAGCCGCCGCGGTCGTCGATCGCGTGATCGAGAAGGGCCAGTGCGACTTCGTCGCCGACATCGCCGCGCCGCTGCCGCTCGAAGTCATCTGCGACCTCATGGGCATTCCCGCGCACTTGTCAGCCATGGTCTTCGAGCAGACCAACATCATCCTCGGCATCGGCGACCCCGAGTTCACCTCCAGCGGCGAGGATGCACAGATGGCGATCATGGGCGCCGGCGCGACGCTGGCCGCGTTGATGCGCGACCTCGCCGAGGAACACCGCAGCAGCCCCAAGGACGACCTTACGTCCGCGCTTCTCGATGCGAGTCAGGAAGACGGCGCGCTCACCGACGAGGAACTCTGCTCGTTTTTCATCCTGCTCGTGGTTGCCGGCAACGAGACCACGCGCAACTCGATCAGTCACGGGATGAAGGCGCTGTGTGACTACCCGGACCAGCGCGCGCGCTGGGCGGCAGATTTCGACGGCATGGCGCGCACCGCCGTCGAGGAAATCGTGCGCTGGGCGAGCCCGGTGATCCACATGCGGCGCACCTGCACGCAGGACACGGTGATCGGCGGCCAGCCGATGAAAGCCGGCGACAAGGTGGTGCTCTGGTACAACTCGGCCAACCGCGACGACGCGGTCTTCAAGGATCCTTACCGCTTCGACATCGGCCGCACGCCCAACGAGCACGTCGGCTTCGGCGGCCCGGGGCCGCACTTCTGTCTCGGCGCGAATCTGGCGCGACGCGAAATCACGGTGATGTTCCGCGAAATCTTCCGCCGCCTGCCCGACCTCGAGATCACCGGCGAGCCGGACAGGCTGGTTTCGTACTTCATCAACGGCATCAAGCGCATGCCGTGCTCGTTCACGCCGCAGCGCGCGGCGGCGTGAATCAGTAGCGCAACTCGATCCTCGTGTCGGCCCGGATCACCCCGGGGCCCGGCAGGCCGATCGCGGCGTTCACGCCGGAGCCGGAGGTCGTCGGGACGCAGAACGTCGCAGCCAGTTGAGGACTGACCGGATCGGCTTCTCCGCTGATTTCGATCGGATCGAGGAAGCAGCTGCGCGTGACCACCTCCGTGCAGGTTCCGCAGTCGTCGGAGGGACACACCCAGTCGTCCGGGTCGATGCTTCCGGTGACCCAGCTGTTGCAGTCGGCATTGATTGCGCAGGAAAGAATGGGCTTGCCGCTGGCGAATCGCACGCCGCTGCAGTACGCGTCCTCGGTCGGCACCATCGCGATGTCCGACGAACATACGCCGCGGTCGGCCTGGCCGGGCACCGGGTAACAGATTCCGTCCGTGCAGTTGTTCGGTTTGCGTTCGGCGCCGCCCGCGGAGCTCCCGGACTCGCACGAGCCGAGCGCCAGCAGGCTGCACTCCGTGTCGTTGTTGCAGGAGACCGCCTTGTTCCCCGAACAGACGCCGCAGAAACAGTCGAGCAGCTCGTTCGGAGCCTCGCAGGCATCTTCGGCGCTCTTCGTGGAGGTGCCGGTCGTCAGCGGCAACGTCGTCGCAAGGCCGGTGCCGCTGATGTTGAGTCCGGGCGACGGCGGACAGTCGAGACTCACTCCGCTGGTCGGGGCAAGCTCGTCGTCCACCGGCGCAAACGTGAGGTCGAAGCCCTGGACGTCGCACGGCATCCCGTCGCGCGGCCCGCCGAAGCAGGTCCCGTCGGTTTGTCCATCCTGCGCAGTGATGTCGTCCCGGCAGTACGGGCACGGGCGGGTCTGGCTTGCCCCGAGATGCACCCTTGCGCGAGTCTCCAGGCTCACGTCAGCTGCGCCCGCGTCGGGGTCCACCGTTGCATCCACGATGTCGGATCCGAGGGACGTCAGCGTGCAAAGCGGCACTCCTCCACCCGCCACGTTGAGCGGCGGTCCGAGGAACGGTCGGCAGGCCCCGCCCGACAAGCCGTTGCAGGCCGGATCGGTGCCGAACGGATTGCTGCACTCGATGGACGGGTCACCGACGCAACGTGTGAAGGCAGCAGCCTGGGGACTGTCCTCGCTGACGCCGGTGGACGTGCAGGTGCCGCAGCTTCCGATCTCACTGCCCGGACAAGTCAGGTCGATGGCGAGCGTGACAGAGTCCGGCAGGTCGATGCCGTGCGAACCGCCCTTCCAGCCGAGCGACAGAGTCGTCGCTGTTTCGAATCCCGAACTGCAGGTGCCGGCCGCCGAGCCTTCGGTGCTGCAGCCGGCCAGCACGGTCACGCGGATCGCGGCCGGACACCCAAGTGCCGGCAACTCGTAAATGCCGGTGAACGCGACGTCCTCGGCAGCGCTCCAGGCCGCCGCGGTGCAGGTCTTGAGACTGTCGACATCGACTGCCGAACAGCCGTCGATGTCGGCCAGTGGCGTCGTGCACGTCTTGTCCAGTCCGGCGGCCGCCTGGGCGAGCGCCCTCGCGGTTCTTCCTTTCGGATCGCCGGCCATGGTGTTCGTGCACGCGTCGAGGGCGTCGTTGCCCTCCTCGTCCCGGTCTTTCTGGCACGCGCTCTCGCTCTTGAGGCCGGTGGAAAAGTATTTGGCGTACCCCTTGGCGATGGCGCCGCGACATCTCCGTTCGTTCGCATCGAGGGCCGCCGGATCGGGAGAGCCCAGCGTGTCGGCCGCCGCCGCAGCCGTCGTGCTTTCGGCGAGGCAGGCAAGGCATCCGCCTACTTCTGCCATCGTGTCGAGCGGGTCGGTCACGCCTGCGCAGGACGGAACCGGGCACGAAACGTAGAATTCCCTGCCCCCGCCCACGTTGGCCGCAGTGAGCAAACTGTCCTGCGCCTCGCACGCGCGGCTCACCGCATCCACAAGCTTCGTACGGGCCCGCGCGTGGTCGTCCATCGCAAAGACGGTGCCTGCGTCGTTGCAATCGGTCGCGGCCAGGGCGACGTCCCTGTCGCGCTCCTTGTGGCATCGCGCAATCGTCTTGGTGGTGGCCTTGATGAACTTGCCGTAGGCCTTCGCGATGCTGGACCGGCATCGGGCGAAGTCGGCGCCGACCTGGGCGGAGGCCGGCCAGGCGGCGAGGAGGGTTGCCGCGATGACGGCGCTGAGAAGGACAGGAT
>JBHEOD010000036.1:15226-19597 GCA_046261745.1 Binatia bacterium
GATGAGTCGTGTGCATTGTGCCTACTCCACGGAAGCCGGGAAAAGCCGAAAAAAGCCGCACGGGCGGGAATCCGAGGCCCTCGGCCGCCGCCGGTTGGTGACCAGGGCCACATAGCGCCAGCGGTTCGCTACTACACGCATGAGTCAACCTTCCGAGGGAACCCGCGCAACGGGTTATGGCTCCGCACGAGAAGCTTTCGCAACGACCAAACTTTTGACTTGTGGCGGCACCGGTCGTCTTTCGCACGGCGATCCCCACGATGATCGTCACCGCAATTTGTGCGCGCTACTGTCTCGGGCTGCTTCACCCCGCACTCGCTGCCGCCGGAGGACGTTGGTTCAAGCCAGGCCGGCGCAGCGGGCAGACGGGGCTGCAACCGCCCGAGTGCCATGGAAGAGAACCTGTCCCCTTCCCCCCGCCTCACCCGTGAGGACACCCGGCGCCTGATGGCCCGGCGCGACGCGCCCGGGCTGGTGTTGTTCGCTTTTCAGCTAATCGCCTTCACCGCGCTGTCGCTGACGACGCTGCAGCTGGCCGCTGCCGGAAACTCGCTGAGATTCGTCACCGTGACCCTCGACGGCCTCGTGCTGCTGACGTTCTTCGCGTCGATGCACGAGGCCGGTCACGGCACCGCCTTCGCGACGCCGTGGATCAATCGCGCGGTCACGTGGATCTCCGCGGTGCTGATGCTGCAGTCGCCCACGTTCTTCCGTGAGTTTCATTTCGAACATCACCGCCGCACGTCCGACCCGAACGGCGACCCCGAGATTTCCGGCGCCCCACGGCTGCTCGGACCGTGGCCGGCGAATCCGGTTTTCTACCTGCTGCAAGCCTCGGGGCAGCACCTGATGGTCGGCAAGGCGATGTTCACGATCTCGTCGGCGCTGCTGCCCGGCGACGCGGTCTTCGATCGGCTCTATCCCTTCGTGAGGCCCGCTCTCCGGCGGCAGGTGGTGCGCGAGAGCCGAATCGTCGTGCTGTTGCTCGCCGGCGTATGCTGGTTCGGACTAGCGCACGTTGCGGGCTTCGCCACGTTGCTGCTGGCATGGCCGATCGGGCACCTGGCGCTCGGCCTCTTCGTGATGCCCGAGCACCTCGGCCTCGGCAGTGAGGGTTCCCAACTTCACCGCACGCGGTCGACGAAGAGCAACGCGCTCGTGCGCTGGGCGATGTGGAACATGCCGTATCACAGCGAACACCACGCCTACCCGGCGGTACCCTTCCATGCCGCGCCGGAGCTGAGCCGCTGCATCGAACCCGAGATCGAGAACCGCGCGAGCGGTTACCTCGCGTTCCACGCCGAAGCCGTCGCGCGCTCGCTCCGGAGCTGCGAGCCGGCGAGCAGCGAGACCAGTTCCAGCAAAAAGGAGCGCGAAGCGCGGCGATCCGATTAGCCTATTCGCCAATTGCAAAGCGCGGCGTTCATAAAATCGGGGCTGATCCACATGGCTCGAACATCGGGCGTGTGTGCTGACACAGACCGTCGCGAAAATGGGGTCTGACCCCATTTTTCTGACCGCGTTTGGGGCTACGTCATCGAGTAACGAATCGGGAGGTTCTTGGGGCCGCCGACGAACGTTGCGAGCGTGTACTTGGGTGAGCCGTCGAGTTCGAGGGAGTCGAGGCGCGGCAGCATCTCGCGCAGGAAGCCGCGCAGTTCCATGCGCGACAGGTGCGCGCCGAGGCAGAAGTGCACGCCGATGCCGAAAGCGAGATGTTCGTTGGCATTCTTGCGCGTGACGTCGAAACGGAACGGATCGTCGAACACCGACTCGTCGCGGTTGGCCGAAAGGTACGACATCAGCAGCTGGTCGCCCCTGGCGATCTTCTTGCCGCCGAGCTCGTAGTCCTGCTGCGCGTGACGCAGGAAATGTCGCACCGGCGTTGCAAAGCGGATGATCTCGTCGACGGCATTGTCGATCAGCGAGGGATCGTCCTTCAGCATGCGCATCTGTTCGGGATGACGCGCGAGCATCTCAAGTCCGGTAGCCAGCGCGCTCGACGTGGTGTCGTGTCCGGCGGTCGCGACGATGGTGTAGTAGCCCGCCGTCTCGAGGTCGCCCATCGGCTGGCCGTCGATCTTTCCGTTCGCGATGGTGGTGGCGAGATCGCTGGTGGGATGCGCGCGGCGGTCGGCTGTCATCGACGCGAAGTACATCGCGAAGTCCATCAGCGCCTCGACTGTCGCCTTGGTGCGGTCCTCGCCGGCAAACTCGGCGTCCTCGTTACCGAAGAGCTGCTGCGTCAGCTTGAGCATGCGCGGCTCGTCGGTGTCGGGCACGCCGAGGATGCTCATGATCACGCGCAGCGGGTAGTACAGCGCGATGTCACGCGCAAAATCGCAGCGGCCGCCGCGCGCCGCCATGCGGTCGACGAACTCGCGCGCCAGCTCGGTGATGCGCTCGTCGAGCAGGCGGCGCAGGTTGGCCGGCTTGAACCAGTCGTTGGCGACGGCGCGGTACGCCCGGTGCTCGGTACCGTCCATGTGGACGAGGGTTTTGATCTCGACGCCGAGGTCGGCGCGCTGGAGCGGCGACGTCGTCGGGAACAGCACCGAGTCCATGGTGTTCCAGAACTTGTCGTGCTGGCGCTCCACCTCCGCGACGTGCTCGTGGCGGGTCACTGCCCAGAACGGTTCGAACCCGGGGGCCTCGACGCGACGGATGGGGTCTTCGCGACGAAGATACGCGGTGGCCGCATGCCAGCGGGCCTCGTCGGCGTAGGCCGCAGGATCGACGAAAACGAGGCCGGGGTCCTGGTCGGGCGTCTTGGTCATGGTCTCTGTGTGGAGCCGGGGCTCGGATTGCAGCGCACGCGATGTCTGCGTGAAGGCGGCGACCCCGGCGGGGCGAGGGCCGGAGGTTCAGCCGCGATCGGGGTCCGTATCCTTCTCGCCTTCGGCGACAGGAGCATCGGGATCGACATCGACAGCATCGGGGTCCTCGGTGCCGTCCGGCCGCAGCGTGGTCCTTGCATCCTTGCGGGCGGCCTTGCGGGCCAGCCGGGCCCTTTCGCGCTGGGCTTTTTCGAACGCGTAATTCTTGGGACGTGGCATCGCATCTCTCCTTGGTCGCCTGGTCGCCGGTTGGTGCTCACTACACCGATTGGCGGCGGCGCTGATGCGGCGCATACGGCAGGGCACTGTGGCCACCGTCTGCTCGATCGCCGTCAGTCCCGGTCAAAGATCACGGAAGGGAGGCATAGTCGACCGGCGCAGCCTCTGCGGTGCGTGGCCTCCTCGACGGCATCTGGGAACGCCGGCAAAATTCGGGTAAGAGCAGCACGTGCGTGGCGCCTCGAGCGCAGCATCGAGAGGTCCTTCATGCGTCAGTTTCCCGTCCCTGCCTTGTGGCCTGCGTGGTCGCCCTTCGGTTCCTCGTTGCTACTCACACTCGCGCTTGCGTGCGCCATGCCGGCCCTCGCCTCGGCCCAGCTGTGCGGCGACGTCAACGACAACGGCTCCGTCACCACCAGCGACGCGCTGAGCGTGCTGCGCGTCGCGGTGGGTCAGGACATCGAGCTTGTCTGCGACGGCGAATGCGCAGCCCTCGATCCGCGGGTGACCTCGCTGGAGACCGCGCTTGCGCAGGCGCAAAGCCAACTGGCCGAGTTCCAGGCGCTGCTCGAAGGCGTATCGCGCACCGACGATGCGCTCGTTCTCTCGGGTGCCAACCTGCAGGTCGTGGACGGCACCGGAGCCACCGCCGGCCCGCCCAACGGACTCGGCAACGTGATCATCGGCTACAACGAAGGGACGGACAGCCAGGTTCGCACAGGGTCGCACAATCTCGTGGTCGGCCTCGAGCACGACTACACCAGCTTCGGCGGTATCGTAGCGGGCGAGCACAACTTCATCCTCGCGCGCGGCGCCAGTGTGGTCGGCGGCCGGGACAACGAAGCCACAGGCATTCATTCGGCGGTGTGCGGCGGCGCGGAGAACATCGCGGAAGGGCAGTTCGCGAGCATCGGCGGCGGCTTTCTCAATGAAGCCACCGGCAGCCACGCTGCTGTCTCCGGCGGCTGCGAGAACCAGGCCACGAGCACCTACTCCGCGGTCAGCGGCGGTCGCTTCGCGCTGGCCAGCGGACAGTGGTCGTCGGTGGCCGGCGGCTACACGAACAAGGCGACGGGCCTCTATTCGAGCGTAAGCGGCGGTTCCACACGCACGGCCAGCACTCAGTTCAGCTGGAAGGCGGGATCGCTCAGCGAAGCCCAGTAGCCCATTGCCCGCGTTGGAGAAGATTGAAATACGCGCGTCGCGGAAGCCACGTGCGACCGCGCTGATACTCGCACCGGCACTGGCGTGTTCACTCTACGCATGCCGCGGCGAGACGCCCTCGACGGCAAGCGCTCCCGTCGCGCAACCCGCC
>JBHEOD010000036.1:19670-27569 GCA_046261745.1 Binatia bacterium
GAGCGCCACCGCCCGCGACCCCCGCTTCGCCGCCTGGACCGTCGCCCCGACCGCCATCACCTGCCTCACCGCCGAAGAGCGATAGCGACCTACGCGCGAGGGCAAAGTCGACGCGAGTCGGCCTATGCGCGAGGCGCGGAGAAGGGTCCAGATGCGTTCGCACGGCCAGGGAGCGAGCGGAGACGGACTCCTGTCCATCGTAGCGAGCGACCGGCCGTGCAACGAAGCAGATGTGGCCCTTATCCGCGTCTCGCCCCGCGCGAGGCGCGGAGAAGGGTCCAGATGCGAGGCGCACGGCCGAGGAGCGAGCGGAGACGGACTCCTGTCCGTCGTAGCGAGCGACCGGCCGTGCAACGAAGCAGATGTGGCCCTTATCCGCGTCTCGCCCCGCGCGCTGCCTAAAATCCGCCCGAGTTGTACAGAGTGCTCCAGTAGTTGCACTCCTCTTGCCAGAACTGGCGCTGTTGAATGTACGGATAGTCGAAACGCATCATCTTGTAGCGACGCTGGTTGAAGCGCGGCCAGCGTATGCGGCCCTTGACGCGCGGCTTTCCGAGGTCAGCGAACGCGGACCAGTAAGCCTGCATGGTTTCGCTGAGCTGCGCGTCCGTCGGCGTCGGTGAGCCTGCCGTGCCGAACACGTACGCGATCTCGAGGCCGTGAAAGGCTCCGAGTTCGAGCAGGTTGATGAACGGGAGCGGAGGGACGCGCGCGAATTGATAAAGGAACGCCCTGTTGCGTTTCTTCGAGTAGCGCTTGGCCACGTCGTGTGTCGAGCAGACGAGCGTGCTGTCGCCGAACACGCGGATCAGCGCGTCGCGAGGCGTCGCAAAGCGTTCCGGAGGGTAAAGCGCCTCGATCTCGGGGGCGTACGTGCCGAAGCGGGTAACAAGCTCGGCGCTGTATTCGGCCTCGGTCAACTCCGGCGAACCGATGAAGAACAGCGTCCCTTCATCCGTGTTGGCGCCGAGGATGTACGGCAACTTCGGCAGGCCGCCGCGGTCGAAAGTCTCACGCGGATGCTCGGGCAGGAAACCTCCGTCCACGCTGAGCCCGAGGTTGGTGCCCTCGCCCACCAGTGCCACCAGCGGACCGGCGTCGAGCAGGTCGGCAGTCGACGCCGCACGCAGGCAGGCGAGACGGTCGGGAGCGAGGTCGCAGCCCAATTCTTCGGCGATCAAGTCGGCGGCGGCCCGCGACGCCTCGGTAGATTGCACGCCGACCGTGCAGCCGCCGCTCTGGCTGATGGCGCGATGGAAGAGCCCGCGGCTCATCGGCGACACCACGTGCGCGCAAACATCGAACGATCCGGCCGATTCCCCGTAGATCGTCACGTTGCCCGGGTCGCCGCCGAAGGCCGCGATGTTGGCCTGCACCCACTGCATTGCCGCACGCTGGTCGAGCAGGCCCTGGTTGCCGGCGTAGGGATGATCCACGTCTTCTGCCGCAAGTTCATCGAGACCGAAAAAGCCGAACACGTTCAGGCGGTAGTTGATGGTGACGACGACCACGTCGCGGGCATCCGACATGAGGTGGCCGTCGTAAAGACGCACGCCCTCGTAGTCGGGAAACGGCACGAAGTCGGCCGTCGAGCCGGACGTGTTCGACCCGCCGTGAATCCAGATCATCACCGGCAGCGGCGCGGCCGGCGCCGGGTCCGGCGTCCACACGTTCAGGTAGAGGCAATCCTCGTTCTCGATCCGCACGTCGCCGTTGGTGAGGGTGGGAAGCTGCGAACACGCCGGCGGCCACTCGGTGGCGTCGAGTGTTGCCCCCCACGGAGCCGGTGCTTGCGGAGGACGGAAGCGCAACGGGCCGACTGGCGGCGCGGCGTACGGAATTCCGAGGAACTCGCGCGTGCCGGCGTGAACTTGCCCTTGCACGTCGCCGTCGGCCAGCGAGATGAGCGTCTGCGCGCTTGCAGGCGAGGCCATCGTGAACACGGCGCACAACGCGGCCGCGGCCGTGCGAGTCGTTTGCTTCGTCGTCATCGTTCTTTCCTCCCGTAAACTGTCGTGGTCAGGCGTGGGACCGTGGCCGCTGGCGTCGCCCGATGCAACCGGGCGCCACGCTAGACTCGCGCCTGGTCTTCCTCTACGACGCCCTGATCGCGCTGCATCCGCCGAGTGCTCGCGCGCCGGTCCCCATCATGCCGCCGAGCCAGCACCAAAGCGCCAACGAGGCCGCAAAGGAAGCCGGAATCGACCGTGACCTCGTCGATTTCGAGATCCTCGATGCGTGGATGGACGACCATCGCCTCCCGCGCGGACCGATTCGCAACGTGAGACTCCTCGCGGGCGGCACCCAGAACGTGCTGGTGCGGCTGAGCCGCGGCGGTCGCGACTACGTGCTGCGCCGTCCGCCGCGACACCTGAGGCCCAAAAGCAATGACGCCCTGCGCCGCGAGGGGCGCGTGCTGGCCGCACTCGCGGGCAGCGACGTTCCGCATCCTGGATTCATCGCCGGCTGCTTCGACGAAAGCGTGATGGGCGGCGCCGTTTTTTACCTGATGGAGCCGGTCGACGGCTTCAACGCCACCACCGAACTGCCGGCGCTTCACGCTTCGGCCGCCTCGATGCGTCACGAGATGGGACTCGAAGCCGCCGGAGCCCTCGCACGGCTCGGACGCCTCGACCCCTACGCGCTCGGCCTCGGCGACTTCGGCAAGCCGGAGGGATTTCTGGAGCGCCAGGTTTCACGCTGGCTCTCCGAACTCGAGTCCTACTCACGCCACGAGGGCTATCCGGGGCCCGACATTCCCGGCATCGACAATGTCGCGTCGTGGCTGGAACGCCACCGGCCGGTCCAGGGGGCCACCGGCATCCTGCACGGCGACTATCACCTCGCCAACGTGATGTATGCGTACGATTCACCGCGGCTCGCGGCGATCGTCGACTGGGAGATGAGCACACTCGGTGATCCGCTTCTCGACCTCGGCTGGTTGCTGGCCACGTGGCCCGATGAAGAGGATGTCTCGGTGGGTGCGGCGTCCACGTACGTGCTGGCGGGCGGCCTGCCCGACCGCGCGCAACTGGTGGCGCGCTACGCCGAGCACTGCCCGCGCAGTCTCGATGCGCTCGACTGGTACGTAGCGATGGCCTGCTTCAAGCTCGGCATCGTGCTCGAGGGAACCCATGCGCGAGCGTTCGCCGGCAAGGCCCCGCGCGAGATCGGTGACATGCTGCACGCCATCACGCTCGGGCTGTTCCGCCGCGCCCGAGCCATCGTCGCCGCCAACTGATAAGAAATCCGGGGAATCGCTGCGTGAGGAAGTTGCTTCTGACGATACTGGTCATTGCAGTGCTGGCCGCGGGATGGCTGAGCTTCGAGCTTCACTCCCGTCCTTCGCTCGAGCGCTATTCCGACATGGCCTTCGAATCGGTGCCCGACCACGATGGGTTGCGCGTCACCTTTCTCGGCGTTTCCACATTGCTGCTGCGCGATGCGACCGCCGCCGTGATGATCGACGGCTTCTTTTCGCGGCCGGGCCTTCTCGCCACCGCTGCCGGCAAGATCGGCCCCGACCGGCAGCGCATCCAGGCCGCGCTCGCCGCCGCCGGCGTCGACCGGCTCGACGCGGTCGTTACCGTCCACTCGCACTTCGATCACGCGATGGACACTCCCGTCGTTGCCGAGATCACCGGTGCTGTCGTTGTAGGTTCTTTGAGCACGGCCAACATCGCGCGCGGCCAGGGCATCGCGGAGGACCGTCTGCGCATCGTCACCGGCACGCAGTCGATGCGGTTCGGCGACCTGACGGTGACGCTCATCCCGTCGCAGCACTTTCCCCATGGTCAGGCGATGGGAGAGATCACGGCGCCGCTCATTCCTCCGGCACGCGCGCTCGACTACCTCGAGGGCGGGAGCTTCTCGATCCTCGTCGAACGCGAGTCGAAGGCGATCCTCGTGCAAGGCAGCGCAGGGCACGTTGCCGGAGCGCTCGCCGGGCATCGCGCCGACGTCGTCTTTCTTGGGGTCGGACTGCTCGGCTCCAGGGACGACGCCTACCGCGACGAGTACTGGCGCGAGACCGTGACGGCCGTCGGCGCACGGCGCGTCGTTCCGATCCACTGGGACGACTTCACGCGACCTCTCGACGAGCCCTTGGTTGCCCTGCCCTTCCTGCTCGACGACCTCGAGGCATCGATGGATTTCGTGCTCGACCGCGCCGAGCGCGAAGGCATCGACGTGCGCTGGCCCCAACTCTGGCAAAAGGTCGATCCATTCGCAGGCCAATGAGCATGCAAGGGACGCCGCCGTTGGCGCCGTGCCGGAGCGCACAGTAAGAATCGCCGCGATGTTTCGTGCCAGCCGCCGCGCCGATGCGCTCGCGTTCACGCTCGTCCTGCTAGGCGTCGGTTACTTTCACCAGGGCGGCGGCTGGAACCAGAACTCACGGTTCGCGATGGTGCGCGCCATCGTCGAGGACGGCTCGTTCGCGATCGACTCCCACCTCCTCTACCGCATCGACCCCTCCTCCTCCGCCAGCCTCGTCCGCGTGCCCGTGCGAAGCGGCAACTTCGAGCGCGACGGCACCGAGTACGCGCTGGCGTGGCGGGCAACCTCCGGCACGCTGCTGCCGGTCGATCCGCTGGCGGCCGGCACCCGTGAGCTCGTCGCCGTCGACGACGTGGCTGCGAGCGGCGACGTGGCGTACTTCGGCGGCCACTTTCATCCGAACAAGGCGCCTGGAACTTCTTTCCTGGCCGTCCCCGGCTACGCGCTGGTGCGCAGCCTCGAGAGCCTGCTCGGCTTCGACGCCGATTCGTGGGCGATGTTGACGCTCAACGCATGGTTGGTCTCCGTCCTGAGCGTGGGCGTGCTCACGGCGCTCGGTGCCGTGCTGGTGCTGCGGCTCGCCCGCGGGCTCGGCTCGGAGTTGGGCGCCCGCCTCGCGGCGCTGTCGTTCGCGTTCGCCACGATGGCTTGGCCCTACGGCACCTTCCTGTTCGAACACAACATCATCGCGGTCGCGCTGGTGGGCGCGCTGTACTGCATCGAACGCGCGGCGGCGCTGGCGCGGACCGGCGTAGCGAACGTCCCGGCGTCGCGCTTTCTTCACGCGGCCGGCGCGTGCGCAGGCTACGCGGCGATCACCAACTACACGATGGCGGCGCTGGTGCCGGTGTTTGCGCTGTTCCTGTTCGTGCGCCTGCGCTCTGTGCCGGCGCTCGCCTGGTTCGCGCTCGGCGTGCTGTGGCCGCTGCTGGCGATCTGCGCGTACAACCTGGCCTGCTTCGGGACCCCGTTCACCACCAACTACGCGTACCAGAGTGAGATGTTCCGCACCGAAAGCCGCGTGCTTGGCGTGTTCGCGCTGCCGCGCATGGACGTGCTCCTGCTGCTGCTGTTCTCGCCGTTTCGCGGCTTGTTCTTCACGTCGCCCGTGCTGTTGGCGGCCGTCGCCGCGCTCGTCGTGCTGTGGCGAAGGCCGCCGGCGCGTGCGACCTGCGCCTTGATCGCCGCGGTCGCCGCCTTCCTGCTCCTCGTGAACGCGAGCTTCAACGGATGGGACGGCGGATGGACAGCAGTGCCGCGCTATCTCGGACCGGCGATGGCGCTGCTCGCGGTGCCGCTGGTGGTGGCCTTCGACCGCTGGCGCGCGCTGACTCTCGGGCTCGCCGCAGTCTCGCTCGCGATGCAGTTCCTGCTGACAGCCGTGGATCCCCAGGTGCCCATCGGCGACGTCGGAACGGCGGGCGTGCCCGTGTCGGAGGTGTTCCTGATCGACCCCACCACCCGCTATGCGCTGCCCCTCTTCCTGAGCGGCCGCGCGTGGCCGCTGCTGGACGAGTCGATCGAAGAGGCCGTGGCGCGCGCCGCCCGCACCGCAGCGAGCCGCAAGGTGGGTGCCGCCGGCATCGAGGCAAGGTCAGCGCAGCTTCGCGCCGATCTTCGCGCCCGCGTCGAACGTGGCGACGGCGCGCCCTTCCCGCTCGCCGGCGTGAGCGGTCCTGTCTCCGCCAATCCCATCGGCGTGTACGAGGGCTACTACTACCGCTTGTTCGCGGCCGGCAGTCCCGAGGCCGCCGGCAATTCGTTCAACGCGGGCGAGATCATTTTTCCGCAGAGCCGGCTGAGCCTGCTGCCGCTGCTGCTGCTCGGCGGCGCGCTCGTGGCTCTGCTGTTCCAGCGTGACGATGCCGTTGCGGTCGGCCATTCCCAGGCCGGCGCAAAGCGCGCCGACGTGGTTGCCGTTGCGACAAGTCCTGCGCAACCGGCCGCAACGCGCCAACCCAAACCCGCCCCGCCGCCGCCAACACCAGGCAAACGGAGACGACGATGAACGAGGTTGAGATCGGCGGTCACGTGGCGCCCGGCTTCGAGCGTGTGAAGGACGCGTTCGCGGCGAACTTCGCACAAGGACGCGAAGCGGGTGCATCGTTCGCGGTGCAGCGCGGCGGCGAGATGATCGTCGATCTGTGGGGAGGCTTCGCCGACGGCGCGCGCACGCGCGCATGGCAGCGCGACACGTTGGTCAACGTGTGGTCCACCACCAAGGGGCTCGCGTCGCTGTGTGTCGCCATGCTGGTCGACCGCGGCCTCCTCTCTTACGAACAGACGATGGCCAGCGTCTGGCCCGAGTTCGCAGCCGGCGGCAAGGAAACGCTCACCGTCGGCGAAGTGCTGAGCCAACAGGGCGGCCTGCCGGGCGTGGACGGCCCCGTCACCGTTCGCGATTTCGCCGATCACTCCGCCATGACCGCGCGTCTGGCCGCGCAGGCGCCGCTCTTCGAAACCGGGCAGTCGGGTTACCACGCCATCACGCACGGCTTCCTCACCGGAGAACTGGTGCGACGCGCGGACGGCAGGACGCTCGGACGTTTCTTCGCGGAGGAGGTGGCCGGTCCACTCGCTGCCGACGCGTGGATAGGATTTCCGGAAAGTGAGGAATCCCGCATTGCCGAGCTTCTTCCCGCACCGCCGGGCCGGCCGACTCCGTTGCCGCCGCACCCGGCGGCGCGCGCTGCGCTGGCCAATCCTCCGCTCGACCCCGCGGCCGCCAACCAGCGCTGGTGGCGCGCCGCCGAAATCCCGTCGGTCAACGCACAAACCAATGCGCGCGCTCTGGCCATGATCTACGCGATGCTCGCGCAGGGCGGCGAGGTCGGCGGGAGACGCTACCTGTCCCGCGAAACCATTGCGGAGGCCACGCGCAAGCGCGTGCACGCCAAGGACCTCGTGCTCGGCATCCCGATGCGCTGGGCCGCTGGATTCTCGCGCAACGACGGCGTCACGTATGGGACGAACCGCAACACATTCGGCCACTCCGGCTGGGGCGGATCGTTCGGCTGCGCCGATCCGGATGCGCAGCTTGGCATCGGCTACGCGATGAACCAGATGTACGCGAATCTCCGCGGCGATCCGCGCTCGGTGGCGCTGATCGCGGCGGTTTACGACTCGCTGTGACCCTCTTCGGGCTCACTCGCCGGCGAGTGAGCGACGTCCCCCCCGGTTTGTCCCGCTGCCTGGCAAGTGCGGATGGGTTCTACTGGACGAGACGAGAGGTTGAGCTACGATCCCGGCGTGAACGAGAACAAGAAGCCCGACACCAAGGTTGCCGAAGGGGACGCGGCGACTTCCGTTCCCGGAGACCTCGATCCGCAGGAAACGCGCGAGTGGCTCGACTCACTCGACTCGGTGCTGGCGGCCGACGGACCGCAACGCGCGCACTACCTGATCGAGCGACTCGTCGAGCGTGCGCGCCGCTCCGGGGCGTACCTGCCCTACCGCGCGAACACCGCCTACATCAATACGATTCCTCCCGGCAAGGAGCCGCGCTATCCGGGCGACCGCGAGATCGAGCGCCGAATCGAGGCCTTCCTGCGCTGGAATGCGGTGGCGATGGTCGTGCAGGCCAATCGCCGCTCCACCGAGTACGGCGGTCACATCGCAAGC
>JBHEOD010000037.1:0-6862 GCA_046261745.1 Binatia bacterium
TCGACGGACAGGAAGTCCGCCTCCGCTCTCTCTCCCGACCTTCGCCTCGCATCTGGACCCTTCTCCACGCTCCGCGCGTGGGTTCGTCCATGCGCGGGGGGCGGAGCGCGGTTCAGCGTGGCGGGTTAGACCGGGCGGACTTGATAGCACGCGCGCGGGAAATGGACGGCTACTCGGCCGACGTCGGCGTCTTCTCGTTCGATCACCATCTCGTGTTCTCGTAGCGCGACGAGCTTGCCGACGAAGACGTCGGCGGGGAGGTCGTCGGAGCAGATCCCGACGCGGGTGCCGAGGGTGAGTCTGGAGGGGTCGCCGGCAAGGATGTCGCCGACGTCGGCCGGCTCCGCGTTGCGCGCAACCGCCATCGCGTCGTCGCCGCTCATTGCGGCGGGGTGGCCGCTTCCCATCCCTTCGATGCGCGCGAACCAGGCGGCCAGATGCGGACGTGAGTAGATAACCTGCGCGGCGGTCGGGTCGCTGCGCACGAACCATAGCGTGTGGTAGACCGCCGCGTCTGCGACGCTGAACTCCTCGCCGAGCACGTGCGCGTGGCGGGCCAGCGACGCATCGAGCATCGCGCAGGCCGAGGCCAGCGCACCGCGCGAGCCCGGAACGGCGCCGCGCAGCACGTCCAGTTTCATCTGCGGGAACATCTTGCGCCGATCCTCGAACAGGGCCGGTGGGATCACTTCGGCCATCGCGGTGAAGACGAGCGGAACCGTCGAGAAGAACAGCGTCTTGTCGGCCCATGTGGCCACGGCTTCGGCCGCGAGGATGTTCCCCTGCGGGTGGATGGACGGCTCCGGGCAGAGCTTCTCGATGGTGCGCGCAACAAGCGCGCTGTCGCAGTAGATGTCGGCGCCGACCTGCAGCACGGGGATGCGCCGGTATCCGCCTGTCAACGGCGTGAGGTGGGGCTTGGGCATCCAGGCTGGTTGATCCACCTCGCGGTACTCCAGGTTCTTCAGGGCGAAGACCTTGCGGATCTTCTCGGAGAACGGCGACATCGCGTACTGGTGAAAGATGATTTCCGGCATGGCCGGGCTTCTAGCGGTGCGGCGCACCTCAGCCAACACCCGCGCCAACCCCCGCGACACCCCGCGATTCCCGTCCGGCGGCTGCAAAGTGCTTTCTTCGGTCGTGCCATCGGTGTCTACTCGCCGTGGAGAACGAAGCAGCGATGCCCGTCGACTACATTCCGCGTACTCGCGAACTCTACGACCCGCTTCCGGCGTATCGCTGGTCGGACAACCGCGGCCTCCCGGTGCCGTGGACGCCGCTCGTGAAGCCGCTTTCGGAATGCCGGGTCGCGCTCGCCTCGAGCGGTGGTGTCTATGTGGACGGCCAGCCGCCTTTCCACTTTCGTGACGATTCGTCGATGCGCATCGTTCCCGCCGACATCGATCCTGCGTGTCTTCGCGTGGCGCACTTCGGCTATCCGACCGACGACGCCGAGAAGGATCCGAACTGCGTCTTTCCACTCGAGCGACTGCGCGAGATGGAAGCCGACGGCACCATCGGCGAGCTTTCCCCGCGCGCGATTACGTTCATGGGCGGAATCTATTCGCAGCGACGGGTGTTGGAAGACCTCGTCCCCGCCGTCCTCGACATAGTCCGGCAAGACAACGTCGACCTCTTCTACATCGTTCCGGCTTGACCGGTCTGCCACCAGACCGTGGGTCTGGTTGCCAGGGCGGTCGAAGAAGCGGGAATCGCGACGCTGACGATGACAGTCGGACGCGATATTACCGAGAACCTGCGCCCGCCCCGCGCCGTCTTTGTGGACTATCCGATGGGCAACGAGATCGGCACCCCCGGCAACGTCGACGAACAGCGACGCATCGTTCGCGGAGCCTTCGCAGCGCTCGCACGAATGCCCACGCCCGGAACCATCGTCGATCTGGGCTTTCGCCTCGAGGCCGATTCTCCCGACGGAAGGCCCTGGCGGGAGTGGGTCTACACGAAGGAATTTCGCCGCCACCACATGAAGACGCGCGAAGGGACGAGGCCGCTCTGATCCATTCCATGGGTCGAGGTCATGGGTCGACGCTGTGGGTCGCGCGCGGCCGGCGTTGCCTGAGGAAGAGACATGAAACCGAGATCGCTTCGATTCTTCGCCGTCCTGTTCGCCGTGCTGGCGGTATCGAACGTCACGAAGGTTCTCGAGCTGCAGCCCGAGCACGGATTCGTCTTCCTCGGCAGGCGGCAGAGCGGTATGGCGAACCTGCTGCTCGGACCGATCTTCGCTGGGTATCTCGCCACGTATTCGTGGGCGCTGTGGAACGCGCGCCGCGTGGCGCTGCCGATGGGAATTCTTTACGCGGGCTGGGTGCCGCTGAACATGTACCTGTTCACGGTAAGGTCGCCGGAAGAGCTGACGACCAATTCGCTGTTCGGCGTCACCTACATGGTGCTTGCGATGACGATTTCCCTTGGCGCGGCGTTTGCGTTGATGCGCTCGTCTGAAGAGCTGGCCTGACCGGCAGGGCTACTCAGTCCGGGATCAGTTCTCGCACCACGATGAAATAGCTGTTCATTTCTTTCCCGCCGCGAACGGCCGAACCGATGAAGACTTCCGAAGCGACCCGCCTCATGTAGTCGAGCATGTTCGCGTAAATGAAGCGCGAAAGCCCTGCATTGTTGGTGCGAACCTCGGGCCAGGCGGGAAGCCCCCGGGCTGGAAGCTGCGTGTAGTCGAATGCGGCGCCGCCAAGAGGGTGGTCCGGTGTATCGTGGAGAACGTAGTAGCCGGCTCCGATGAGGTTGCGGATGCTGGTTTCATTGTATCCCCAGGCCACCGATTCGCCGCCGTCGCCGTCGGGACGGAAACAGATCTTCTGGAATTCGGTGAAAGCCGGCAGCGAGTTCTTGCCGTGAAAAATGACGGGACGCATCACCGGATAATCGGGAGGCACCATCTCGTCGGTAGTCACGCGCGATTCCCCGGCGACGGCTTTCCAGAGCGCGCCCTGCACGGAGCCTCCCGCAAGCGTCCTGACGGCCGTGATGCGGTCGGCGAGGGCGAGGCCGTTGAGGAAGGACGCGATCTCGCCTGCCTCTGGCGACGGGCGAGCGACGAGTTCCTTGAGAGTGGCGCCGGGCTGTGACATCAACGGCCTCCTGTGTGCGTCCGAGGCCGGCGCACTTCGCCGCCGGATCATAGCAGCGGCGCGGCAGAGGGCAACGAGACGGAATCGCGCGCGTGCGTCCCGCGGCCGGCAGCGGCACACGGCGTGCGCAGCCACTGGAGACAACACCGACGTGCTTGGCAAGACATCGATGCGCATCCTGAAGCACGCCATCGCGGTCATGAGGCCGCGCGGTGGTGTCTTCGATGTCGATGTCGACGAAGATGTTTGCCGGTCCATGGTCGGCTTCCTCGAATACCTTCCCGCACCCACGCGCCTGAGCTTTCCGCTCGGGCTGCGACTTCTCGAATACGGGCCGTTCCTCTTCCGCGAGGGCTTCCGCACGTTCTCGTCCATGGACGGGGAAACGGCCGCGCGCTACCTCCATCACTGGGAGAGGGCCGGCAGCGCACCGTCGCTGCTCTACCAAGGAGTGCGAGCGCTGGTATTCGTTTGCTTCTATCAGCACCCGAAAATCCTCGAGGCGATGGAAGTGGACTGGCAGGGCAGGGCGGACGAGCGGGTGCGTTTCCGGGCACGCATCATGCGCGAGCAGATCCTTCGCGACGCGACCGGCGGGGGGTCGGCCGTGCCCGCTTCGCGGTTGGCAGCCCGCCGGGAACCATCGGCGCTCGCGCCGGCCGAGACGCGCGACGAATCCTCCGCGCCTGCGCTTGCCGAATCGCCCGACGAAACGACGGGTGAGGAAGGGGCCAGGACTCCCGCACCGAAGCGAAGGTCGCGGAAGAAGGCGGCGGTTGTCGCCGCCGACGACGCGGCGCAGACGCCTGCCGAAGTGAAAACTCCGGCCGGAGGAGCATCGTGAGCCAGTCGCCAAACGCCTACGCTGCTCACGAGCACGACGACACTCCGCCCGAGTTCCACCTCGAGTATCCGAATGTCCACGACGGTCGCGTGCTCGGCAGCACGTCGAAGGGCCGACGCCGCTACGTCACCGATGTGGTCGTCGTCGGCAGCGGCGCGGGCGGCGCGCCGGCCGCCGCCATGCTACGCGACGCGGGCTTCGACGTGATCCTTCTCGAAGAGGGCGGCTTGCACCGCACCGAGAGCTTCCAGACCGATCCAATCTCGTCGCTGCAAAGCCTTTACCGGGACGCCGGCACCAGCTCGATCATGGGACGGCCTCCCATCCTGTTCGCAGAAGGCCGCTGCGTCGGCGGCTCCACTACAATCAACGGCGGCATGTCGTGGCCCACTCCCGAGCGCGTGCTTTCGCAGTGGAGCGAGGACTTTCGGCTCGACGCCACCGATGCGGCGTCGATGGCACCGTACTTCGAGAAAGCCCAGCAGATCCTGCACGTCGAGTACCAGAACAAGGACACGCTTGGACGCAACGACGCGCTCTTCGTGGCCGGCGCGAGCCGGCTCGGCTGGCGCATCGAGGACAATCCGCGCGACATGCACCGCTGCGTGGGCCTCAACAACTGCGGTTTCGGGTGCCCCACCGGCGCAAAGCGCTCGATGCTCGTCACCGAGATCCCGCGCACGCTCGCGGCCGGCACCAACCTCATCACGTATGCGAAGGTCAAGAGGGTGCTGTTTCGCGGCGACCAGGCCGTCGGCGTTCGCGGACACTTCGTTGACGAACGCGGCCGACGGCGAATCGCGAACGGCACGAAGCTGGGCGAATTCGAGATCTTTGCGGATCTCGTCGTGCTCGCGGCCGGCGCGCGCCACTCACCGGGCATCCTCATGCGCAGCGGCGTCTTCGGGGGCCAGGTGGGCAGGGGGCTGCACACGCACCCCAACGCGAAGGTGGTCGGCGTGTGGGAAGAGCGCGTGAATCCGTGGGTAGGCGCGCATCAGGCCCACCAGATCCACCAGTTCCTCGACGACGGCATTCTTCTCGCGTACGCCGGCGTGCCGCCGGGCATTCTCGCCACCGGCATCCCCGGCTTCGGACGCGAGCACGCCGAGCGCATGTCGCTCTACAACTACATGATGACGGCCGGCTGCCTCATCGAAGACACCGGTGTCGGCCGCGTCGGGCTCGGCCCCGACCTCGAGCCGTGGATGAGCTTCCGGCTTTCCCCGCGCGACGTCGAGACGATTCATCGCGGCGTGCGAATGTCGGCCGAGCAGATGTTCGCGGCTGGTGCGAAAGCCGTACTGCTTCCGTTCGGCGACCTCGCCGAGCTCAAGAGTCCCGACGATCTTGGTCGCATCGATGCGAGGCCGCGCAAAAGGCACAACATCGAGCTGATGACGGTGCACATCATGAGCAGCGCACGCATGTCGCGTGACAAGCAGGGCGGCGTGGTCGATGCGTGGGGCCGCGTGCACGGCCTCGGCGGCCTCGTGGTCGCCGACGCCAGCATCATTCCTTCATCCATCGGCGTGAATCCGATGGAAACCATCGTTGCGTTGTCGCTGCGCTGTGCCGAGCGCTGGGCGGACGATCTTTCGCGATCGCGCGGCGCGGCTCCCGCCGCGGCCGCCGGCGCCTGAACCAACTGGAGCATCGCGTGGCCCCTCGTTCCCGTACTGACGCCGACCTCATTACTGACGTCCATCCGGTCCGGCGCATCATGCCGTTCGTGATGCCGTCGCGCACCGAGTCGGCCGTACTCTTCCGCGACCAGGTCATGGCGGCCCCGGCGCTGGAGTTCCTCGCCAGGCTCAATGAGCAAAGGCCGCCCGACCGCCCGGCCTCGATGTTCCACGTGGTGCTGCGCTCCCTCGCCATGTGCATCCACGATCGCCCGCGCGTGAATCGTTTCGTGGCGGGGGGCCGCTACTGGCAGCGCCGCGGCCTGTGGCTGTCGTTCTCCGGCAAGCGCGGAATGAGCGACGACGCGCCGATCTACACGGCCAAGCGGCTGTTTCCCAAGGAAGAAACCTTCGAGGAGATGGTCGATTCCATGTGGGAGACGCAGCTTGCGGGGCGCAGCGGCAAGGAGAGCAGCACAGACAAGGAGATCAGCCTGCTGCTGAAGATGCCGCCCTTCGTGCTGAGCAGGGTCGTTCGCATCGGTCGCTGGCTGAACGAGCACAACCTCTTTCCGCAGGTGATGATCGATAGCGATCCGCTCTTCGCCAGCGTGTTCGTTGCCAATCTCGGAAGCGTGGGCATGGACGCCTGTTACCACCACAACTACGACTACGGGACGATCCCGGTCTTCCTGACGATGGGGTGCGTGAAGAAGGTGCCCGTCGTTGACGAAGCAGGGCTCGTCGTTGCCGCTGACGTTTTCGACCTCAAGTACACGTACGACGAGAGAACCGAGGACGGCTTCTACGTGGCTCGCGGCCTCGCGCTCATCAAGCAGCGGATCGAGCACCCGGAGATGCTCTGAGCGAACAAGTCTGCCTCCCGCGTTTGGGCACGAATTCCATGGAGAATGCATGACCGGAATCGTTTCGTTCGGAAGCTACGTTCCGTTTCACCGCCTGGCGCGCAAAACCATCGGGGCGACGCTCGGCACGGCCGGCGGCAAGGGCGAGCGCGCCGTGGCGGCCTACGACGAGGACGCTGTCACGATGGCCGTCGAGGCTGCGCGCGACTGCCTGCGCGGCCGCGACCTCTCGGCGATACGCGCGCTGTATTTCGCGACCACCGATCCGCCCTACATCGAGAAGCTCAACGCGGCGACTGTCCACGCGGCCCTCGGCCTGCCGCCGGCGGTGCGCTCGCTCGATCTGGCGTGCTCTCTCAGGGCGGGCCTTGGTTCGATGCTCGCGGCTTACGAGGCTGCGGCGGCGGGCGGGGGGGC
>JBHEOD010000037.1:6872-27526 GCA_046261745.1 Binatia bacterium
GCGATGCGGCGGCAGCCTTCCTGTTCGGCAACGAGGGCGTGATTGCCGATGTGGTGGCCACGTACAGCGAGACGCTCGAGTTTCTCAGCAACTGGCGTCTGCCGGGGGAGCGCTACTCGAAGGGCTGGGAGGAACGCTTCGCGCTCACGCAGGGCTGGGGACCGCTGCTGGCGAGTGCGGCGAAAAACCTGCTCGCAGCCGGCAAGCTGTCGCCGGCCGAGGTCACGTACGTGGTGGTCGATGCGCCGAACGCTCGGGCCTGCGCCGGCCTGCTCGCGCAGGCCGGCTTCAAGCCCGCGCAGGTCATCGACGCGCGGCTCGATACCATCGGTCATGCCGGAGTGGCGCAAACCGGGCTCATGGTGGCGACGGCGCTCGAGAAGGCGAAGCCGGGCGACACGATCGCGGTGATCTCGGCTTGCGACGGCGTCGACGCGATGCTGCTGCGCGCCACGGATGCGATCGCGACCTCGCGCGCCGTGCGAACGGTGGACCACTGGGTGGCGTCCAAACGCGCGGACCTTGCGTACACGCGCTACCTCAAGTGGCGTGGAATCCTCGAGACCGAGCCGCCGCGCCGTCCCGATCCGGAGCGCCCGGCCGGACCGCCGTCGCTGCGCACGCATCGTTGGAAGTTCGGTTTCGTCGGCAGCGAGTGCACCGCGTGCGGGGCCCGTCACCTGCCGCCCCAGGACGTTTGCGTGCAGTGCCGCGCGTCGCGCCAGATGCGCGAGATTTCCTTCGCCGACGGCAAAGGCGTGATCAAGACCTTCGCGGTTGATCGTCTTGCTTTCACCCCGCAGCCGCCGATGGTGGTGGCGGTAATAGACTTCGAGGGAGGCGGCCGCGTGCAAAGTGAGCTGACCGACGTGGACTCGGGCAAAGTCGCCATCGGCGACCCGCTCGAGATGACATTCCGGCGGCTGTTCACGGCCGACTCCATTCACAACTATTTCTGGAAGGCGCGCCCGGCGCGTTGACACCGGCGCCGCTCCGAAGCCGGGGCAGGTCGCTCGGGATTGCGGCGACGACAAAAGGGAACGGAGGTCTCGACATGGCGAGCAACGGAATTCGCGACCGGGTTGCGATCGTGGGCATGGGCTGCACGTCCTTCGGCGAGCATTGGAACCGAAGCCTCGACGACCTGCTGATCGAAGCCGCCGAATCGGCCTACGCATCGGCCGGCATCGATGCCGACCGGGTGGATGCGTACTGGCTCGGCACGATGGGAAACCTCTCGGGGCTGACTCTCTCCGAGCCGCTCAAGCTCCAGTACAAGCCGGTCACGCACGTCGAGAACTATTGCGCGACCGGCAGCGAAGCGCTGCGAAACGCGGCGTACGCGGTGGCTTCCGGAGCGTACGACTGCGTGATGGCCATCGGCGTCGAGAAGCTCAAGGACTCGGGCTTCTCCGGCCTCGTCGTCACGCCACCGCCCGGCGACGGTACGGCGCCGGCCATGACCGCGCCTGCGCAGTTCTCCTTCCTGGCGCCCGCGTACTTCAACAAGTACGGACTCGACGACGAGACCGGCAAGGAGGTTCTCTCGCGCATCGCGTTCAAGAATCACGCGAACGGCGCGAAGAACCCGAAGGCCCAGTTTCGCAAGGAGGTGCCGCTGGAGCAGATCCGCTGCTCGCCGCGCGTGGCCGATCCGCTCGGCATCATGGATTGCTCGGGCGTGAGCGACGGCTCGGCAGCGGCGATCGTCGTGCGCGCCGAGGACGCGCACAAGTACACCGACAGGCCGATCTTCATCAAGGCTCTGTCATTCATCGCCGGGCCGGCGGCCGGGCCCCTTTCGCAGGACTACGACTTCACGACCTTCCCCGAAGTGGTGGCCTCGGCGAAGGACGCCTATGCGCAGGCCGGCATCACGAACCCGGCCGAGGAGATCTCGATGGCCGAGGTCCACGACTGCTTCACGCCGACCGAACTCGTGCTGTACGAGGACCTCGGCTTCTCCGAGCGCGGCGGCGCGTGGCGGGACGTCCTGGCCGGTGCCTTCGACCTGGACGGCCGCCTGCCGGTCAATCCTGACGGTGGACTCAAGTCGTTCGGCCATCCGATCGGAGCCTCGGGCCTGCGCATGATGTACGAAATGTGGCTGCAACTACGCGGCGAGGCGGGGCCGCGGCAGATCACCAGCCCGAAGCTTGGGCTCACCCACAACCTGGGCGGTGCCCCGGGACGCTGCGTGAGTTTCGTGTCCGTGGTCGGGCGCTGAGGCGGATTCTTGCGTCGAGGGGGCATGGTTTCATAAAGTTCCGCTTGTTGCCGGGCGGAACCCACCCGTAATGTATCGGGAGGGCGCGGCGACCAAGCCTGTGGGGAGGCTCGGTTTCAAGTATTGCGCCCGGAGGTTCCCCAGTGCCGCCTCGCGAGGATGCCGTCAGTTTGTTCGTCGACCTGGTCAGCCGTGCCGATCAGGACATTCACCTGCCCGCCGCCGCGCTCGCCATCGCGCGTATTGCGTACCCCAACCTCGACATGGACTTCTGGCTCGAAGAAGTCGCGGCCCTTCGCCAGGATGCGCGCATTGCCGTCGAGCGTGCGGCGCACCACGATCCGGTCGATGCGCTGATCGAGTTGATCTTCGACGAGCAGGGCTTCGACGGCGATCGCGAGAACTACTACGACCCGCGCAACAGCTTCCTCAACGACGTGCTCGAGCGTCGCCGAGGCATCCCGATCACGCTGTCTGTCGTATTGCTCGAAGCCGCCGCAGGCGCGGGTGTGCCGTTGGCCGGCGTCGGCTTTCCGGGCCACTTCATTGTCTGCCATCCGCCGAGCGAGCGTTACATCGACGTGTTCCGGCGCGGACTCGTGCTCGATCGACCCGCGCTTCTCGAACTGCTCCGCCGGCAGGGCCTCGGTCCCGACGCGTGGCGCGACGACTTCCTCGCGCCGGTTGGTCGCGCGCAAATGCTGGCGCGCATGCTGAACAACCTGCGGCGCCACTACACGCAGGTCGGCAACGCGGCGGCGCTCGCGACGGTGGTGGCGATGTCGCATGGGCTCGAGGTGGCTCGCGAATCCGCCTCCAACACCCACGTGCAGTAGTTCCGTGCGCGGGGGGCGGAGCGCGGATAAGGGCCCATCTGCTTCGTTGAAGGTCGGGTCGTTCGCTTCGACGGACAGGAAGTCCGCCTCCGCTCTCTCTCCCGACCTTCGCCTCGCATCTGGACCCTTCTCCACGCTCCGCGCATAGGCCGGTTCATGCGCGGGGGGCGGAGCGCGGATAAGGGCCACATCTGCTTCGTCGAAGGTCGGGTCGTTCGCTTCGACGGACAGGAAGTCCGCCTACGCTCTCTCTCCCGACCTTCGCCTCGCATCTGGACCCTTCTCCACGCTCCGCGCATAGGCCGGTTCGTTCGCGGGGGGCGGAGCGCGGATAAGGGCCACATCTGCTTCGTTGGATGCCCGGTCGTTCGCTTCGACGGACGGGAAGTCCGTCTTCGCTCTCTACCCGGGCATCCGCCTCGCATCTGGACCCTTCTCCACGCTCCGCGTGTGGGCCGGTTCATGCGCGGGGTGGAGCGTGCTGGGCGTTGACTCTCGGGGTTGCTTGGGTGACCTGTGGCGGGCCCGCTCGGCGGGACAATGTCTGGATGGAGGGCGCCGTGGTTGAGTTCGAGGTCCGTGGAAATGTGGCGGTGATCAGCATCAATCGGCCGGAGGCGCGCAATGCGATCAATGGCGCGGTGGCCAGCGGGATCGAGGCGGCGATCGACCGGCTCGAGGAGGATGAGAATCTTTGGGTCGGCGTGCTGGCGGGCAAGGGGTCGGTGTTCTGCGCGGGTGCGGATCTCAAGGCGATCAACTCGGGGCAGGCGGCCGATCTTGCCACTTCCAAGGGCGGCTTTGCGGGGTTTGTTTCTCGTGAGCGCACGAAGCCGGTCATCGCGGCAGTGGACGGGGCGGCGCTGGCCGGCGGATGCGAGATTTGCCTGGCCTGCGACATGATCGTGGCCAGCCGCGAAGCGCGATTCGGCGTACCCGAAGTGAAACGTTCGCTGGCTGCGGCGGCGGGAGCGCTCTTCCGTCTTCCGAAAGTGCTGCCGCGCAACGTCGCCACCTGGATGATCACCACCGGCGAGCCGATCTCGGCCGAAGAGTGCGCGCGCTACGGCATGGTGAACACGCTCAGCGAGCCGGGACAGGCCGTCGACAAGGCCGTCGAGCTTGCGGAACTCATCTGCAAGAACGCTCCGCTGGCGGTACGCGAAAGCCTTCGCGTCATGAAGGAGATGGCGCTGGCCGACGACGTCACCGCGTTCCGCCGCTCCAACGAAGCGATGATGAACCTGGCGGCGAGCGAGGACTTCTGGGAAGGCCCCAAGGCTTTCATCGAAAAGCGTGCGCCGGTGTGGAAGGGCAAGTAAGTCAGGACGGCATTCGTTCCCAGAACAGGCATTCGTCGACGCTGCGGCGCACCGGACGCTTGTAGGGCTGGAGCGGCCAGCCGATCGGGATCAGCGCGCACGACGGCTGCCTCGGCGACAGTCCGAGCCATTCGTCGAACTCGCGCTGGAATGCGAGCTGCATCGTCGTGAGACACGCGCCGAGGCCGACGGCGCGGCACGCAAGCAGCACATTCTGGACGGCGGGGAAGAGCCCCTGGTACTGGGGCTCGCCTCGCCGCGTCCATCCGGCCACGACAAGGTGCACCGGCACTTCGTGGAAGTGCTCGGCCAGCCACCGCGCCGACTCCATGTTTCTTCGCTTCGCGGCGGGATATTCCGGTGCGCGCGCCGCCTCCACGGCCGGCGCAATGTAGGCCTCGAACGCGCGGCGGTATCGCTCCGCAATCCACGCCCGCCGCTCGACCTCGGTCACCGCAATGAAAATCCACGGTTGCCGGTTGCCGCCGCTCGGCGCGAATGTTCCCGCTTCGCAGACCTTCCGGATGAGCTCGGCCGGAACGGGATCCGGCGCCAGACGCCGGATGGCGCGCGTGGTGCGGATGCCCTCCAGCAGCGGGACGTCCTCGCCGACGGTTCCAATGTCGGGGGAAGCGATGTCGGGGGATGCCGGCATGCCGGCGCGGCTCACTGGCATTTCTCGCTGACGGGAGTTCCGCGATGACAGGCCATGCTTTCGGTGACACCGCCCGAGATGAACGCGCACGCGTTCTGCATCGCTCCCTCGCGCGCGAGCTCGATCGTGGCAGCCTCGACGGTGCGGCACTGGGAGCGTCCCTTGTACTCCATGCACACCTCGCAGCGGTGTGTGCTGGCAGACAGGCTTCCCCACAGCACGAACGCCACCACACTGACGATCAGCAGCAGACCAACGAGACCGGCGCGACTCATGATCGCGCACCATAGCGGGACGGTCCGCAGGCGGCAAAGCGGGGGGCGTGAAATCCACGCCACGAGCGCGGTCGCGTTGTCGCGCGACGCGGCCTCGCCATGACCTCGCGAGCACGCTAAGACCTCACCGAATGACGGAGGACGATGACAACCTGGCCGTGCTTCCGTCCACAGACGACGACGGAAATGCCGTCGTCGCAGTCCTCGTGCGCATCGAACGCAGCGAAATGGACATGGATCCCGCCGATCTGGCGCGCGTGCTGGGCTACCTCGCCCATCCGTCCAGGCACGTCCGCCGTCATGCCGCCGGTGCGTTGTCCGCGGCGCTGGCCAAGGGCCGCGCGAGTGCCGGCGATTGCGCGAGGATGCTCGACAGCGACGACCCCCGCGTGCGATGGGGCACGGCCTTCGCCCTCGGTCGCGCGGGTTACACCAGCGCGCAAGTGCTCGACGTCGCGGTTGCCGCGCTTGGCGACGACGACGGCGACGTGCGCTGGGCGGCCGCGTCCCTCGTCATCGCGGCGGCACGCGATTCGGCCGAATTGCGCGCGCGCCTGCGAGACCTCGTCAGCGGCGGCACCACGCGCACGCGCAAGATGGCGCTGCTGTGCCTGTGTGACAGCGGAGAACGTGATGCTGCGCTCTACCGCGACGCGCTCGGCGACGCAGATCCGTTCGTGAGGCTCGCGGCGCTGACGTCTCTCGCACGCGGCGGCGACCGTTCGGACGCCTCGCTGGCCGCCATCTCGTCGCTCGCCCAGGCCGATGTCGATCCGCGCGTGCGGCGCGGCGCCGCGGCGGTGCTGCGGCGCCTGACCTCCGCCTGACCCGCAGCAAGGAGAACGCCGTGGCCGACCCCACCAACCTCTTCGACCTGACCGGCAAAGTTGCGCTCGTCACCGGCGGCAGTCGCGGTCTCGGCCGCGAGATGGCGCTGGCGTTTGCCAGGGCCGGTGCCGACATCGTGGTGGCGAGCCGCAAGATCGACGCGTGCCGGGAGACCGCGATCGAGATCGAGGGGCTCGGACGCAGCGCGCTCGCGCACGCCTGCCACGTCGGAGCGTGGGACGAGATCGGCGGCCTGGTCGAAGCGGCGTACGGGCGTTTCGGCAAGGTGGACATCCTCGTCAACAACGCGGGCATGTCGCCGCTGTATCCTTCTCTCGACCAGGTGAGCGAAGCGCTGTGGGACAAGGTGCTTGCGGTCAACCTGAAAGGCCCGTTTCGCCTTTCGGCGCTGGTCGGCGCCCGCATGCAGGCCGGCGACGGAGGCTCCATCATCAACGTGAGCAGCATTGCCGCCGAGCGCCCCACGCCCACCGAAACGCCGTACGCGGCGGCCAAGGCGGGCCTCAACGCCATCACCGTCGCGTTCGCGCAGGCCTACGGCCCCAAAGTTCGCGTCAACGCGATCCAGGCCGGGCCGTTCCTGACCGACATTGCGAAAGCCTGGCCGCCCGGGGCCGAGCAGTTCCTTGCCTCGCGAGCGGCGCTCTCGCGGGCTGGTCGTCCGGACGAGATCGTCGGCGCGGCCCTTTACCTGGCCTCGAATGCATCAAGTTTCACCAGCGGTGCGATCCTTCGCGTGGACGGCGGGCAGGCGTGAGTGGCGGATCCTTTTGCGGCTCGCCGCTTGCGACCACCGTGCGCTTCACGCAGGAAAGACGTCCATGAGTGAGCTTTCGACGAGGCGCTGCGTTCCCTGCCGCGAGGGCACGCCTCCACTGGCCGCCGAGGCTGCGGCCGAACTGCTGGTTGAACTCGACGACTGGTCCATCGCCGACGGACCGCGCCTGTGCCGGCGCTGGAAGTTCCCGGATTTTTCGACTGCCCTGGCGTTCGTGAACCGGATCGGCACGATCGCCGACGCCGAGGATCACCATCCCGACATCACGCTCGGCTGGGGCCGCGTCGGCGTCGAACTGTGGACTCACGCCGCGGGCGGGCTCACCGAGAACGACTTCATCCTGGCGGCCAAGATCGACGACGCGCACGCGTCCAGGCCCTGACCCAACTCCCGGAGACCACCCCATGTGCTGGATGCAGCTTCTGATCTCTGCCTTCGTCGCCGTTCTCTTCCTGCAGTCCGGACTCGACAAGGTCTTCGACCGTGACGGGAACGCGATCTACCTTCGCGAGCATTTCAGGAACTCGCCGCTGCTCGGGCAGGTGGACGTGATGCTTACCGTGGTCACCGTCTTCGAGTTGATCGCCGGCACTCTTTCCGGGCTCGGCGCCCTCGCGCTGCTGTTCTGGGGCGGCCAGACGTTCGCGTACGCGGGTGCGGTGATGGGCTCGATCACGATCCTGATGCTGTTCTTCGGCCAGCGCGTCGCGAAGGACTACGCGGGCGCCGCGGTGCTCGTCCCGTACTTCCTGCTCACGCTGGTCGCCATCCACCTTCTGCAGTAGCGAACCCAGCATCGTTGGGACCGCTCGAACAGCGCTACGCACAGGGAAGCTTCGGGCGCTTTGCCCCGAAAGCAACGGTGGACATTGCGGCGCCGGCGGGGACTGTGTGGCGCATCCTCACCGACTTCGGCAACTACCACGCGTGGAATCGTTTCACGCCGTCGGTCGAGTGCAGCGGCGAGCCGGGCGCGCGCGTGGTGATGCAGGTGTGCTTTCCCGGTGCGAGGCCGATGCAGCAGGTCGAGGTGCTCAACGTGATGGAACCGCCGCACCGGCTGGCGTGGGGCGTCATCATGGGAGCGCGCGCGATGCTGGTGGCCAACCGCTACCAGGTGCTCGAAGCGCTCGATGCCGGCAACACGCGCTACACGACGGTGGACTACGTGAGCGGGCTGCTCGCCCCGGTTGTGAAGCTGCTGTACGCCGAGCCGATGCGGGCGGGGTTCCAGCTTGCGGCGAACGGCTTGAAGTCGTTCGCCGAGGCGCAGCCAGGACGATCCTGACGAGAGGTGGTCGCGCCGAACGCTCGTGGGAGCGAAGCCGAGCCGTCGCGGTGGGACTCACGTCGTGGCCTCACGTCGCCCGCCGCGAAACATTCGCTCCTGCCGCCGCCGCAGGACTCACACCGTCGTCCAGGCGGCCCTGCGCGAAACGTAGCTCAGCGCCGCCGGCGCGGCGCCGCGGCGGCAAAACGTCCGCCGAAGACCTGCAGACGGCTTCGCACCTCGCCGAGCTCGCCGACTTCGATGACGCTACCGCCGCGATAGGCGATCACCTGCGCGCTGAACGGCGAGATGCGCACGCCCGGCAGCAGCGTGCCGACGAGGTTGAGCGGATCGGCGGCCGAGACCACCGCGATCTCGGCGGCGCCGTCTTCGCGGCGAACGCTGCGCAGCGTTTCGACGGCGTGCGGCAGCGCGAATTGCTCGCCGACGAAGCCGGCCACGAACCTTCCGCCGCGCACGACACCGCGCGCTTCCATGCGGCGCAGCGCCCACAGGATGCGCCGCCACGGCGGCAGCCCGCGCTCTCGCGTGACGACGTCGCGGAACACGACGCCGTAGCGCGACAGCAGTCGCGTGGCCAGGCGTGCATCGGCCTCCGCGTCGGGCAGCTCCTCGGGCTCTGCGCTGCGCAGCAGTGACCAGCGCCCAACCGGCAGCGCGCGCCGACTCGCCCGCCCGCCGACTGAGCGCAGCCCGGCGCGGCCTGCGCTGTCGCGCAACGCACGCTTCTTGTCGTCGGGCAGCAGCAGCGCGCGAAGTCCCGCGATGCCGTCGCCGGTGACGAGCCCGCACGCAACGAGCTCCCACAGCGCGGCCTCGACTTCGCCGGGTAGCTTCCCGGCGGCGCGCGCGAGGTCGGCCATGAACGATGCGCCGCGCGCTTCGAGGATCTCGAGCACGGCCGCGGCCGGCGCGGTAAGCATCTCGGCAGGTCGCACGCCCGGCGGCAGCGGCGCGAGCAATTCGGGAAGGTCGCCACGCAGGCAGAACGCAATCGGCGCCGAACGCGTCGGGCCGCGTGAGCGCCGCCGGCGTGCCGCCGGGTTCGGCACATCCTCTTCTTCGACGAGGGCAGGGGCGAGACGTCCCCACGCAACTTCGCCGGCCAGGCAGAGCTGCTCGAGGTCGGCGCCGTCGTACGCGGCGATGCGGGCGGGCAGCACGTCGCGTTCCCACGCGTTGGCCGGCAGCTCGAGGCCGCCGAGCTGGGCAATCACGCTTCGCACTCCGTCGCGGCCGTGAAGCTGGGTGCCGTCGTGCACGTGCTGCCAGCGCAGCAGGAAGCGCACGAAGTCGGCCGCCGAGACCGGTTCGATCTCGCTGCGCAGGCGGCCGATCGTCAGTCGATGGATGCGCGCGAGCAGGCCGCGCTCGCACCACTCCACTTCGCCCGGCGCTTCCGCCGTGAAGCTTCCCTGCAGCACCGAGCCCAGCGACTCGAGACGTGCCAGCGCCGACGTCACGCGCGCGTCGGAGAGCCCGAGCCGGGCGGCCAGCGCGGCGGCAGTGGTCGGGCCGAGCGAATCCATCCAGCCGCGCACGACTTCGAGCGACGCGCTCTCGTCGTCCATGTCGGCGCCGCCCCGTGAGGGCGGCAGCGCGATGTCCGGCACCGCGGGTTCGAAATCCGCCGCCCTGAACAGCGCGCGCACCACACGCACGCGTTCGGTTGCCACCACGGCCACGGCGCGGCCGTCGAGGACGAGATGCGTGGCGCGCCGCGCCGCGAGAAGGGCGTCGATCTCCGCGTTCCACCGGCGCGCGTCGTGAAGCGGAACCAGCCCGAGCGTCAGCAGCGCGTCGTGGGCTTCGTCGGCGTTGCGAACCTCGGGCCAGGCCTGGCGGCGCACTTCGTCGATGGCGGCCTTGTCGAGGGCGCCGATCTCGCCGCCGGCCACGCCGTCGGTCCGGCGCAGCGAGACCGCGCGCGCGCGGCGCTCCTCCAGCGGCGCGTCGTCCAGGAACGCGTAGGGCCCCGCGCCGAGCAACTCGTGGGCGAACGGCGAAGGCGCGGGCGTCTCGACGGAGATGGTGCGGATGCCGCCGGACTCGATGGCTTCGAGCACGCGCGCGAGGCCGTCGGCGTCCATTGCCTCGTGCAGGCAGTCGTCCACGGTTTCGTCCACGAGCGGATGGGCCGGCAGCTCCACGTTGCCGATACGGTTGTCCTGGCAGCCGGCCTGGGCCGGGAACACGCTGGCGAGCAGGTCCTCGGCCTGCATGCGCTGGATGGCCAGCGGAACCTTCCTGCCGCCGCGAAAGCGCATCAGCACCAGCGCGCGGCTGGCGTTCCAGCGCCAGCGGTTCGTGAACATCGGCGACTGCAGGCTGGCCTGCACGAGGTCGGTGCGAAAGCTGTTCGAGCGCACGAACTGGAACACCGACTCGAGCGGAAAGCTGTGCTGCTCGCCGAGCGACAGCAGCACGCCGTCGTCGGTGGCCGCCGCCTGCAGCTCAAAGTCGAAGGACACGCAGAAGCGCTTGCGCAGCGCCAGGCCGAACGCGCGGTTGATGCGCGCGCCGAACGGGGCGTGCAGCACGAGCTGCATGCCGCCGGCCTCGTCGAAGAAGCGCTCGGCAATGATGGTGTCGAGGGTCGGCACCGCGCCGAGCGCGGCGATGCCCTCGCCGATGTACGCGAGGATCTGCGCCGCGGCTTCCACGGAGACGCGCGTCTCGGCCACCAGCCAGCGCCGGGCGGCTTCCGGATCGCTGCGCCTTGCGGCCACCTCGACGCGAAGGTCAGCGACGGCCGAGGAGAGCTCGTGTGTGCGACCGGGGCCTTCGCCGAGCCAGAACGGAATGGTCGGTGGCGTCAGGCCCGCGTCTTCGACGCGGATTCTCCCGAGTTCGACGCGGCGGATCTTCCAGGAGTGGTTGCCGAGCTGGAAGATGTCGCCGGCGAGGCTCTCGATCGCGAAGTCTTCGTTCACCTTGCCGAGGAACGTGCCTTCGGGTTCGAGCACGACGTCGTAGTCGGCGGTGTCGGGAATCGCTCCGCCCGAGGTGATGGCGGCCATCCGCGCGCCGCGGCGGGCACGCAGCATCCCGTTCACGCGGTCGAAATGGAGGTGGGCTCCGCGCCGTCCGCGCCGGTCCGAGACGCCTTCGGACAGCATCTCGACGATGGAGTCGAAGTCCTCGCGCGAAAAATCGCGATACGGGAAAGCTCCTCGCACCAGCGCAAACAGTTCGTCCACGTGGATCTCGCTGGCGACCGTCGTGGCGACGATCTGCTGCGCGAGCACGTCGCGGGCTGCGCGCGGGATGCGAAGCCGGTCGAGCTCTCCCGCGTACACCGCGCGGACGAGGGCGGCGGCCTGCACGAGGTCGTCACGCGTGGCCGGGAAGACGATGCCGCGCGGCACGGCGCCTAGCCAGTGCCCGCTGCGCCCGACGCGCTGCAGGAAGGTGGCGATCGCGCGCGGCACGCCGATCTGGCAGACGAGGTCGACGTGGCCGACGTCGATGCCGAGCTCGAGCGATGCGGTGGCGACCACCACCGGCACCTCGCCCGACTTGAGCTTCTGCTCGGCGTCGAGGCGCGTCTCGCGCGACAGGCTGCCGTGGTGGGCGGCCACCTTGTCCTTGCCGAGGCGTTCGCCGAGCGCGTGCGCGACGCGCTCGACGAGGCGGCGCGTGTTGACGAACACGATCGTCGAGCGATGTTCGGACGCGAGCTCGGCGATGCGGTCATGAATGGCCGCCTGCATCTCGTGGCTGGCAATGGGGCCGAGCTCGAAGTCCGGAATCTCGATGCGCAGGTCGAGCGGACGGCGATGGCCGCTGTCGACGATCGCGCAGCGGGCGTTGCCGGTCTCGTCGAGGCGGCGGCTGCCGACCAGCAGGCGCGCGACTTCGTCGACCGGCTTTTGCGTGGCCGAAAGACCGATGCGCGGCAGCGCGCGCCCGGCCAGGTGGTCAAGCCGCTCGAGCGAAAGCGCCAGGTGCAGCCCGCGCTTGTCTTGCGCCACCGCGTGGATCTCGTCGACGATCACGCGCCTCGCGCCGGCCAGGAGTCGGCGGCTGCGCTCGGCCGTCAGCAGGATGTAGAGCGACTCGGGGGTGGTGATCAGGATGTGGGGCGGCCGCTTGAGCTGCGTCGCCCGTTCACGCTGCGACGTATCGCCGCTGCGCACGGCGACACGGATCTCGGCCAGCGCGGTCCCTTCGGCGTCGGCCAGCGCACGGATGCCGGCGAGCGGCACCGCGAGATTTTTCTCGATGTCGTTGCCGAGGGCCTTCAGCGGCGACACGTAGAGCGTGTGGATGGTGTCTTCGAGGGTTCCGCTGGCGGCCTCGCGCACGATCTCGTCGAGGGACCACAGGAACGCGGCGAGTGTCTTGCCGGAACCGGTCGGTGCGGCGATCAGCGTGTCGCGGCCGCTCGAGATGCTGCGCCAGCCCTCGCGCTGCACCGACGTCGGAGCGCGAAACGACGCGTCGAACCACTGGCGCACAAGGGGATGGAAGCCGAGATCGTCCAAGGCCTGTCCTTCTATCGGATCTGCGCTGCGGTGCCCACACGCCTCGTTGTGCCGACGATCGGATCTGCCCTCGGTGCCCCAGGGTGCGTTGTAGCGACGCCGCGTGCGCCGGTGCGGCACATCTGACGCCGCGCACTGGGACCGTCGCGTGCTGGGAGTCGGAGCCGGTGCCGTGCTAGAGGTGCGCCGACTGCATTCGCAGAGGAGAATCCGCGTGAACAGCATTCTGGTTGGAAAGGGGGAGCAAGGCGTCCACCTGCTCGCAAAGTACGGCAATCGTCACGGGCTCGTCGCCGGCGCCACCGGAACGGGGAAGACCGTCACGCTGCTCGTGCTTGCGGAGGGCTTCTCGCGCCTCGGCGTCCCCGTCTTCCTGGCCGACGTCAAGGGCGACGTGGCCGGCCTGGCCATGGCCGGGACCGGGTCGGACAAGATTCGCCGGCGCGCCGAAGAGATCGGCATCGACGATTACACGAGTGAAGGCTCGCCGGTGGTGTTCTGGGACGTGCTCGGCAACGCCGGCCACCCGGTGCGCACGACCGTCAGCGAGATCGGACCCGACCTGCTCTCGCGCATGCTCGACCTGAGCGAAGCGCAATCCGGCGCGCTCGAGATCGCGTTCAAGCTCGCCGACGACCGCGGGCTGCTGCTGCTCGACCTCGACGACCTGCGCGCGCTGCTGTCTCTGCTGTCCGACAATCGCAAGGAAGTCTCGCAGGAGTACGGACTGGTCAGCACGCAGTCGGTGGCAGCCATCCATCGCGCGTTGCTCGGCCTGGAGCGCGAAGGTGGCGAAGCGCTTTTCGGAGAGCCGGCTCTCGAACTCGGCGACCTCATGCGCACCGACCTTTCGGGCCGCGGCATCGTCAGCGTGCTGGCTGCCGATCAGCTGATCCTCAAGCCGCGACTGTACTCGACCTTCATGCTCTGGCTGATCTCGGAGCTGTTCGAGAATCTTCCCGAGGTCGGAGACCTCGACAAGCCGAAACTGGTCTTCATTTTCGACGAAGCCCATCTCCTCTTCGACGATGCTCCGCCGGAATTGCGGCGCCAGGTGGAACAGGTGGTTCGGCTGATCCGCTCGAAGGGCGTCGGCGTCTACTTCATCACGCAGACGCCGAAGGACGTCGACGAGGACGTGCTCGGCCAGCTCGGCAACCGCGTCCAGCACGCGCTGCGCGCGTACACGCCGCGCGACCAGAAGGCCGTGCGCACGGCCGCGGAGACGTTCGTGCCGAACCCGGGGCTCGACGTGGCCGCGGCAATCTCGCAGCTTGCCGTTGGCGAAGCGCTGGTCTCGACGCTGCAGGAAGGCGGCGTGCCGATGCCGGTCGAACGCACGGCCATCTGTCCTCCGCGCTGCCGCATGGGCGCGATCACCACCGAAGAAAGGGACGCGGTACGTGCGCGCAGCCCTCTCGGCGCCAAGTACGACGTGCGCGTCGATCGCGACTCGGCCCACGAGATCCTCGGGCGACGCGGCGAGGACGCCGCGGCGAGCGGGGACGCGAAACCGACGGTCCGTGATGCGCCGGCAGCGGGCGGCGGCCGAGTTTTCAGCGACATGTTGTGGGGAACCAATCGTCGCCAGGGCCTCGCCGAGACGATGGCCAAGCAGACGGTTCGCACCGTCGGCAGCCAGATCGGCCGGCGAATCCTTCGCGGCATGCTCGGAGGCATCCTCGGCGGCTCACGCCGAAGGTGACGGGCCCGTGGGGCGAGCCCGCGGTTGTGTCGTGCCCGCTGGCTCCGTAGAAGTCCGCCATGAAGACCGTCGGTCGTATCCGTGAACTGTGGCGCTATCCGGTCAAGTCGATGGGTGGCGAAGCCATCTCCGAATGCCGGCTGACCGCTGGTGGAATCCCGGGCGACCGGGCTTGGGCGCTGCGCGACGAAGCGGCCGCGGAGATCCGCGGCGCCAAGAAATTCCCGTCGCTGCTGCGCTGCTCGGCGCGGTTCCTGGCCGAGCCGGAGCCCGGAGAAAGCCCTGCGGCCGAGATCGTCCTTCCCGACGGCCGCCGTGTGCGCAGCGATGCGCCGGAGGCTTCGACCGAGTTGTCGGCCCTCGTCGGACGGCAGGTCACGCTCTGCCCGCTCCGACCGGCCGACGATCTCGACCACTACCGGCGCGGCATGCCCGACAACCCCGACATGCTCGTGGAGCTTCGCGAGATCTTCGGCCGCGAGGCCGACGAGCCGCTGCCCGACCTGTCGGTCTTCCCCGCCGAGATCATGGAGTTCACGTCGCCGCTCGGCACTTATTTCGACGCGTTCCCGCTACACTTCGTGACCACCGCGACGCTGGCGGAGATGGCCGTCCGCGCGCCTGCCTCCAACTTCGATTCGCGGCGTTTCCGGCCCAATTTCGTCATCGAGACGTCCGCGGACGCCGGCTCGGGCCTGGTCGAAACGGGCTGGTCCGGCAGGGATCTCCGCGTGGGCGGGGCTCGGATCCGGGCCCTGATGCCGACCGTCCGCTGCAGCATGATCACGCAGCCCCAAGGCGACCTTGCCAAGGACCCCGGCGTGCTGCGCGCGGTCGTTCGGGATGCCGACCAGAACCTCGGATCGTACGCGATCGTGGTCGAGGCGGGCATCGTCCGCGAGGGCGATGAGGTGGTGCTGCTGGACTAGTGCCCCTCCTGACGGGCACAATGCCTGTGACGACGGGCACGGCCCGTGCCTTCCCGGACACAACTCCGAAACCCCTATCCAAAGGACGAGCCATGGCAGTCAAACCCGTAGACCGAATCCGCACCATGATCACCGACCTCGAGCGCGGCGCCCGCACCCTCGGCGACGATATTCGCAAGAGGGCAGGCAACGTGACGGTCACGTCCGATCTCGAAGCAGCGCTGCGACAACTCATGCAGGGCCTGACGACGATCGCGGCGCAGCTCGAGAAGGCTGCCGGGGAGCTTCGCCGCTATCTCGAGAAGGGAAGCAAGGGCAAGCGCTCTCGCAAAGCCGGTGGCAAGAAGGCCGCCAAGAAGACCTCCAGGAAGAAGTCCACGAAGAAGGCCGCGGCGAAAAAGGCGGCGCCGGCCAAGGCTGCGTCGAAGAAGGTAGCCAAGGCCAACGGCAAGAAGGGCGCCGCCAAGCGCTAAGTGCGCGCAAGACCATGTTGCACCGCGCGGGCGGGCTTGCGCGACGCTCGCTACGACGACGCGCACGCGCGTGATCGGCGTGGTCGACAAGAATGCGCAGCGGTGCAGGCCCGGATTGTGAAGGCTCGGTTCCTCTCCTAGAGTGCCGCGCCCGGTAACGGGAAGAGTTCGTATCAGACGGAAGAAGGAGACCAACCAGATGATCAGACTGACCCCGGGTACTCGGGCTGTTGTATTGGCTGCCGGCCTTGCCCTCGCGATCACGTCGCCGGCTGCTGCCCAGGATTCCACCACTGTAGTCGTCACCGAGACGGAAGCGGCGCCCGCGCCGGAACCGGCCGAGCCGTTCATGGCGACCATCTACTTCGGGCCGGGCTTCGGCCTTGCCCAGCAGGACAGCGGTTCGGACTTCGGCTGGGCCTTCTACGTTCTCGCCCGGCCGATCGAGTACCTGGGCCTGCAGGTCGAGTATCTCAATCTCGGCGACGCTCCCCGCGTCTCCGGCGACCACGACGGCGTGTACTTCGGCCTCGCGCCGATGCTGCCGGTTCACGAACGCATCGATCTCTTCGCCCAGGTGGGCATCGTGGTCGGCGACCCCGGCGATGACGTGGCGGCAGGAGCCGGCATGCTCTACACCGTTCCGATTCCGTTCTTCGAAAGGCATAACGTCGATCTCGATATCCGGCTCGACTACAAGTACCTGAACTGGGATCACGGCGATCACATCGTGACGCTCGGGTTCATGTTCGGACTGCACAAGTAGTTGCCGCAGCGCGCTCGGGCTGAACCGGCGCAGGGGCCAGCGCATCGATCGCGAGCGGGGGGAGTGCAGGCGGCTCCCCCCGTTTCATTTTGCGAACCGGGCCGGATCGCAAAATCGGAAACCGCTGCGCACGCGGAGTCTGCCGCCAACGTCGTCCACCCAACCGCCTGTTGCGGTGAGTCGCGGCTCACCGACAGTCTCCGAGTTCGTTTCGAGTAACCGGAAGCACGGATGGCCTATCACCACGGAGACCTGCGTCGTGCGTTGCTGCAGGGCGCGATCGAGCTGCTGGCCGAAGGCGGACCGGCCAATCTCACCATGCGCGGCGCCGCGCAGCGCGCGGGCGTGTCGCCTGCCGCGCCCTACCGCCACTTCACCGACAAGCGCGCGATGCTGGCGGCGGTGGCCGAGGAAGGATTCCTCGCGCTCGAGCGTTCGTGCCTGTCGGCGGTGGCCGACGGGGTCGAGGCCCCGATCGAGGCGTTCTGGCACCGCGGCGTGGCGTACGTGCAGTTCGCGATCGAGAATCCCGCCCATTACCGCGTGATGTTCGGGCCTGAAATCCCGGACAAGCGCGAGTATGACGACCTCTACCGCGCAGCAAGCACAGCCTACGAGGCGCTGCGTTCGTCGCTTCTGGCGTGTGTTTCGGCCGGATTCTTCGGTGAGGACGAGGTGGAGATTCGTGCGATGCGCGCGTGGGCTGTCGTTCACGGACTCGCGTCGCTCTTTATTGATGGTCAATTCAATGTGCAGGACGCGATCAGCAAGCAGGCCTTCCTGGTCCGCGTCGGGGCCGTGCTCCGTCTCGAGGCTCAAGTCCTCGAAAAGGGCGCATGAGCCCTTTCTCGGGCCCTCCGCCCGGCGGTATACTCGCCGCTTATTCCCGCCGACTTGGCGCGCCGAGGTCCCGATGACTGATTCGTTACGACTGTTTCGCCCGATCCCAGCCGCCGCTCTTCTGTTGTGCGCCGTCGCCTTGCGGGCCGAAGCCGCCGACACCAGGGCCGAGCTGGACGACCGGGTACGACAATCCGGCGTGGTGTTCCAGGAGATGCGGGTTGCGCCGGATCGAGAGATTCCGGCCGATCTGCTCGCGCGCAGCCGCTGCGTGGCCGTCATCCCGAACGTGATCAAGGCGGCCTGGGTGATCGGCGGGCGCTACGGGACGGGTGTCCTCAGTTGCCGCCTCCGCTCCGGCGAGTGGAGCCCTCCGGTGTTCGTAATGATGACCGGCGGCAGCTTCGGGCTTCAGATCGGCGCGAGTTCCACCGATGTGGTCCTGTTTTTCATGACCCTCGAGGGCGTGCAGTCCGTGCTGAAGAACAAGGTGAAGCTCTCCGGCGACGCCGGTGTTGCGGCAGGGCCCATCGGCCGCGAAACCGAGGCCGGCACCGACGGCCAGTTCAAGGCGCAGATCTATTCCTACGCGCGTTCGCGCGGGCTCTTTGCAGGCGTATCGCTGTCGGGCGCCTATATCGGCGTGAACGTGGATGACACGCGCACCTACTACGGCAAGCCCTACGCGACCAATACCATCCTCTTCGAAGGCAAGGTCACCAGCGTTCCGAAATCGACGTGGGCGTTTCTCAGTGCGCTGCCGCGCCCGAAGACAGTTGCGAAGCCGCCGACCTCGAAGACCGCGAAGAGCAAGACGGCAAAAGCGCCGGTGAAGAAGCCGGCTCCGAAGGCGCGCGCGGCGGCGCCGGCCAAGCCGGCCACCACTGCCAAAGCAGCACCTCCGGCCAGCCCGCCGCCTCCGGAGATTTTCGGCGAGGCTTCGGGAACGGCCAACTCGGGCAGTGAAGCCTGGGGGACGGCCGCGGCCGGCGGGGATACGCTGGGCGGCGAAGCCTGGGGCACCGCCGCAAGCGGCGAAGCTTCGGGAACGGCAGCCGCGGGCGAAGCGTCGGGAACGGCGGCGGCGCCTGCTGCGCCGCCTGCTCCGTAAATCGGCAAGCAGCAGGATGTTCGCGTCAGATCGGAGCGCTGCGTCCGAGGGCGCCGCTCAATGCGGCGAACGGTCTCGGACTTTCACGGTAGCCACTTGCAGTGGGCCCTCTCGGTGATTCCGGCCGGAACGAACAACTTGCGGAACGCGTAGAGCGAATCGAGATGTTCGCGGATGCTCGTGATGCGTCCGTCAGCGATTCGAAACAGGAAGTGATACCAGTTCTCGTAGTCGCCGCCGTCGGCGGCCGACTTCCCGCGAATGAGGAGCTCGACCGCCACGCGGTCTTCCTCCGCTGTGAGCGTGCGCAGTTCTACCGCGAGGCCGGCTTCGGGATCGTAAAGCCCGACCGATTCGGTGAACAACCTGAGGACCATCGCCTTGCCGCGGAATTCGACCCCGTCGGGTAGCGACGGCGGTACCCAGAAGGACGCGCCGTCGTCGAGCAGCTCGGCGATGGTGGTCATGTCGCCGCGATTGACCGCGTCGAAGTAGCGACGCACGACCTCTTTGTTCTCGCTTGCTCCCATTTTCCCTCCGCCGAAACCGACCGGGTGCGGGTTATCAGATGCGGCCGCTGTCGCGCAGGAATGCGAGCGTTTCGCGCAGGCCTTGCGCAAACGGCCGCGGTTTCCATCCGAGCTCACTGATCGCCTTCGCTGCCGACGGCACCGCGCCGTACTGCAGGAACTCGAGTTGCCCCTTCGGAAGAAGCGGCGGCTTGCCTGTCCATCCGGAGACGAATTCTCCGGCGGCGGCGACGATCTTCGCGACGGCCATGGGCATGACGGGCGGTACTTTGCTCGCGTGCCCGCCCGCAGCCGTCTCGCGATGGATCGCTTCGGCGATGGCGGTGAGCGAATGCGTGGACTCGCTGAGGATGAATCGAGCGCCGATTTCGGCGTGCTTCTCCGCCAGCAGGTGGCCGCGCGCGACGTCGTCGGAGTACACCACCGGGATCGCACCGGGCAGTAGCATCGGAACCTTCCCGCGCACGAGGTCGGCGATGAGGTGATTGGTGCCCGGGGACGTGAGCGGGCCCGGGCCGTAGATTCCCGACGGATGCAGGAACACCGCGGGCAGTCCGCCCTCGAGCGCGGCCGTCACGACGCGGTCGGCCTCCTGCTTGGAGCGTTCGTACGCCGTCGCTTTCGGGACGGTGTCGAGCGTGGTCTCGTCGAAAGGGACTCCCGCAGCCGGAAAACAGAAAACGTCGATGGTGCTCGCATAGACGAACCTCGACGCCGATACGGCGCGTGCGGCTTCCACCACGTTGCGCGTGCCGTCGACGTTCACGCGGTCGAAGTCACGCGGATAGCGCAGCCATTGTTCGGGCAGCCCCGCAGCGTGGTAGATCACTTCGCAGTCGTGCGCGGCGGCGAGCACCGAGGCGGAATCGGTCACATCGCCTGCCACGAGTTCGCACGCGCCGGGGACCACGGAGGAAGCTTTTGCAGGGTTGCGTACCAGCGCACGAACCTTGCGGCCGTCGGCGACGAGCAGCCTTGCGATGGCGTTTCCGAGAAGGCCGGTGGCCCCGGTAAGCAGCACTCGATCCGGCATTCGCCCTCCTACCACACGATTGCGCCGATGCGAGGAAAACCTGCGGAGCTGCTTCACGCCTGCAACGAGATCTCCTCGGTGATGACCAGACTCGAAGATGGCCCCTTCGTCCTTTTTGCGTCGGACGCTCTGGCTGTGGGCTCGAAGCCGGGCCTATCATGCGGCGACTGCAGGCCATGGGGCCGGCCCGGGAGGGGACCATGAATCGAAACCACTTGTGGGTAAATGGAGCGGCACTCGCGGTACTTTTGCTGGCATCGGCCGGCACGTCGCGTGCCGACGAAGCTTCGGACCGCTGCGGCGGCGCGAAGATGAAAGCGGCGGGCCAGTACGGGCAGGCATTGCTGAAGTGCAACTCGACGGCCACACGGCGGGACGAGGCGCTCGATCCCGATTGCGTGACGAAGGCTTCGGGCAAGCTGGCCAGGTCCTTTGACAAGGCCGAGAACAAGGGCGTTTGCGCAACCAGCGACGACGAGGGCACGACCGAAGCATCGCTCGGCGCGGACGTGGATGCGGTGCTGGCCGCGCTCGCTCCCGATGCCAC
>JBHEOD010000038.1:0-21996 GCA_046261745.1 Binatia bacterium
TGACCGGAAGCAGACCGAGCAAAAGCGGCGACGTGTTGCGAGAGCGGCGCGCCGAGTCTAAGGCCACCCGCATGAGCGTCTGCGTCATTTGTATCTCGCACACCGACGGCTCGGCCGGCCAGGACGTCGGCCGGGCGGTCGCGCAAGTCCTGGGGCTTCGTTACGTGGACGAGGAACTTATCCTCGAAGCCGCCCGACTCGCGCAGGTGGATCCATCCCTGATTGCTGCGGCCGAGCACAAGCAGTCGCTGGTTGAGCGGCTGCTGGAAGCGCTGACTTCCGCGCAAACCATGCTCGGTTCCGCGACGCTTGCCGCGGGCATTCCGCTGCCGGCGTCCCACGCACCGAGTGTGCGGCCGTCCACCCGGGACGACCTGCGAAACATTATCCGTGCTGCCGTTCACCAGGTGGGCAAGGAGGGCAACGCGGTGATCGCGGCTCACGCCGCGTCGCACGCATTGTCGGGCAAGCCGGGCGTGCTGAGGGTGCTCGTCACGGCGCCGGCGTCCACGCGTGCCGAACGCATCGGGCTCGAACGAAATCTCACCGCGGAAGAAGCCACCGAGGCGATCTCGCGCGGCGACGAAGGCCGAAGGGACTACTTGCGCGCGTTCTACGACATCGAAGAAGAACTGCCGACGCATTACGACCTGGTCATCAACACCGAGAAGCTCACGCCCGAGCAAGCGGCGGGCGTGATCGTCGCATTCGCGCGCAGTTAGGGAGAGTACCTGCGCATGGCCAAAGCCTGCTCCTTCGCGGCCGCCTGGCATCAACCAGTCGGGGACGCTCCGCCTCCCCACTCGGACATGGCCCCCAACCGCACGGCGAGGTGAGGTGGACGCTTCCCAGCCCTCCCCCGCGGGGCGCGGGCAGTTCGCCCCTACCGTCTCCAGGGGAAGGCGCATCCGGACCGGAATAGAGCGGTTCATCACTCGAAACCTGAAATGCGTCCTTCGAACCGGTCGGGCGGTCGGAAATCCACTATAAATTCGCTCCGAGCCCCTCTATCCTTCATCCGCGATCACCTCGGTCGGGGGCCAGCCGGGGTCGAACAGAGATCGCCAAGGCAATGCGAGGAATGTAACTTGCGAAACTTGCGGACGGGGTCACCCCGGAGAGGAGTTCGAGATGAAACCAACTTCGCGTGACCTCCCGCCGCTGCGACTGCTGGCCACCGGTGCCGCGGCCTGTGCGCTGCTGGTCGTGACGGCGCACGCAGCCGCAGCCGGCGCGTGCGGCGACAGCGTCGACGGCAAACGGGTGCCCTGCGCCTGCGGCGACAGCGTCGTGACCGACACGGTCCTGTGGCCGACCGATCCCATCGTCACCGAGCCATGTTCCGGCGACGGCCTGACGCTGTTCGCCTCCAGCGGCGCCGACAGTCTCACTCTCCATCTCGGCGGCCAAAGCATCGTCGGCCGGGGATACGGCGCCGGCATTCGCGTGGCGCGAGGCGGCCGTCTCGGTGCCGTCATCGTCGGCGGCGACAAAGATGACTCCAGAGCCGAGATCGCGCGCTTCGGAACCGGCATCCGCGCTTTCGGGCGCGATGCGCTTCGCGAAGTCCGCGCGATCGACATCCATGACAACACCGCCGACGGCCTTCGCATTCACGCCAGCGGCGTAACCCTCGACGACGTCCGCACCGAGAGAAACGGCAGCAACGGCCTCGCGCTGTCCGGCCACGGCAATCGGGTCTCGGACCTGACCGCTCGCAACAACGCGCGCGACGGCCTCCAGGTTCACGGCAGTGCCGCCACGGTGTCTGCGGAGACGACGAACAACGGCCGCAACGGCGCCGTCATCAGCGGACGCGGCAACCGCGTGAAAGAAATCCGCACTCAGGGCAACCGCAGAGCCGGAGTGAAGGCGACCGGCACCGGCCACGAGGTGAACGAGACGCAGGGCGGCAAGTCCGGTGCAGGCCCCGCGGAGGCCTCCGAATGAAACTGCTTTCGCGAATCCGGCCTTCAGGTGCCCTGCGGGCTCTCGCCATGACGGGCCTGCTGGCCGTCATGGCAACCATCGGAGGTGCGGCCACCGCCTCGGCCGGCATCCCCGCCTCCACCGCCGACGACGTCTGTCCGAGCAACGCCAACCCCTGCAACGTGACCAGCGTGTACGACCTCGCTCCCAACGCGGTGCTCGACTTCGGGACGCGCAGCATCAACGTGACCGGCGCCGGCACATTCAACTTCGGCAGCAGCAGTACCAGGATCGCGGGCGGCGATTTCACGGCCTCGACCACGAGCGCGTTTCTCACCGGAAGCGGCTCGGTGTTGCTGCTCGCGCGCCGCCGCTGCACCGTGGCCAGCCCTGCGCTGCCGTGCCTTGACATCAACGACTGCGACTTCGGCGCGTGCGGCGTACGGCGCTGCTCACTCAGATCCACCAGGAGCTGCCTCGCCAACGAAGACTGCCAACTCGGAACCTGTAATTCGCTCAAGCGATGCTCGGGCTCGCCCACACTCGTGCGCTGCTCAACCAACGCCGACTGCGACTACGGCACCTGTCCGGCGCAGCTCACATGCGAGGGGCGAGGCGAAAATCCGCTGAACTGCTCGAGCAACACCGACTGCTCTTTTGGAACCTGCTCGGTCGGTACCGCTTCTGTCCTCATGAACGGACCCGTCGCCGGAAGCTCCGACAGCCCGGCCAACATCGTGGTTCGCGCAGCGGATTCCGTCTCCATCTCCAAACCGATCAACCTGAACAGCTCTTACGTGGATGCCGACGGTGGAAACCTGTCAGTGGACGCCCGGTCAGGATCGATCAGCGTCACGGCCAAGATCAACGCTACCGGCGGCGGCTTCTCGCAGGGCGGCTCGGTCGAGCTCAGCGCCGGCACCGACATTACGCTCTACGACGACATCAACGTGACCGGCGGAGACTTTGACGGCGGCTCGATCGATCTCTCCTCCGATCGCGACATCACGATTACCGGCAGCCTGTTCGCGAACTCCGCTGTAGGCGCCGGGTTCGGCGGCGAGATCCTCATCGACGCCGGACGCAACCTTTCGTTTTCCGGCGTCTCGGCGGCAAGCAAGAGCACGATGGAGACCACCGGCCACACCGACGTCAGCAATTCCTCCGGCGATGGCGGCACCCAGGAACTCTACTCGGGAGGCGACCTCACGCTCGGCACGAACACGCGGCTGATCGGCAACGGCAGTGCCCCGGACGGCACCGGAGCGGACATGTACGTGGAGGCCGGAGGAAGCCTCGCCATGCACGGTGACATCACCGCCAAAGGCACCGGCATCGACAGCTCCGGCGGCTCCGTGGACATCAGCGCCGACGACGGAAGCGTCACCGCAGGTTCGACCGCCACTTTCGACGTCACCGGCGGCAGCGGCGGCGGCGGCGCGCTCGAGATCTACTCCTTCAGCGGCAGCATCGGGTTCCACGGCGGTGGCGATGCCAGCGGCAGCAGCGGCGGCAGCGGCGGCGGCGTTTACCTGAACGCACGGCAGGGCGCCGACCTCACGGGAGACCTGATCGCGGCCGGCAGTGGAGGCGACCTCGAGGTGGACGCATGCCGCATCACGTTGTCCTCCGGCGCAAGCCTCGCCAACGCGGGAGGCCGCAACACCCTCGTCTCTCACGACGTCATGGAACTGCTGGCAGGAAGCGCGGTGACCGCCCCTTCAGGCGGCGTCAACACGCTGCGCTATCGAAACGCCTCCAGGCCGCCGGTGGTGCAGGGCACGGTTTCTCCAGCCCCGACGCTCGTCCTCGATCCGAATCTCTCGGATTGCCCGCTGTGCGGAAACCGCTTCGTCGACGCGGGCGAATCGTGCGACGACGGAAACGCCGTCAACGGCGACGGATGCAACGCCAACTGCCAGAACGAAAATTGTATCGCCCAGACGATCTCACCCGGTTACCCCGCGGTAGCGCTCTGCGAGGACGGCAACGTGTGCACGGCCGACGTCTGCAATGCGACGCTGAACGGCGGCAACTGCGAGCACCCCCCCAAGACCTGCGACGATTCCGTCGCATGCACGATCGATTCGTGCGATGCCGCCGACGGCACCTGCCTGCACAGCGCCAGTGACGCGATGTGCAACGACGGCAACACCTGCACCGACGACTTCTGTTCCCTCGCGATGGGCTGTTCGAACACCGCCAACAGCGGCCCCTGCGACGACAGCAACCGCTGCACGGAGAACGACGTGTGCAGCAGCAAGGTCTGCCGCGGCACCCGCATCAACGGCTGCCTGTTCTGCGGCGACGACTTCATCAACATACTCGGCGGCGAGCAGTGCGATGACGGCAACGACGTGAGCGGCGACTGCTGCTCCGCCACGTGCCGCTTCGAGGCCATGAACAGCCCCTGTGAGGATCTGCAGTTCTGCACCGTCGACGACAAGTGCAACGGCACTGGCGCCTGCGTGAGCGGACCGCCCAATACCTGTGCCGACACCGACGTGTGCACCGCGGATTCCTGCGACGAGGACATCGCCGCATGCGTAAATGCGCAGGTGCCCAGGGATACCTCCAGCTGCCTGATCGCCCCGAACGCGAAGTTCCAGGTCAAGAATTCGGCGAAGGCCGGCAAGGACAAGCTCATGTGGCAGTGGGCACGTGGCGATTCGTTCCTGCAACCCGACCTTGGCACGCCCGACGCGGGCACCAGCTACACGCTGTGCGTCTACGACAACGCGACGGCCGCCTCATCGGTGAGGGCCTCCATCGACATCGCTCCGTCCGCGACGTTGTGGGAGAGCAGAGAACCGTCGGGCCTTCAGTACACGGACAGGACGGGCTCGTCCGAAGGCGTTCTCAAAGCGCTTTTGAAGACCGGGGACGCAGGCAACACCAAGGTGAAAGTGACGGCGGGCGGCGCGAGCCTCGTGCTGCCTGCTCCGGCCGGTGCATCGTTCTTCAGCCAGGAACCGAACGTTGTCGTCCAACTCGTGGGTGGCGCCGGTAAGTGCTGGACGAGCGAGTTCGCGCCGGGCGACACGAAGAAGAACACGCCCGCACTGTTCAAGGCTGCGACCAGGTAACAAACAGAAGAACGCTGCGCTTTGCTGCGCGGCTTTGTACCGACGGAAAAAGGAAGAGACCCATGAAAAACGCGTTGACGATCATGATTGCCGCGGGGGTGTTACTCAGTGCGAGCGCGGCGCTGGCCGCGCCTTCTCCGGCTCAAAAATGCGAGGCGAGCAAAAACAAGCTGGCCGGAGGGTATTACGGGTGCCGCGCAAAGGCCGAGGCGAAGGCGATCATCAAGGGAACGGCAGCCGACTACAGCAAGTGCACCGCCAAGTTCGGTACCAAGTGGGACAGCGCCGAAACAGCCGGGGCAGGAATGTGCCCGGACGACATCGCGGTTACCGCGGACGTCGAGGCGTTCATCGCCGGCCAGGCCACCGCGGCGGCGGGGCTCGTCGCCGGGACCGTTGCCATTCCTGAGTGCGGCGACGGTGCGGTCAACGTGGCCGGCGAGCACTGCGACGGCGCGGCCCTTGACGGAAACACCTGTGCGACGTTCGGCCTGCATGGAACGCTCGCATGCACACCGGGGTGCGAATTCGACCTCGGGGGGTGCTCCGCCTGCCCCGCGTCGAGCATCAGTTACGAAGATGCGTGCTGGGTGCTGGGCGCCGAGTCGGTCGATTGCAACGCCGCCTGCGCCACGCTCGGCATGATCTACGACGACGCAACCCTCACGGTAGCCGGCAGCGCAGGCACGGACGCGAACTGCACAGGCCTGCTGCATCTCACCGGCGCCCCCGGCGGCGAGCTCGATAACGCCGGCGGAGATTGCAGCGGCAGCGGCCTGGGTTGCGCGGTGCTCACCGAGTTTGGATTCCGCGCCCGTTGCGGAACTCCCGCAACGGATGCATCGACCAGCTCGACTGGCATCCAGCGAGTCTGCGCCTGTCAGTAAGGCACGGGGAAGATAGCGGCAGTCGCGCCCGGGTACCGACGGGCATCCGCAGCAGGGACGTGACGGAGGGTCGCGGGATGCGACACCTGAACCCTCAACGCGAAAGGATGCGGCGCAAGCTTGGGCGCTTTGTCGAGTTGATTGATCACGGAGTTCGGAACGTGCTCGCTCATTGTGGCGAGCAAAAAAAGTGCGCCCGGCTGGATTCGAACCAGCGACCACCGGCTTAGAAGGCCGGTGCTCTATCCGACTGAGCTACGGGCGCGTAGCGAATGCGGCGACGGCAGCGTCGGGTTGCTGCCATGAGCCGCCCGAAACCGACGCATGGCCACCGCAAGCAGTGACGGCGTGCCGCCGGATCAGCGATTCAAAATCGCCGCGAAATTGGTCGGGGTGAGAGGATTTGAACCTCCGACACCCTGCTCCCAAAGCAGGTGCGCTACCAGGCTGCGCCACACCCCGAGACGAGGGATTGTTTCGCGCCGGGGCGGCAGATTCAATCCGGCGCCGGCCCATGCCCCGCCGCCGGCGGGCACGTTCGCGATCCTGCGCGGAGGAAGTCGGCAAACTCTCGGCCCGTGCTGCGAACCACGCTGAGAAGACCGGCGCTCTCGTGGCCCGTCCGCCCACACGACCCCGGCCATTCCCGGTCGACTGCGAACCCTGCCGACGGTAAACACCGAGGGCGCTCCGCTTCGGAACCGCTTCCAATCTCCCCGATGCGACCCGAGGCAGCTCCAACTCCTTCCCCCGCCCCCGCCGGCGACACCGACGAGCCGGAGACCATCGACCGCCTCATCCTGCCGTCGCTGCGGCAGCGCTCGCGCGACTCGCTGATCTTCCTGGCCGTCGCGCAGACGATTTACGCAGTCACTCTGCTCTTCTCGCAGGGCCTCCATTACGAGACGCGGGCAGCCATCAACGTGATCAGGCTCGTCGTGCTGTACTGGTGCGTGTGGGCGCTGCGCGGCGAAGGCAGCCGCCGCGAGACGCTTCTGATTCAGGGCATCGGGCTCGGTGCGCAGTTCGCATGCGGCGTGGTCATCTCGGTGGTGCGCCAGGACGTGTTCCCGATGGTACTGCTGGTCATCGTGCTCACCAGCATCACCTCGGTCTTCGTGCCGTGGGGCGCGCGCGTTCAGGGGCTGCTGTCGCTGGCGAGCGGATTCAGCCTTTTTGTCGCCACCACCCTGGTCCACCGGGCCACCGGCCAGAGCCTCGGCTTCGACGTGACGGCCACCATCGTCGTGTCGCTGATCGTCACCACCTTTATCGCACACTTCCTCGACCAGTCGCGGAGCAAGCTGAAAGAGCGCCTCGAAGAGGCCCGCCGCACGGACGAGGAACTCGCGTCGCTGCGCGATCAGCTCGAGCGGCGCGTGGCCGAGCGAACGGCCGAGCTGGAAATGACCAACCGCGAGCTCGAGGGCTTCAGTTACATGGTCTCCCACGATCTGCGCTCGCCGCTGCGCAGCATCGCCGGCTTCAGTCAGGTGGTGCTCGACGAGTCGGGTGAGAGGCTCGACGAGTCCGCACGCGCGAGCCTGGCCAAGATCCGGGAGGCGAGCCGCCGCATGGACGGCCTCATCGACGACATGCTGTTGCTGGCGCGCGTGGGCCGCAGTGCACTGCGCTACGAGACAGTGGACCTGGGCGCCATCGCCGAGTCGATCGGAGAGGACCTCGCGGCCGACTCTCCCCACCGCCGGCTCGAGTTCCGCGTGGGCAGCATTCCGCACGTGCGCGGCGACCACGGCCTGCTGCGCATCGCTCTCGACAACCTGCTGCGCAATGCGTGGAAGTTCACCGGCACGCGCGAGACGGCGCACGTCGAAGTGTCCGGCGAGAAGATCGGCGGCAACATCGTCGTTCGCGTGAAGGACGACGGAATCGGCTTCGATCCGCGCTTTCGCGGCAAGCTCTTCCATCCGTTCGAGCGCATCCACAGCGACCCACGCTTCCCGGGAACCGGCGTCGGCCTGGCCACCGTTGCACGCATCATGCGTCGCCACGGCGGCGACGTCGATGCCACGGGCGCCCTTGATGAGGGCGCAACCTTCTCCATCATCATTCCGGAAGCGCGCCCGCGCTGACGTGGCCCCAACTTCGAAAATGGGGTCTGACCCCAATATCGCATTCCCACCGAGGCAAGCGGCGAGGGCGGAGGCACGCGCGCCCGCGTCTCGGAGCGGTGGTGGAGTGGAGGCGGTGCGGAGCGAGGACGTAGCGGGCGCGCGTGCCTCCGCCCTCGCCGCGACTCCAAGAGAAGGGGTCTGACCCCATTTTTCAGCCGAGTACTTCCTTTACCGCTGCGACCACCGCATCGATCACCCGCGAAACGCTCTCGTCACCGAGGTCGTAGTACACCGGCAGCGAGATCTCGCGCGCGAAGTTGTCGTAGGCCACCGGGTAGTCGGCCATGTCGTAGCCGAGCGAGCGGTAGAAGCTCATGCGCGGCAGCGGCACGAAGTGCACGTTCACCGACACGTCGCGATCGAAGATGGCCTGGATGATGCGGTCGCGCTGCTCCTCGTCGATGCCGCGGATGCGCAGCGGGAACAAGTGAAACGACGACGTGCGGCCGTCGCGATCGAACAGCGGGAGTTCGGCCCACTCGTACTTGCCGAGCGCGGCGCTGTAGGCCTCGACGATGCGGCGGCGCTCGACGAGCGTGTCGCTGTCGTAGCGCTCGAGTTCCACGAGGCCGATGGCGGCGGCAATATCGGTCATGTTGCACTTGTAGCCGGCCTCGACGATGTCGTACTTCCAGTTGCCCTTTTGCGTCTTGGCCAGCGCGTCCTTGTTCTGGCCGTGCAGCGTCTTCACGCAAAGAACCTTGTAAAGCTCCTCGTTCGAGAACGGCTCCGGCAGATTGAAAAGCACCGCGCCGCCCTCGGCGGTGGTCAGGTTCTTGACCGCGTGGAACGAGAACACCGTGACGTCGCAGAGGCTGCCGGTGCGGCGCCCCTTGTACCGCGCGCCCACCGAGTGGGCCGAGTCGGCCAGCACCAGCATGCGGCCGAGCTGCTTCTGCTCCTCGCTGGCCGGCACAAACTGGTGGGCGTTCTCGCGCACCAGGTCGTTGATCGCGTCGTAGTCGCAGGGCCAGCCCCCGATATCGACGGGCATCACCACCTTCGTACGCGGAGTGACGGCTGCGGCAATGGCCTCGATCGAAACGTTGAAGTCGTCCGGGTTGACGTCCACGAACACCGGCCGCGCTCCGCAGTGAACGATCACGTTGGCACTGGCCGCGTACGTGTACGCCGGCAGGATCACCTCGTCGCCGGGGCCTACGCCGAACCAGCGCAGCATCACCTCGAGACCGGCGGTGGCCGAATTCAGGCACAGGGCGGCCGGAGCGCCGCAATAGGCGGCCAGGTTCTTCTCGAGCCGCTTGGTCTTCGGACCGGTGGTGATCCAGCCGGATTTCAGGGTATCGACCACCTCGTCGATGATCTTCTGGTCGATGCGTGGGGGTGAGAACGGAATCATCGTCAGTCGTCTCTCTGTGCGCTCTTGGCAGGGATTTTTGCCGCGCGGCGTCGTCCGGACGCCTCGCGAAGGGCCGGAGACTAGGACGAACGCGCGGATGATGGGAGGCAAGCCTGCGCGCATCCGTGACTGGCCGCAGCCAGCCGCGAGATCGACCCGCGGCGTCGCGGGAGTGCGTCGACGCCCGGGAAGACAACCGTCGTGCGTAAAGGACCACGTTCCTCCTTGATTCGGCCTCGGCCGGGGCAGAAAGTCGGCGGTCAACCGCCCCATGGAACGAGACTGGAGACCACACGGACTCTTCGCCGCCGACGGCCTGTCGCCGGATGCGCAGCGCACCGCAGCCTCAATCGCCAGCCTGTTCGGCGCGATCACGCTCGCGCTCGGCTTCAGCGGCGTGGTGGGCTGGATGTTCGATGTACCGGTGCTGCGCCACCTCGTCGCAGATTCCCCGGCCATCCGGCCGCTCAGTGCCGTCTGTCTCGCCCTTCTCGGCGCAGGATTGTGGTTCTGCGTCGCGCGCCCGCTGCTCTCCGGCTCGCTGGCCCTGCTGGCCGCCGTGCTGGCGAGCCTGTCGGTCGTCGAGTCGCTGATGGGAGCCGAGGCGTTCCTGCGCAGCGTGCTCGTTCATCCGCGGCTTCTGGCCTCACAGACGCACGAGATCGTCGAACGGCTGCGCCCGATCAGCGCGGTGCCGGCTGCCGGATACTTCGCGCTGGCGGTCGCCCTGATGACCGCGCGAAGCTCGCGCCTGGTGGTCGTGGCGCAGACGCTGGCCATCACCGTGCTGTTCATGGCGCTGGTTCCCGTGCTCGGCTTTCTCTACCAGGCTGAATCGCTGAGCTCTCCGCTGCTGTCGTCCTCGCCTTCCCTGATCGGTTCGGTTTCCCTGACACTCCTCGCCGCCGGCATCCTTTGTGCGAATCCCGCGCGCGGCACCATCGGGCTGCTGGCCAGCGATACGGCCGGAAGTCGCGCCGCGCGCCGCCTGCTCGTCCCTGCCCTGCTGCTTCCGATGCTGGTCGGCGGCGCGTTCGTCTACGCCCGGGAAGCCGGCTCGCTCGACCTCGACGCGGCCGTTCCCGCCTTCGTGTGCGCGCTGGCGGCAACGCTCGGCGGCTCTCTCTTGTGGGTGGCGCGCGGCGACGCGCGCATGGAGATCCTGCACCGACGCGGTGAAGAGGCCATTCGCACCGTGGTCAACACCTCGCCGCTGATGATGTGGATGGCCGACGCCCACGGTCGGGGTACCCACGTCAACCCCGCGCTGCTCGAGTTCCTTGGGAGGACGCGCGAGACGGTCCTCGGCAGTGCCCGCCTGGAGTTCATCCATCCGGACGATCAGGAGACGATGGAACTGGAGGTCGCGGCCGCCCTTCAGGCCCGGCGTCCGTTCTCGGCCGAGTTCCGCGTGCCTCACACCGACGGAAGCTGGCGATGGGTGCTCAGCACCGGCATGCCGCGCTTCACGCCCACCAACGAGATCAGCGGCTACACCGGCACCTGGATCGACGTGACGGCTCGAAAGGACGCGGAGTACGCGTTGCAGCGCTTCGCATCCGAGTTGGAATCGCGCGTGGTCGAACGCACGGCGGCGCTCAGCGCGTCCAAGGAAGAGCTGGCGCGGCAGACCGGCCTGCTCCAGTCGATCGTGCAGAGCATGGGCGACGCTGTGCTGGCGGTCTCCCTCGAAGGCGAGATCCTGCTGTCGAACGACGCGGCGCTCTACCTGTTCGGTGCGTCGACGACCGATGCCAACACCAATTCCAGGATGCTCGACTACGGGTTCTTCCTCTCGGACGGCGTCACGCCGTTTCCTCTCGAGGAGCTGCCGATGATCCGTGCCCTCAGCGGCGTGAGCACCGACAACGTGATGATGGTTGCCAGGCACAAGGCCGCTCCCGAGGGCCGTTGGGTACGCGTGACCGGCCGCCCGCTGCGCGATCGCAACGGACGCATCCTCGGATCCATCGTGGTCGGCCGCGACGTCACCGAGTTCGAGAAAGCGGTGGAAGCCACGCGCCGCCTCGCGGCCGTGGTCGAGGCCTCCGGCGACGCCATCCTGTCGGTCTCGCTCGACGGCAAGGTGCTCACGTGGAACCGCGGCGCCGAGCAGATGTATGGATACGCGGCCACCGAGGCCATCGGCGTGCCGTTTGCGCGCCTCGATCCGTCGCTCGACCGCGACGGCATCCAGAAGATGCTCGCGCAGCAGCGCGACCGCACCATCGCCATCCGCCGCGACCTGAGCGCGCGGCGCCGTGACGGCAGTGTCGTGGACATCACCGCCACCATGTCGCCCATTTACGACGAAGCCGGCACGGTGACGGCCCTGTCGGTGGTCCATCACGACGTCACCCACCTCAAGGCTGCCGAGCGCCGCATCCAGGCGCTCAACGACGAGCTCGAAGAGCGCGTGCGTGATCGTACTGCGGCGCTCGTCGCCGCCAACCACGATCTGGAGAACTACGCGGTATCGGTGGCGCACGACCTTCGCACGCCGCTACGGGCAATCGCCGGTTTCGCGCGCGTGCTCGAGGAAGACTACGCGGAGTCGGTCGGAGACGAGGGACGCCGGGTGATCGGCGTGGTGCGCAAGAATGCGCAGGACATGGGCGCCTTCATCGACGCGCTGCTGTCGTTCTCGGCGGTGGATCGCCAGCCGCCGAACAAGGAGACGGTGGACGTCGCCGGCGTCGTGCGCGAAATTCTCGACTCGCTCGGCCCCGACTGCGCGGAACGCGACGTGGCCTTTCACGTGGGACACCTGCCGTCGTGTCGCGCGGACCGCGCGTCGCTCAAGCAGGTGTTCATCAACCTGCTCGCCAACGCCGTCAAGTTCTCGCGCCACACCGACAAGGCGCACATCGAGATCGGCAGTTCGATCGAGTCGAGCGGGGCGACTTCCTATTTCGTGAAGGACAACGGCGTAGGGTTCGACATGTCGAACACCCGGCGGCTGTTCGGGCTTTTCCAGCGGCTGCACGCGCCGACCGACTTCGAGGGGACGGGGTTGGGTTTGGCCAGCGTCGCGAGGATCGTGGCGGCGCACGGCGGCCGTGTCTGGGCGGAAGCCGAGCCCGGCAAGGGCGCGAGATTTTCTTTCATCATCGACCAGCGGGAGGGGACAGCATGATCGTCGACGGAACCAGCGCGGTGGACATTCTGCTCGCAGACGACAACGAGAACGACATCGAACTGACTATTCGCGCGTTCAAGAAGCATCGCATCGTCAACAGCATCCAGGTGGTGCGCGACGGCAAGGAAGCGCTCGAGTACTTGTTCTGCACCGATCGCTATGCGCATCGCAGCATGTCGGATCTGCCGAAGGTGGTGCTGCTCGACGTGAAGATGCCGTTCGTGGACGGCATCGAGGTGTTGCGGCGCCTGCGTGCGGATCCGCGGACGCACGAGTTGCCGGTGGTGATGCTGACGTCGTCGAGTCTCGATCGCGACGCGATCGAATGTTACAACCTCGGCGTCAACAGCTACATCGTCAAGCCGGTGGACTTCGAGCAGTTCCACGAGGCGGCTCGCATCATCGGATTCTACTGGCTGTTTCTCAACAAGGCCCGGCCGCACGAAGAACCGGCCTGAGTTCGCGGTGCTCGTGCGCCGCGCCGCACGCTTGCGTCTTCGCCCGTGCGCCGCGCCGGGGGCGGGGGCACGCGCGGCTGCTACGTCCTCGCTCCGCCCCGCCGCCCATCCCCACCGCTCCGAGACGCATCCGCGCGCGCGCCCGCCCCCGGCGCTCACCTCACTGGGAGTTCGCCTGAGCGAAATCCGGGACAGGTACGGATTTACGAAGCGTCCAGGGATTAACCAATTGCACCTCAAAGCATCCGCAAGGCGGGCAGCATCGACTGTCTACCAGAGGCTCTCGACGTGTTCGTAGCGCCGGATTCGGTCGTCTTTGGTCACAAGGACAGCTCCGTGATGCCGTGCGGTGGCCACGATCATCTGGTCGGCTGGATCTCCGTGGAACGGCCCTGGCAGGCGGCAACTCTCGATGAGGATCGGAGGCGTCAGTTCCCAGAGCCGAAGCCCGCCCGCGTCACCGGCCGTCTCGATCCACTTTTCCAGGGGACGGTCGAATGCCAACTGGCCCTTCTCCACCTTTTTCGCCACCTCCCAGATGGAGATCATCGACAGCCAGAGCGAGTCGCGGCGTCGCGCCCGGTCGATCGCCGCCTTCGCCCTTCGCGACAGGCGCGAATCGGCCGTCACCCACCAGACCCAGGCGTGCGTATCAAGTAGCGTCGCCATCCCACTTCTCGCCAGTGGAGTACGGATCGCCCGACTCTTTCACGAGGCTGCCCTCCAGGCTGCGAACCGGATCCGGCTCGGCATACGGGACGAGCTTGGCCACCGGTTTGCCTCGCTTGGTGATCACGACGCTCGTGTGTGTCCGCGCGACGTCATCGAGAGTCTTGAGGCAGACGTCCTTGAACTTCCCGGCGGCGATCGTCTTCATGCAATTCACATGGCCACGACGATATGGCCATGTCAATTCCCGAGGGGAATACGAAAAAGGGGTCAGACCCCTTTTTCGGCCAGAAAAAGCGGAACAGGCATCGCCTTGGTCAGGGGCGATGCCTGTTCCCTTACTTGCCGCCGGGGGGTGGGCGACAAGTAACTGCGGTGCCACTCGGGATCGTCGTCACGCGCCGCAGGCTCACCCGCAACGATCACGACGTCGTGTTCTTCGACCTGTCCCCGATCCCTTTACGGCAGCGAGTTGACGAGGTCGGGGCCGGCGGTGCGCAGGGAGCGGGTTTTCCACGTGAAGGTGGAAGAGTGGCCGTTGCTCGAGTCGTGGGCCTGCTTCCACTTGTAGCTGCCGTTGCAGGTAGTGCCGTTCGTGACAACGGTGATCTCGCCGAGCGCGACGGCATGGTCGTCACCGTCGAAGTAACCGCCGTGCTTGCAGTTGCCGGCGATGTCGATGCCGGTGGCCTTGTTGCCGGCCGTCAGGTTGTCGTCTTTCTCGCCGGTGCTGCACGCGGCGCCCATCGTGTACGTGGAACTCGTCGCGTTGTAGGCGAGCGTTGCCGTGGTGTTCGTGCCGGTGGACGCGACGCGCGGCGCGGCGGTGAACAGGAAGTCGAGAATGCGGTTCCTTGCGGAGTCGCGCGCGGCCGCGTGGTTGGTGCTGCCGGTGCTGGTGATGTCGCTATGACAGAACGAGCCGTACTTGGTGCCGTGCGCGGCACGGTAGGCGCCGGCCGTGTTCGGCGTCATGTCGAGGCCCACGGCCCACGGGCTGCCCTGCGCGTCGTAGGGCAGCGGTCCGTCGGTGCGCCCGGCAAACAGCGACGGCGAGCAGCTCGCCCACGAGATCAGGTTCATCGAACGCTTGCTCTTGGCCACCCAGTCCCCGGCCGCGAAGCCGCTGACGCGTCCCGCGTATTCGCACCAGCCATTGCCCTGCGAACACGAGTCGCCCCAGCCGGCCGCCGCGTCGCCGTTCTTGCAGGTGGTCTCGAAACTGAGCGGACCGGCCACGTCGTACTTGCTGGTGCCGAGCGAGTCGACCATGCCGTGCAGCGTGACAACGCCGGCGATGCGGCTCTGCACGCCCCAGTCATGCGTGTTGACCGCTCCGGTCGGACCGACGTTGGCCGCCACTTCAAGGGCGGTGCGCCCGCCCGTGCTGTGACCGATCAGCACGATGTTCTTCTTGGGCGACGGATAGAGGCGGTTGATCTCCTTCGCGAGGCGATAGCGCCACTCGTAGGCGGTGGTGCAGGGATCGCCCTGCCTGGTGGTCGAACAGCCGGGATCACCGACCTCCCAGTCGTCCATCAGGATCGGGTTGGTCGAGTCGGAAGGATGATACGGCGAAGGAGTGGCCGTGTAGAGGTTGGCGTGCGCGCGATTGACGACGACGGTGTCGCCGGGATGCGCGCTCTGCCAGGCCGAGATGCGGCTGGCGAGCTGACCGCCGATGGCTGAATCGAGGCTCACGAGGGAGCCGTGCGCGTTCTCGCGCTGCGGGTTGCAGTTCTTGACGCCGTGCACGTAGAGCAGGTTCACCTCAATGGTGCGTGCGGAGGCCGGGCCGGCGCCGGCCAGGAGGATTCCCGCCAGCAGCGAAGGGAGAAGCGAAGAACGCCTGGTCATGAGAAGTGAGCCCCTTTCGTAAGTGAAGTGGGCTGCACTACCACACGAGGGCGCGGGAAGTCCTTACGAAAGGTTACGGACGCGCAAGGTTCACGGTAGGCGTTCGCGTACCAGGGCGGGATCGGATTGGGCCGGTCCGTGCGGATGGCGATCGGAGCTTGTGCCGGCGCCTGCTCGTCTCGCGAGTTCCCTGCGCCACCACTCCTCCACCAGCCGCGGCTTTCCGGCGCTCGCGTGGAGAACCTCGCTCACCACGCCGTGCGCGACCGGCGCGCCGGCCATCTGCTCGAGCATCGCGCGCAGCGCCGCGTGATCGAGACCGCGCAGCACGAGGCGGCGATGACCGTCCAGCGCTCGCATCTGACGCAGCACGTCGCCGGGCACCGCGCTCTCGCGGCGATACGCAACTGCGATCAGCACCGGCACGTGGCCGCACGCGCGCAGTACGCGACCCATTGCGGCCATCGATTCGGCATCTGAGCCGTCCACGTCGTCGAACAGCAACAGGCCCGGGCGGCGGGCGGTGGCCGCCTGAACGGACAACGCGATCGCATTGAGCAGTTCGTCGCGCGGCTTCGTGGAGAGTTTCGCGGCGCCCGGCAAGCACCAGCGTTCAAGCGCTGGAACGATGCAGGCCAAGTGATCGAGGTGTTGGCCCATCGCGCGGCGAATCGAGCGCACGTCGTAGCGCGCAACGTAGGCGGAGATGAGCTGCACCCACAGCGAGTAGGCGACGGCGGAGGGCGACGGCGCCACGCGCCAGACCTCGAGCTTGTGGAGTCTCCCGTAGGTTCCGAGTTCCTCGAGCAGGGCGGTCTTGCCGATTCCCGGCTCGCCCACCACCTCCACGGTTCGAAGGCGCGACGGCAAAACCTCCTCGACGGCGCGATGAAGCTCGGCGAGCTCGGCCGAGCGGCCGACGAGAAGTTCGCGTCCCTGCGGCCCGCCGCCCCCTTCGCGCAGCAACTCCACGGACGCAACGAAGCGATAGCCGCGCCGCGCCTCTGTCTGGATCACGCGCGAGCCGCCCTCCTCGACGAAGCGGCGCGCACGATGCACGCACACGGCCAGCGCGCCTTCCTGCACGTCGCGGTCGGGCCAGAGCCGTTCGAGCAGTTCGTCCTTGGAGACGGTGCGATCGCGGTGACGCACCAGGTACGCGATCAGGTCGAAGACGCGGGGCTCGACGGCCAGCGGTTCGCCGTCGCGGCGCAATTCGCGGCGGTCCTCGTCGAGTTCGAGGTTTTCAAAGCGGATGCGCATGAAAGGATGGGAGCCCTCGAGGAGCCCTCGAGCCGCCGGAGTTCCAATCGCCGATTGGTGCTTCCGAGCCGAGGCAATGCAAGCACGTCGCGCACGACGAACCGACGGCCACGCAACCAGGGCGCGAAACATGGGGTCACGGGAAAATGGGGTCAGACCCCATTTCCGAGAGCTGTCCGTTTCTGTGAGTGGCCCGCCCGTCGCTACGCGGGAATTGGGGTCTGGGCCCTTTTCTCGGCCCGCGCTGTCGCTCCGCGGGCGATGGGTCTGACCCCTTTCTTCGGATCCATTGGCAGCGAACCTTGTCGCGGACGATCAGTAGCAGTTGCTGACCGGCGCACTGCAAAGCAGCTCGTGATGAATTCCGACGGCGCTTCGAAGCACGACCAGCGCATCGGATGCCGTCACCGCCCCATCGCCGGTCGGATCGCAGACGGCCGGAGAACACGCCGACCCGCCGACGGCCGATTTCAGAATCGCCAGCGCGTCCACAACGGTCACCTGACCTCCGTCGCAGACGGCGTCGCCGCACGCGTGGTGGCAATCGTCCGGGCCAGGCGTCCGCAACCCGTCCTCGTCGTGATCGAGTATGCAGAGCTCGACGGGAACGTCGTTTCCGCCGGCGTCCGTCGCGTAGAGTACTTGCGGGTAGGAGTCGTCGGGGATCAGAGGGGAGTAGTCCCACTGCGTGTAGTAGTCGCAGATGATCAGCGCCTGCGAACGATCGAGCAGGCCGCCGGGCTCCCCCGCAAAATAGAGCGTTTGCTCACCTGACCAGTAGATCAGAAGAAGTCCGGAACCAAAGTATCTGCAGGAAGGATCGTCGCCCCCGTAGGGAGACTTCGCGATCATGTGGAGAGTGAGGCTCGCGATCGGTGCAGAGGGAAAGACGCCGAGCATGATGGAGCCAACGTGGACTGGCTCGAAATCTCCGGAGTCGCTTGGAACGATCGGCCTTGACGCCTGCGCCGACGCTTCGGCGACCGAAAGAACCGGTTGGACGATGACGGCGGCGAGAAGCGACAGTCCTAAAAGAAGTCGTGACATTTACGATTCGGCCGTGGCCGAGTTCTCCGAAACGCCGATAGCACGGCGGCCGACTCTCTCACCAGCCGGACCAGCGGCGGATGTGTGCGCGACGAGATGGCGTGAGAGCCACGCGCCGGTGCGCCACCCGCCGCCGACTGCAAATGCGTGCGCATGGCCATCGCCCCGGCGACGGCGGGACTCAGCCCGGCGTCTCAGGGAAATGGGGTCTGACCCCATTTCTCGTGACCCCATTTCTCGGCCCGCTCCGTAGCTACGCAGGAAAAGGGGTCTGACCCCATTTACTGGCGAGGAGGGCTTTTACGGCGGCGGCGCGGTGGCTGCGTTCGTTTTTCTGGGCGGGAGTGGCTTCGCCGAACGTGCAGCCGAGATCCTCGCGGAAAAAGATCGCGTCGTAGCCGAAGCCGTTGCTGCCTCGTTCGGAGAACGCGATGCTTCCCTCGCAGCGTCCCTCGACGACGATCTCCTCGCCGCCGGGCAGCACGAGCGCAAGAACCACGACGAACGCGGCGTCGCGCTCCGCGATGCCGTTCATGCGCGCGAGCACGAGGCGGTTGTTGGCGCGGTCGTCCGACGGTTCGCCGGCGTATCGCGCGGACAGCACGCCGGGGTCGCCGCCGAGCGCTTCAACGACGAGGCCGGAGTCGTCGGCAAGCACCGCCCGTCCCGGCAGCGCGGCGGCGAACGCCCTTGCCTTGAGCAGCGCGTTCTCGGTGAACGTCACGCCGGTCTCCTCCACGTCGAGGGCAACGCCGTGATCCCCGGGAACCTCGATTGCGATGCCGGTGCCTTCGAACAGCAGCCGGAAGTCGCGCAGCTTCCCCTTGTTGGTTGTCGCCAACACCAGCGAGTCGATCATCGCCATCCCATAGAAGCGCGGCGGGCAAAACAATCCGTACCTGTCCCGGATTTCATCATCTGGTTTCGTTGAGGACGCGTTGCTGGGCGGCCAGCAGGGACTGGATTCCAGTCCAGGCGAGGTCGCTCAGTTCGTCGAGCTGGGCGCGCTTGAAGGTGCCGCCCTCGCCGGTGCCCTGCAGCTCGACGAACTCGCCGTCGCTCGTCATCACCACGTTCATGTCCACGTCGGCGCGCGAGTCTTCGTCGTAGGCGAGGTCCATCAGCGCGCGGCCGTCGATCACGCCGACGCTGATGGCGGCCACGGCCTTGACCACCGGGCTCTTCTCGACGAGGCCCTGCTGCTCGAGGCGGCGGCAAGCCAGCGCCAGCGCAACCCACGCGCCGGTGATCGACGCCGTGCGGGTGCCGCCGTCGGCCTGGATCACGTCGCAGTCGAGTTTGACGGTGCGCTCGCCGAGGGCGCGCATGTCCATGGCCGCGCGGATGCTGCGGCCGATCAGGCGCTGGATCTCCATGGTGCGCCCGCCCACCTTTCCCTTGGCCGCCTCGCGGTCGTTGCGGGTATGGGTGGAGCGCGGCAGCATGCCGTACTCGGCCGTCACCCAGCCCGTGCCGCGACCCTTGAGGAAACCGGGCACGCCCTCCTCCACGCTGGCCGTGCAGATCACGCGCGTCTTGCCCATCTCGATCAGCACCGAGCCCTCGGCGTGCTCGATGAAGCCGGGATGCATGAGCAGCGGCCGAAGCGCTCCGTCCGACCGGCCGTCGCTGCGAGCGGCGGCCCCTACCCTCGTGATCGATGACATTTTTTCGTCCCCTTCCTCTTTGTTGTCGCTTTGTGTTGGCGGCGCGGCGCCCGGCGGTGCTACAACCCCCGCACCTGAGAGACAGCCCGGCAACTGCCAGGCCCCGACCGACTCGCACCGGTCATTCAGAACAAGGGACGGCCATCTCGCACAGAGATCCGTCCCTTTCTCTATTTTCCAAGATACGCGAGAATCCGGGCATTTACCTCGGCGGGCTTCTCGTGATGCACGAAGTGGCCGGCGTCCTCCACGAGCACCTTCTCGAGGCCCTTCGGGAAAGACTCCTCCATGCCGTCGGTCAGTTCGACGCCCATGCAGCCGCAGACCGTGCCGTGGAAATAGAGCGTCGGCACCTCGACGGGCGCGGTGCTGTAGCGCATCTGTTCGGCCATCAGTTCGGGGTCCATGCGCGCCGGGTCGAAGAGGCAGCGGTAGTACGCGATGGCCTCGGCCAGCACGCCGGGCGCGGCCAGCGTCTCCAGCACCGGGCCGATGTCGGCCTCCGTGAAGTCCCAGGTCGGCGACCAGTCCCGCCACAGGTTTCGGATGAAGCGCAGGTCGTCGTGCGCGACGGCCATTTCGGCCATCAGGTTCTGGAAGAAGAAGATGTACCAGGAGCGCTTCTGCTGGGCGTAGCTGGTGAGGAAGGCCGCGTTGACGGCCGGCCCGTACGGCACGCCCGCCGTGATCAGCTTCGAGATGCGGTGAGGCGCGTGGAGGGCGGCTGCGTAGGACGCGATGGCGCCCCAGTCGTGGCCGAAGACGACGGCCGGCTCCCCGGGCGACAGTTCGTCGATGAGGGCGATGATGTCGCGGCCGAGCGCCGCGCTCTGGTAGGTGCCGGTGGGCGACGCCGACGTCGGAGCGTAGCCGCGCTGATACGGCGCGACCACGCGATAGCCGGCCGCGGCCAGCACCGGCATCTGGTGGCGGAACGTCAGCGCGTTGTCGGGAAAGCCGTGCATGCACAGCAGCAGCGGCCCGCTGCCCTGCTCGAGCGCGGTAAAGCGGATGCCGTTGGCCTCCACGGCGATGGTCTTTGCCTCGGTCATTCGTGTTCTCCGATCATTGCTGCCCTGCCCCACCCCGCGCCGCCGCACGCAGCGCCGGATTGAGCCGCTCGTCGTTGTAGGCCTTGAGCTGCCGGTACGTCTTGAAGTAGCGGCGCCCGGCCGCGAAGTCTTCGAGCAGGCGCGCGAGGCAGCCGGCGAGATCCTCGCGCTGCGCGCGCAACACCTGCGTCCTTGTGGCGCACTCGGCGGCGAGCGCAACTTCCGACTGCGCCGCGGCGTCGCCCGCGATGCGCTCCATGCTGTGAATCTTGAGCGCCAGGATGCTCAGGCGATCGATGATCATGCCGGCGGTTTCCGAGTGAAGCTGGGCGCTTTGCACGTCCACGTTCGCCAGGTGCGCGAGGATGGCCGCGTCGATCGCTTCCATCAGGTCGTTGCGCCGCTGGTTCCACGGATCGATCGCGCGCTTGACGGCCGCAATGCGCGCGTCGCCCACGTCGCGCCGGCGCGCCTCGTCTTCGAGGCCCCAGATCGTGAAATTCGCGAAGTGCTGCGCTTCGACGAGCGCCGGCAGCGTCGCGTCCGCTGCAGGAGGTGCCGCGCGGAGCGGGGCGTCGCCGTCCGCTGCCGGAGGTGCCGGGCGGAGTTGGGCGTTGCCGGCCGCTGCGGGAAGCACCGCGCGGAGCGGCTCGTTCTCCACGGCGGCGCCGCGCCAGCGCACCGGCGCGTCGTCGTGGATCGTCAGAATCGTCGCAACCGGCACCATCATTCCAGTGGCGGCCTGACATTCCGGCCCGCAAGGAGGTCGGCAAGATTCCTGCCGGGCGCGTAATCCACGAGCAGCACGAAGCCGTAAATGACCAGCAAGCACGAAGCGACGAGGGCTGCCCCGATCGCATAGAGCAGCCAGAGTTGGGTCTGGCCCTGCGACGCGAACCAGAAGATGCCGCCGACGGTCACACTGACAAGCCAGCCCAACGCCAGGTACAGCAACACCTTCGGCAGCCGCTCCGTGCCGACCAGAACCCAAAGGAAAAGGAACCCGCCCAGGAGATGCAGCATCGCCACCGAACCTATGGCAGTCGCGCGCGGCGGACCAGCGCACACCAGCCGCAAGGAACGGCATCCGACGCCATCGCAGCGTTGGCGGTTCATCCGAGCAGGCGCAGCGGATAAATGGGGTCTGACCCCATTTATTGCAGGAGGCGGCGGGCGGCGGCGACTACGTCGTCTACCTCGATACCTTCGACGGCTCGCTGGGCTTCTTCGCCGCGCAGTTTGCGGTCGGGTTCGATGCCGCCGGCCGAAAGCATCACCGACGGCACCGGCTCGAGCGGTCGATCGGTACGCCACGGCCGGCCGCCCGCCAGCACCACCGACGGCACGCCCTGCATCCAGGCCATGTGAAGCGCGGCCGTGTTCGCGCCGACGTAGAGGCGGAAGCAGCCGAGCAGCGCCATCATCTCCGGCAGCGACGTAGGCGGGG
>JBHEOD010000038.1:22006-22894 GCA_046261745.1 Binatia bacterium
GTCGTGATCCCCGCCTCGCCGAGGCGCTCGACCGTGCGCCGCCACCTGGCCTGCGGCCAGCGATCGAAGCTGCGACTGGCGCTGGTCCCGGGAAAGATGGCTACCGCTGGGCGCCCCGCTTCCTCGTACATGGCCCGTGCCCGTGCCGACACGTCGGGCGCCACCCACAGTCCGCGCGACGCCGCCGCAACGTCGGTGTCGACGCCGAGCGGCGCCAGCAGTCGCGCGAGGCGCGTCACACGATTTTCGTAACGGTCACTGAGATTTACGTGGCAATTGGTGAACAGGAAGTTTGCTTCGGTTCCCGACGCCCGGTCAAAGCCGATCCGTCGCCGCGCGCGGCTCGCCCGCGTGAGGTAGCCGCTCTTGAAGCGGGTGTGGAAGTCGATGGCCACGTCGTATCGCTCGGCCGCCAGCTCCGCGCCGACGCGCCGCAACTCCTGCCAGCCCGGAAGGAAGCCGGCCTTCGTTGCGCGCCGGTTCACCAGGTGGAGCCGCGTGATGGCCGGGTGACCGTCGAGCAGCGGCGCGGCCAGGTCGCTCACCACCCACCCGATCTCGGCCGCCGGAAAGGCCTCACGCAAGCGCGACAGCGACGGCAGCACGCGAAGGCAATCGCCGATGGCGCCGAGGCGTACCACGAGGATCCGGTGCGGCTGCGCCACCGAAGCCCGCCCCGTCGCAGGACGTTCCATGCAAGCCAACTAGCGAACGACGACGTGCAACGCTATTGGAACAGCGGGTTGCGCGGGATGGCGCGACCCATCTCACCGTCGTCCGAAGACGGGCCACGAAGAACGTCCAGCGGGAGGACGAAGCGGCCACGTCTCAGAGCGGCGCGAGAGCAGCGCGCCAGGTAAAACGTCCAGCGGTCCGGGGGCGGGGGCC
>JBHEOD010000038.1:22904-27117 GCA_046261745.1 Binatia bacterium
GGAGCGAGGACGTAGCAGACGCGCAGGCCCCCGCTCCCGGACCGCGGGTACAAGCAACTGAAGGAGCACTTGAACTTGAGGCGCATGGGGCAAGCAGCAGTTTCCGTTTTCGCCTGCGCCCTCGCCATCAGCGGCTGCGCAGTCGTCGACCAGCTTCGCCCGGAGGCCCCCGACGCAGGACCATCGGCCGTGAGCCTCGCGCGCAACGCCCTCGCCGCCGGCAACCTCGAAGCCGCGGACGCCGTGCTCGTTCCGGCACTCGCCCCGGTTCCCTCCAGAAGGTCCGGCGGCAGCGACTCCGGCCCGGCCGTTCGCGGAAGCTCGAGCACCGCCGACCTGCTCGTGCTGCGTGCCGAGCTGCGCATCCGCCAGGGTCGCTACCCGGAAGCCGAATCCGACGCGCTGACCGCGATGGCGCTGGTGCCTTCGACGACGTCCCAGATTCCCGACCAGACCGCCGAGGCCCCCTACGGCCCGGAGGACGGACGCGACGCCACGGCCGACTCGCCGGCGCCGCCGCCGCGAGCGATGCTCACGCAGCGCGCGATCCGCATTCGCATGGCCCAGCTCTACGAGGATGCCGGACGCGACGACGCCGCCGAGCACCATCTCGAAGCCGCGCGCGAACTGTGCGCCGACGACCCCGCCCTCGACTGCGAATTCGAACGCGCCGCGCTGGTGCGCATCCGCCTCGCGCGCGGCCGCTACACCGAGGCCGAGCCGCTCGTGCTGGCCGGCATCGCCGACGTGCAGTCCCGCTACGGCGCCTACGACATCCGCCTGTCCATCGCGCTGTGTGAAACCGCCCGCTTCTACGCCCGCCAGGGCAAGTACGCGTTGTCGGGCCCGCTCTACGCGCGCAGCTTCGACCTGTGGAAAACGGCGCGCGACGAAGGCGTGGCCGAACACAACCGCGCGCTCGCGGCCGGACAGCCGAGCCCGTTCGACCTCGAGTTCCTGACACCGCGCGCCGGGCACGCGCCGTTTGCCGCGCCGTGCGGTCTCGAGGACCAGAGCCTTCTGCTCTACAAGCTCGGCAAGGCCGGCGTGGCCGCCGACGCGCTCCGCTACGAGCAGCGCCTGTGGGCCGAAGACACCGCCGCCGGAGTCTCGGCCGTAAAGAACCTCGACGCGATCCTCGCGCGCGGCGCCGATCCGCTCGACATTGCCGCCGCCCGCAACGCCGTCGCGTTCGTCGCGCGCAAGAAGGGCGACAACGACCGCGCCGAACAGGAACTGCGCCCGGTCGTGGAGGCGTACGGCGCCGCGTGGCCCACCATGGCCGTCTCGGACCGCCGGTTTCACGTCAAGGACTACCTCGGCGCGCTCGAGAACCTCATCGAGATCCTGCGAAGCTCGCGGCGTTTCCCCGAGGCGCTGGCGCTCGGCGAACGCGCGCAGGCCGTCGCAGCCGTGGACGTGGACGAGTACGATTCGCTGCGCCTGGACACATTACTTTCGCTGGCCAAAACTTTCCGCGAGATGCGCGATGCCACGGGCGCACTGACATCGGCCACGCGCTACCTCGACGCGGTCGTCGCGGCGCGCGGCGACACCTCGGCCGACTACGCCTGGGCGCTGCGCACGATCTCGTTCGCGTACCTGCTGCGCGACGAGCTCGACGCCTCGCAGCGAATGGAGATGCAGGCCAAAGCAATCTGGGCTAGACAGAACGTCGTCGCACCAGAGTTCTGACACCGCCCGCCGGCGCGCGGCTCCCCGGGGAAGGGGATCCGTAGACACAAAGGCAGCGGCGGCAGGTACGGCGACAAGAATCTCGGCAGGGGTACGTCGCTTCGGCGACGCAGAGAGGAGACCAAGGTGAGCGAACAGTCTTCCAAGATCGGTCACGTCATCTCGGTGGCGGGATCGAAGGTATCGGCCCTGCTGGTGCACGCCAATCCGTCCAACCCGTCGGACATGGCCGACCTGCCGCCCGTCTCGAGCAACGGCATCGTGCGCTCGGCCGTGCAGGTGGGCGCCATCGCGCGCATCAACACCGGCTACTCCACCGTCTTCGGAATGATCTCGAGCCTGCGCACCGAGAATCCTTCCTTCCCTCCAGTGGCCGAGGAAAAGCACTTCTTCGAAATGGAACTGCTCGGCGAAGCGATGGTCGACGTGGCCAGCGGCACCGAGGGAACCTTCCAGCGCGGCGTGTCGGTGTACCCTGGCCTCGGCGCGGAGATCTACACGGCCACGCGCGCCGATCTCGAGCGCGTCTATGCAAGGCCGGCGGCTTCCAACGTGCGCGTCGGCTCCATTCACCAGGACCGCAGCCTGCCGGCCTTCGTCACCACCGACCATCTCGTCGGCAAGCACTTCGCGGTGCTCGGCACTTCCGGCTCCGGTAAATCCTGCACGGTGGCCCTGTTGCTGCGCGCCATCCTCGACCAGAACGCGTCGGGCCACGTGGTGCTGCTCGACCCGCACAACGAATACCGCCAGGCCTTCGGCGATCGCGCCGAAGTGATCTCTCCGCAGAACATGGAGATGCCGTACTGGCTGCTCAGCTTCGAGGAGACGGTGGAGCTGCTGATCGGCCGCGACGGCATGGCGCACGAGACCGAGGTGGGCATCCTCAAGGGCGGTATTCTCGAGGCCAAGCGCCGCTACGTGGGCGAAGGCCGCGACACCAGCTACATCACCGTGGACACGCCGGTTCCCTACCGCATGGCCACGCTGCTCCAGTACCTCGACCGCCAGATGGGACGCCTCGACAAACCCGACACGGCGGCGCCGTACATGCGCATCAAGGATCGCATCGAGACGCTCACGGCCGACTCTCGCTACAGCTTCATGTTCTCGGGCATGTTCATCGCCGACAACATGGCCAAGATCATCAGCCGCGTGATGCGCATTCCGGTCAACGGCAAGCCGATCACCATCATCGATCTTTCGGGCGTGCCGTCGGAAATCGTGGAAGTGCTGGTCGCGATGATCACCCGCATGATCTTCGACTTCTCGCTGTGGTCGGAGCGCTCCAAGGCGGTGCCGGTGCTGCTCGTCTGCGAGGAGGCTCACCGCTACGTTCCCAAGGGCGAGGCGGCGTTCCCGTCGGCGCGCAAGGCGCTCGCGCGCATCGCCAAGGAAGGCCGCAAGTACGGCGTGGCGCTTTGCCTGATCACGCAGCGCCCGTCGGAGATTTCTCCCGAGGTGCTTTCGCAGTGCAACACGCTGTTCGCGCTGCGCATGAGCAATTTTCCCGACCAGGAGTTCGTCGCCAACACTTTGCCCGACAGCGCGGGCGGCCTCATCAACGCGCTGCCGGCGCTTCGCACGCAAGAAGCCATCCTGGTCGGCGAAGGCGTGAACGTTCCGGTGCGCCTTACGATGGACAACCTTGCGGAAGAGTTCCGTCCGCGCAGCGGGTCGGCCAAGTTTGCGTCGGCGTGGAAGGTGGAGACGACGCCGCAGGGCTTCGTGGAAGCCACCGTCGAGAGGTGGCGAAGGCAGCAGCGGGAATAGGAGCCGCGAGCCAGCGAGCGGCGAGACCAGTTCCACCGGAAAGGAGCGCGAAGCGCGACGTTCAGATTAGCCTGATCGGGTACCTCCGCTCCCCTCGTAAGGAAATGCTCGCGGCTCCCTCCGTTTCCGATTAGAAGGAGCCGGTGAGCACGCATCCACTGGCCGGCAAGCCGGCGCCCCGCAGCATTCTCGTCCACGTTCCGCGCCTCGTCGCGGCCTACTACTCGAGCGAGCCCGATCCTGCCGAGAGCAGTCACCGCGTCGCGTTCGGCACGTCGGGGCATCGTGGATCTTCGCTGCGTCACTCGTTCAACGAGGCGCACGTGCTGGCGATCTCGCAGGCGCTTTGCGAAGTGCGCGCCGCCGAGGGCACGGACGGCCCCTGTTACATCGGCATCGACACGCACGCGCTCTCCGACCCGGCCTTCATCACCACGCTGGAAGTGTTCGCGGCCAACGGCGTCGACTCTTTCGTGCAGGACGGCTTCGGAGCGACGCCCACGCCGGTCGTCTCGCACGCGATCCTTGCGTACAACCGCGGCCGCACTTCCGGCCTCGCGGACGGCGTGGTCATCACGCCGTCGCACAACCCGCCCGAAGACGGCGGCTTCAAGTACAACCCGCCGTCAGGCGGCCCGGCCGGTTCCGACCTCACGCGCCGCATCGAGGAGCGCGCCAACGAACTGCTGCGCGAGAAACTCCGCGGCGTGAAGCGCATGCCTTGGGCACGGGCCCAGGCCGTCGC
>JBHEOD010000039.1:0-25034 GCA_046261745.1 Binatia bacterium
CGTCGGCGGCGTGTTCGTGGTGACGCTGGCGCTGTGGCTGTTGCCCATCCTGTCGAGCTGGCTGCTGATCCTCGGATTTGGTTTCGACGTACCCGTCTCGGCGGCTTTCGTCGTGTTCGTGTGCGTGGGCCTCGGCACGGCGCTGCCGAATCCGCCCGGCATGTTCGGCATCTTCCAGATCGCATCGGTGTACGCGCTCGGCGTCTACGGCATTCCGAAGTCGGAAGCCGTCGCGTACGGCATCGTGCTGAACGCCGTGCAGTTCTTCTCGCTCGTGCTGCAGGGCGTACTCGCAATGCCGTGGGTGGGCGTGGGCCTCGGCACGATCACGCGCGCCGCGGTCGAGACGCGCGAGACGGAAACCTGTCCCGTCGCCCCGCGAACGTGAGCAAGCCCAGGCAGCCTTCGCTCTTCGGGGAGTCCGGCGAAACTGCGGACGCTTCCCCCGCCCACGAAAAGGCCCGGGGCCGCAACGCGGCCGGCGAAATGGATCGCGAGGTCGACGTCGCCGAGGCGCGCGAGCGCATTCCCCTTGCCGAACGGATGCGGCCGGCCGGCGTCGAGGACATCGCCGGGCACACGGCGATCGTCGGGCAAGGCACTTTTGTCGGCGGGCTGTTGCGAGGCACGACCCCTCCGCGCTCGCTGCTGCTGTGGGGACCGCCCGGAAGCGGCAAGACGACCATCGCGCGGATGCTCGCCGGACGCGCGGGTTACGCATTCGTGTCGCTGTCGGCAGTCCTCGGCGGCGTCAAGGAACTGCGCGAGATCCTCGCCGAGGCCCGCGACCGGCGCCGCCTCACCGGCCGGGGCACCATTCTTTTCGTGGACGAGATCCATCGCTTCAACAAGGCCCAGCAGGACGCGTTTCTTCCTCACGTGGAAAGCGGCGACATCGTGCTGGTGGGTGCGACCACCGAGAACCCTTCCTTCGAGGTCAACGCACCGTTGTTGTCTCGCTGCCGGCTCGTCGTGCTCGAGGCGCTCACCGACGAGGACATCGCCGGCGTGGTCGATCGCGCGCTCACCGACCGCGAGCGCGGCCTCGGTGATCTCGGTCTTTCCATCGACGACGATGCAAGGGCATTCCTGGCCGGCATGGCGCAGGGCGATGCGCGCGGTGCACTCGGCGCGTTGGAAGTGGCCGCCGACCTTGCGACGGCTGCGGGCACGTCGCGAATCGACCGCGCGCTGGCCGAGGAAGCCCTGCAGCGCAAGGCCCTGCGCTACGACTCGAGCGGCGAAGAGCACTACAACGTCATCTCAGCCTTCATCAAGAGCATGCGCGGCAGCGACGTCGATGCTTCGCTGTACTGGCTCGCGCGCCTGATCGAAGCCGGCGAGGATCCGCTCTTCATCGCGCGCCGCATGGTGGTCTTCGCGAGTGAGGACGTCGGCCTGGCGGATCCGTCCGCGCTGCCGCTGGCGATCGCGGGGCGAGATGCGGTGCATTTCGTCGGCATGCCCGAGGGCCGCATTCCGCTGGCACACGTCGCCGCGCACCTCGCGCGAGCGCCCAAGTCGAATCATGCGTACGCGGCCATCGGCGAGGCCCTGGACGAAGTGCGCCGTAGCGGCGCGCTGCCGGTGCCGCTGCACCTGCGCAATGCACCGACGAAAATGATGAAGGGGCTCGGGTACGGACGGGACTATGCGTACGCGCACAGCAACCCGGAGAAGTCCGCCGACCAGCAGTACCTTCCGGATGCGCTGCGCGGGAAGCGGTTCTTTCGCCCGCCGCGCGACTGACGCGGCAGGCCGCGAAGGTTCTCTCCGCACGCTCGCGGATGCGTCGTTCAGATCCGTGTCCGGGGATCACGGCGAGAGCCGTGGCCGCATCGCGCGCCGGGTGGCCGCGGCGGCTTCACCGCGTCACTCCGAGAACTGGAACTCCGGAGGATACTCGACCTGCACCAGCGTGAGACCCGCCGCCGGCGCCGTGCGGCCGGCCCCGGTCCGCGAACCGCCCTGGAGAAGTCGAGCGAAGGTTTCCGGTGGGAGCCGCCCGATCGCAACGTCGACCATCGAGCCAACGAGCGTGCGAACCATCTGCTTGAGAAACGCGTTGGCCCTCACGCGATACGTCAGCACGTACCCAGCGCGCGTCCACGTGCTCTCGATCACGAAGCGCCTCGTGCTGCCGGACGCGCAGTCGGCAGCACGGAACGCCGCGAAGTCGTGATCGCCGGCCACCAGTGCGGCGAGCGGCTGCAGCACGGCGACGTCGAGCGGCGCATGCACATGCCAGCAGCGGTCCGCCACGAAAGGCGACGGCTGCCGGCCGCTCACGATCGTGTACTCGTACGTGCGAGAGAGCGCGTGACGGCGCGGATCGAATGCATCATTGACGGCCACGAGCTCCGCAATGCAGATGCTGGCTGCGGTCAGCGCGTTGAGGGAACGACACAGTCGCGCGAGGTCGAGTTCCTGCGGGAGGTCGAACGCGATGACCTGTCCGCTCGCGTGCACGCCGGCGTCGGTCCGACCGGCGGCGGCCACGCGTACGGGCGAACCCACGACGATGGCCAGTGCGCGCTCGATCTCCCCCTGCACGGTCAGCTGACCGGGCTGAAGCTGCCAGCCGGCCCACGACGTGCCGAGGTATTCGACTGTTCCGCGAACGCGCATCCTTCTCCGTTGCCTCTGCCTTGTTGGCCGGTGCGCGACCGCTATCGCCGTTCCGGGCGTGCCGGCTGCCTTCCGGTATAGGACGCGAAGGCGGGGAGTCGGACCTCCCCGCCTTCATTTCTCACGGCCCGACAGTCGCCGCCGCGGCCGTCGAGTCGCCGCGCAGCCTTGCACGGCGATTCTCGAGACGATTGAGCGCGTCCACGAAGGCCAGCGCACTGGCCATCACCACGTCGGTATGCGCGCCGTGCCCGCGCACGCCCACGTCGTCCTCGCGCACGAAACAGCTGACGTCGCCGATCGCATCGGTGCCGCCGGTAATGCCCTTGACCTGGTAGCTCTCCAGCTTCGGATCGAGCCCGACGGCATCCTTGATGGCGCGGTAACACGCATCGACGATGCCGTCGCCGTCGGCCTCGACGGTGTTCGGCACACCAGCGATCGACACCGTGACGCTCGCGTGGGGCGATCCGTGCATCGTCGACGAGACCGTGAGGTCGACCAGGTGGAAACGGGCCTCTGCGTCGATGTCGTCCGCACAGATCGCGAACAGGTCTTCGTCGAAGACATCCTTCTTCTTGTCGGCGAGGTCCTTGAAGCGCGCGAACGCGTCGTTGACGTCGACGTGCTCCAAATTGATGCCGAGTTCCCGCAGGCGTTCCACGAACGCATGACGGCCGGAATGCTTGCCGAGCACCAGCGAGTTGCTCAGGCGGCCCACCGACTCGGGACGCATGATCTCGTAGGTGAGCTTGTTCTTCATCACACCGTCCTGGTGGATGCCAGCCTCGTGCGCGAACGCATTGGCGCCGACGACAGGCTTGGTCGGCGAGATCGCCACGCCGATCGTCTTCGACAGCGTCTGGCTGGCCGGATAGATCTGCCGCGTATTCACGCGCGTCGTCACGCCGAAGTGATCCCGGCGCGTATCCAGCGCCATGACCACTTCTTCCATCGACGTGTTGCCGGCGCGCTCGCCGATGCCGTTGATCGTGCACTCGACCTGGCGCGCGCCGCCTTCCACCGCCGCCAGCGAGTTGGCCACGGCCAGCCCGAGGTCGTTGTGGTTGTGCGTGCTCCAGATGATGCCCTCGCCGCCCGGCGTGCGCGTGCGCAGCGTACGGAACAGTTCGCGCAACTGGCCAGGCACGGCGTAACCGGTGGTATCGGGCACGTTGCAGACCACCGCGCCGGCCGCGATCACTTCGCCGAACACCTTGACCAGGTAGTCGATGTCGCTGCGCGAGGCGTCCTCGGCCGAAAACTCGATGTAGTCCACGTGCCGTTTGGCTCTTGCGACAGCCCACACGGCCGCATCGATGACCTCCTGGCGACTCATGTTGAGCTTGTGCTCCAGGTGCAGGTCGGAGGTGGCGATGAATACGTGGATGCCGGGTCGCTCGGCGCCGTCGACGGCCTCGAGCGCCCTGTCGATGTCGGCCTCTCGCGTGCGCGCCAGGCTCAGCACCACCGGGCCCTTGACCGCGCGGGCGACGGCGCTGACGGCTTCGAAATCCCCCGGCGATGCGGCGGCGAAACCAGCCTCGATCACGTCGACACCGAGGGCTTCCAACTGCCGCGCAATGACGAGCTTCTCGTCCACGTTCATGGTGCAGCCGGGCGACTGCTCGCCGTCGCGCAACGTCGTGTCGAAGATTCTTACCCAGTCGTTCGGATCACTCATCGTCTTGTCTCCGTCTTGCGGGTCCCCGCCGGCGAACACGGCAGTGTCGCCCTGCCTCGAAACAAAAAAGCCGCGGGAACCCGCGGCTTTCGTCTGTGTTCTCGGTCCGCGGGGTCAGGGATGGTAAGCCCGCCCGCAGCTCGAAGGGATGTTCGCCGTAGCTACACCACCGCCAGAGCCCCGGACGGGCGTCTAAGAAGCAGCAGCGAGCGTGTGATTTGGGCAGCGCGGATCATCTCTCGGAAACTCCGGGGGCAAACTACCCGTGGCCCGGGGGGAGTGTCAACCGTGATCGCCCGACTCGGCCCTGGCGGCGACATCGCTGTCGGAGCCGGCATCGCCGAAGACGCGGTCGCCGCTGCGCCACGCGAGGAAAGCCATCACCGGTCCCGACGCCACGTAGAGCGAGATGCCGGTGAACAGGAACAGCTCGAATTCCGCGATCGCGAAGCTCAGCAGCAGCACCGCGATCACGAAGCTCGACATCGGTTGCCGGCCGTGAAGCTTGAGGTTCTTGAAGCTCGTGTAGCGCACGGTGCTGACCATCAGCAGGCCGAGTGCATAGGTGAGCATCAGCAGAGCGACGTGCTTGTCCGGCAGTCCCGAGCGGCCCACGTAGCGGTACATCAGCACCACCGACGCGAGCATCGCCGCCGATCCCGGCACCGGCAGGCCGAGGAAAAAGCCCGGGTCCACGCGGCCGACGAGAAGGTTGAAGCGCGCGAGCCGGATGGCGGAGCAGATCACGTAGAGCCCGACGGCCGACCAGCCCCAGACTCCCCAGGGCATCAGTGCCCACTTGTAAATCAGCAGGCCCGGAGCCACGCCGAAGGAGACGAGGTCGCACAGCGAGTCGTACTCGATGCCGAAGCGGCTCGTCGAGTTGGTCATGCGCGCGACACGGCCGTCGAGTGCGTCGAAGATCTGCGCAACCAGGATGGCCAGCGCCGCGTTGACGTAGTTCCCCTGCATGGTCTGCACGAGGGAATAAATGCCGCAGAACAGGCCGGCCGAGGTGATCAGGTTTGGAAGGAGGTAGATGCCGCGGCGCGGAACCGCGTCCTGCAGCAAGGCAAGCCTTGCCTGCCGTGCCTCACGCCGCCTTGGATTCATGACTTGCTCCCGCCGCGTCGAGCCACGCCAGCGTCGTCTTGCCGGCGCGCACCGTCTCGCCGGAACGAACCGCCAGCCGCGCCGTCGGCGGCATATACACGTCGACCCGCGACCCGAACATGATGAGGCCGAAACGCTCTCCGCGCGAGAGGAGGGCCGGTGGTCGCACGCGGCAGATGATACGGCGGGCGAGCCAGCCCGCAATCTGCACCACCACCACTTCGGCGCCGCTCGCGGTGCGTAGCAGCAGCGAGTTCGACTCGTTGATGTCGCCGGCATCGCTGCGGTACGCCGCGCCGAAGCTGCCGGGACGGTGGTCGACCCTCTCGAGTTCCCCGTCGACGGGGGATCGGTTCACGTGAACGTCGAGCGGCGACATGAAGATCGCCACCTTGACCGTGGAGCCCGGCGCAAAGCGGTGGGGACTCGCATCGGCTTCCGCAAAGACCACGCGGCCGTCGGCCGGGCTCACGACGGCCGACGGATCGGCAGGCAACTCCCGCTCCGGATCGCGGAAGAACAGCAGGACCCCGAGGGCCAGCAGCGCGGCAACGGCGAACGCGAGGAGACCGAAGAATGCACCGATCGCCAGCGCGGCGACGGCCGCGACGCCCGCAACCGCCCGCCCTTCCTTCGCGAACTTCACCGGCGTGAGTCCCGGTTCCCTGGCCGCGCGGTGCGCAGATCAGTTCCTGGCGCGATCGACGAGCTTGTCCTTCTGCAGCCACGGCATGAGCGCGCGAAGCTTGGAGCCGACCTTCTCGATCTCGTGGTTCTCGCCTTCCTTCTGAAGCTCGCGGAAGTGCGGCAGGCCGCACTTGTACTCGGTGATCCACTCGTCGGCGAACTTGCCCGACTGGATCTCCGCGAGGATCTCCTTCATGGCCTTGCGCGTGTCGGCGGTGACGACACGCTTGCCGCGCGTGAGGTCCCCGTACTCGGCAGTGTTGCTGATCGAGTAGCGCATGTTGGCGATGCCGCCTTCGTAGAGAAGGTCGACGATGAGCTTGGTCTCGTGCAGGCACTCGAAGTAGGCCATCTCGGGTGCGTAGCCTGCCTCGACGAGGGTCTCGAAGCCCGCGCGGATCAGCTCGGTGAGGCCGCCGCAGAGCACGGCCTGCTCGCCGAACAGGTCGGTCTCGGTCTCCTCGCGGAACGTCGTGCCGATCACCGCGGCACGCGTGCCGCCGATCGCGTCGGCATACGCAAGCGCGACGGCTTCGGTATCGCCGGGGCCGTCCTGGTGAACCGCCAGCAGGCAAGGCACGCCCATGCCCTTGGCGAACTCGCTGCGCACGAGGTGACCGGGGCCCTTCGGCGCCACCATGAAGACACCCGAATCCGGCGGCGTGACGATCTTCTTGAAGTGGATGTTGAAGCCGTGCGCAACCGCGAAGTACGCGCCCTTCTTCAGATGAGGGCCGATCTCGGCGGCATAGAGCTCGCCGGCCAGTTCGTCGGGAACCAGCATCATCACGATGTCAGCCTTGGCCGATGCCTCGGCCACCGAGAGCACCTCGAAACCCGCGGCGCGCGCCTTGGCGGCCGAACCGCCGTCCGGGCGAAGACCGATGATGACGTTGACGCCGCTGTCGCGGGCGTTCATCGCATGGGCGTGGCCCTGGCTGCCGTAGCCGATGATGGCCACTGTCTTGGACGCGATCTTGTCCTTGTTCACTTCGTTTTTGTCGTAAATCTTCACGCGAGGTTCTCCTTGGCACTTTCGGCGGTGGCGGCGGCGGTCTCGAACGCGAGGAGTCTCTCTCCGCGATAGAGAGCCGCGCTGCCCGTCCGGGCAATTTCCTTGATCCCGAGCGGGGCAAGCAGGCGGATCATCGCATCGATCTTCTCCTGCGAGCCGGTGAGTTCGATGATGCAGACGCTGGTGCCGACGTCGACGACGCTGGCCCGGAAGATGCTGACGATGTTCATGACTTCGGCGCGCGTCGCGGCCTCGAAGGCGACCTTGATCAGTGCGAGTTCGCGATCGACGTACTCGCCCTCGCGGAAATCAACGATGCTGATGATCGAAACCATCTTGTAGAGCTGCCTGGTGACCTGCTCGAGCACCGACGCATCGCCGCGCACGGTGAGCGTGATGCGGGAGACCGACGGGTCGAGGGTTTCGGCGACCGACAGGCTCTCGATGTTGTAGCCGCGGCCGCTGAACATCGCCGAGACGCGCGACAGCACGCCGAACTCGTTCTCGACGAGGATGGATATGGTGTGCTTGGGCAAGTCGCTCATAACAATGGACTCCTTGGGACGACCTTGTGGCAATGCGCAACAACAAGGCGTCCCGCCGCCCGGCCGCAGCCGGGCCAGGGCGCAGAACTCGCGTGAAAACGGCGGAAACTTCGCCGCGGATCAGGACCCGGAGGTGGCCGCTCCGTGCTCGCGGCGGTACTCGCCGAGCATCCGCGCGATCTTGTCTTTCTCTGCCAGCTTCTGCTTCTGCAGTTCGCGGCGGTGAAGTTCTTCTTCGGTGGTCAGGTGCGGACGAGCCGAGAGTTCGTCTACCTCGGCCTTGAGCCTGCTGTGTCTCTCGTACGAGCGCCGTAGACCGGCGTGTTCGGGAGCAAGGGACTTCAACAATTCTTCGTCACGTGCATCCATAGCGTTCTCCTCACCCAGTAGCCGCTGCGGGGGCGGACGTTAGTCTCGCCCCAGTGGGTTGTCAAATTGCTGCCGCAGGGAAAAACCAGCCTTTTCAATGAGTTACTCAGGCGCATCCCGGATCGCGACGCGACGGCGATTCGGAAGCGCCCTGGCGTGTCCGACATAGACGGGCACGAGTTTGTCGATGCTCGCGCTCTCCATGCGCCGACTTCTCGAAGCCACCAGCAAAGCCAGTTGCTCGAGCGAATCTGTTCCAGCAACGCGAAATTCGAGACCGCTCGATCGCGCGGCTTCGACAACCGTCGCGGACGCCGACGCGCGGCGAGCCGAGTCGTCTCCGGCCAGCGCCGCGGCCTCCGTCACGACAGCCGCAAGACCGCGAGAACATTCGGCGAGGTCGCCGGCGAACTCATCCTGTTCGACGATGCGGGGCGCAGCCAGTTCGTGGATGGAATCGTCCTCGCGCAGGTAGGCCGCGGTCACGTACCGGCCCGGACCGGCCGCCAGCACGGCCAGCACGCTCTCTCCCGGACGGGCCCCGCGCCATGCGAGCAGTTCGAGGGATCCGACGGCCACCGCGGCGAGGCGTTCCTCGAACGCGAGTCCCCGCAGAAAGGCCATCCCGGAACGAAGGCCGGTGTAAGAGCCGGGGCCGACCACGGCCCCCAGCACGGTCAGGTCTTTCGCGGTGCATCCACGGGTAGCCAGGAGCGCCCCGGCCAAGCCGGCGAGGTCCTCGGTTTGCGCGAAACCACCCGCCTTCGTGGGCAGCAAAGCCGTCTCGACTCGGCCGTCGCCGGCCAGCACGACCCCGGCGTCGGCACCGGAGGTGTCCACCGCGAGAATCAGTTCGGCGCGGCTGCTCACCCGACGACGAGGCGAAGGATGTCGTGGAAGACGACGAACAGCATGAGGGTGCCGATGAGCATCATGCCGAAGCCGAGCGCGTATTCGCGCACACGAAGCGGCAGCGGCCGGCCGCGGACGGCTTCGAAGCTCATGAACATCAGGTGGCCGCCGTCCAGAATCGGAATCGGAAGCAGGTTCACGATTCCCAGGTTGATGCTGATCAGCGCCATGAAGAAAAGCAGGGGCTGGAGGCCGGACTGGGCCTGCTGGCTGGCCGCGGCCACCACCATGATCGGACCCCCGAGGTCACCGGCGGACACTCGCCCCTGGATGAGCCGGACGACCGTGCCGACGATCATGGAGGAGTCCATCCAGGTGCGTTCGACCGCCGCCGACATCGCCTCGATCGGTCCGACCGACACGAACTCGATGCCGCGCCGGACGCCGATCTGGTAGACCATCGGGCCGGCCGCTTCGCCGTACGCGTCGCGCTGCTCCACGAGAGCGGGAGTTACCTCGACGGTGCGCGGCGCGCCGTCGGGACTGAGGACGCCGAACTCGAGAACCCGACCGCCGCTCGCTCCGATGGCCGCCACCATCTCGTCCCAGGTGGAGATTTCGCTACCGTCGACCGACACAACGGTATCGCCGGCACCGATGCCCGCCACCGCGGCGGGCTTGTCGACGGCGACGTCCGCGATGACCGCGGCTGGCGTGGGCACCGCGACGCCGTAGGCAAGGGCGCACCCGAACAGGATGAGGACCGCGAAGGCGATGTTGACGGCGGGGCCGGCAGCCACGATCGCGGCGCGCTGCCAAAGCGGCTTGGAAGTAAACCCTCGGGCGGGATCGGACGGCGCATCCTCGGAATCGCCGCCTTCTTCCTCATAGCCTGCCATTTTCACGTACCCGCCGAGCGGGATCAGCGCGATCCGGTAGACCGTCTCGCCGACTTTCCGTGCGAACAGCGTCGGGCCGAAACCCATGGAGAATACTCGCACTTCCACGTTGCACCACTTGCCGACGAGGAAATGACCGAGTTCGTGAACGAAGATGACGACCGCGAGCACGAGGATCGCGGCCAGGATGCTGCCTGAGGCCATGGCTCCTTTTACACCCGCCGGGATGGCATCAGAAATGCGTTTCGGGCGGCAGGATTCGTGTCCTGCTCTATAAGACCTGCGTGGGGCGACGGAAAGGGGGCAGGACCATTTCGACCCCCAATCTTCTTCGTTCAGACCCAGGAGAGGCTTGCGTAGTAGTAGGTAAAGACGATGGGCAGGACCATCGAGTCGGTGCGATCGAGAACGCCGCCATGGCCCGGGATGATCCAGCCGGAGTCCTTGGCGTCGTAGGCCCGCTTGATCATCGACTCCGACAGGTCACCGAGTTGCGCCAGCAGCGAAAGCACCGCCGTCACGACGATCGATTCGAGGAAGCTGAAGCGCTGCACCAGGATGATCTGGAACAGAGTGCCGATCACGACCGCCGCGAGCACCGAACCGGCCGCTCCCTCGACGGTCTTGTTGGGAGAAACCGTCGGCCACAGCTTGCGCTTTCCCCACGCGCGCCCCGCGAAGAAACCGCCCGCGTCACTCGCCATCGCCGTGGCCAGCACCAGAAAGACGAGACCGGGTCCGTGATCGATGCTGCGCAGCCAGATCAGGTGGGGGAGCAGGAGGCCGCCGTAAAGCGCGGCGAACAGGATCTGGCCGGCTCCCATCACGCTGCGCGACATGTCCTCAGCGGTGGCGAGCTGGCCGAGCAGCACGCCGATCAGCGCCACCACGATACCGGCGGAGAGTGTCGCACCCGTCGAATCCACAAGCATCGCGAGCGCGATCGTCATGCCCGCGCCGACCGTCAGCAGCTTGGCGCCGTACGTTCCCACGCGCTGCATCTCGGCCATCTCACGCAGCGACACGAACGTGACGGCCAGGACCACGCTCGAATACAGCCAGCCGGGTGCTGCCAGGATCAGCCAGATCAGCAGCGGGATCGCGATGAGGGCTGTGATGATGCGCTGCTTGAGCATTCAGGCCTCCGCGGCCAGCTGGGCCGTCGTCTTGCCGAAACGTCGCTCGCGACCGCGATAGTCGTCGAGCGCAGCCAGGAATTGTTCCCGGCGAAAGTCGGGCCACAGGGCATCGGTAACGTAGAGCTCGCTGTAGGCCACCTGCCACAGCAGGAAGTTCGACAGCCGCATCTCGCCGCTCGTGCGAATGAGGAGGTCGGGGTCAGGCACGCCGGCAGTCATCAGGGCGGAGGAGAACGAGTCCTCGTCGATGTCCTCCGCCGCGATCACACCGTCACGCACCTGGCGCGCCAGCCGGCGTGCGGCCGCCACGATCTCCTCGCGTGCGCCGTAGCTGACGGCGAGTTGCACCGTCATGCCGGTGTTGCGGCGCGTGGTGTGCTCGGCCGCGCGCAGGTCGGCCAGGACTTCCCTGGGCAGCCGGCGCAGGTTGCCGATGGCGATCAGGCGGATGCCGTTCTTCATCATCTTGCCGAGTTCGCTGCGCACGTAGCGGCGAAGCAGCGCCATCAGCGCGCCGACTTCGCGTTCCGGGCGTTCCCAGTTCTCCGTGGAAAACGCGTAAAGCGTCAGGAACTCGATGCCCATTTCACGCGCGGTCTCGACGATCTCGCGAACCGATTCCTTGCCGCGGCGATGACCCTGGATTCGGCTGAGTCCGCGCTGCATGGCCCAGCGGCCGTTGCCGTCCATGATGACGGCGACGTGGCGCGGCAGTCCGGCTCGGTTCGGATCGGTCACCGCGATCGCCCTTTCAGACCGACATGATCTCGTGTTCTTTGGCCTTCGTGATCTCGTCGATCTGCGCGATGGTCTCGTCGGTGAGCTTCTGCACCTTCTCGCCCGCGCTGCGGTGATCGTCCTGCGAGATTTCCTTCTCGGCTTCGGCGTCCTTGAGCATCTCGTTGGCGTCACGGCGATGGCTGCGCGCCGATACGCGGTGGTGCTCGGCGTCCTTCCTCACCTGCTTGACGAGATCCTTGCGGCGCTCCTCGTTGAGCTCCGGGATGGGCAGGCGCAGCACGACGCCGTCGCTGACCGGCGACAGTCCGAGGTCGGCAATGCGGATGGCCTTGTCGACCGCTCCGATCGTGCTCTTGTCGAAGGGCTGCACGACCAGCAGGCGCGGCTCGGGGGCCGAGACGGTGGCCAGCTTGTTGAGCGGCGTCGAGCTGCCGTAATAGTCGACGAAGACATGATCGAGCAGTGCCGGCGTCGCGCGCCCCGCGCGGATGCGGGCGAGATCGCGGCGCAAGGAAACGATGGTGTCGTTCATCTGCGCGCGAAGTTCCTTGAGGATGTCTTCGATCATGTGTTTACCCCGCCTGGACTCGAGACAAGGGTTCCGATGGTCTGGCCGGACACGGCGCGGACGATGTTGCCCGCCGTCATCATGTCGAAAACGAGGATCGGCATGCGGTTCTCCATGCAAAGTGAAATGGCGGTGGTGTCCATCACCCGCAGCCCGCGTTGCAGCACGTCGAAGTGCGTGAGCGTCTCGAAGCGCACGGCGTTCGGATCCTTCTCGGGATCGGCCGAATACACACCGTCGACGCGCGTGGCCTTCATGATGACGTCCGCTCCGACCTCCACGGCGCGCAAGCTTGCCGCCGTGTCGGTGGTGAAGAAAGGGTTGCCGGTTCCGGCCGCAAAAATTACCACGCGCCCCTTCTCGAGGTGGCGTGTGGCGCGGCGGCGGATGTAGGGCTCGGCCACTTCGCGGATCTCGAGGGCGCTGAGCACGCGAGTGGCGACTCCGAGCTTCTCGAGGGCGTCCTGCAGCGCGAGGCTGTTGAGGACGGTCGCAAGCATGCCCATGTAGTCGCCGGTGGCGCGGTCCATGCCCATTTCCGCAGCTTTGAGGCCGCGGAAGATGTTGCCGCCGCCCACCACGACCGCCAGCTCGGTGCCGAGGTCGCGTGCGTCACGCAGTTCGCCGGCGATCTGTCCGACCACCGCCGGCGAAATCCCCGACTCGCCTTCCCCGGCGAGCGATTCTCCGCTGAGCTTGATCAGGACGCGGCGGTAACAGGCGGGCTTGGTGCCGGCGTCAGACATGGTCGCCGTACCCCGGTATCAGGCGCTCTGACCGATGGTCTGGGCCACTTCGTCGGCGAGGTTCGACTGCTTCTTCTCGATTCCCTCTCCGAGTTGGAGGCGCGCGAAGCGCGTCACCGTCAGCGCGGAACCGGTCTCGGCAGCAGCTTTCGCGACGAGCTTGTCGACGCGAAGGTCCCCGTCGCGAACGTACTCCTGCTCGAGCAGGCAGACTTCGGAGTAGAACTTGTCGATCTTGCCGTCGACGATCTTGTCGACGATCTTCTCGGGCTTGCCCGCGGCCAGCGCCTGCTGGCGGTAGATCTCGCGTTCCCCGGCAAGATCGGCAGTCGCCACCTGGTCGCGCGACACGACGCGCGGGAAGGCCGCGGCCACCTGCATCGCGAGCGATTTGGCGAGTTCGACGTGGCGAGAGTCACCGCCGATCACCTCGACGAGCACGCCGATCTTGCCGCCCGCGTGGACGTAGGAACCGACGACGCCGTCCGGAGATGCGAAGCGCACGAAGCGGCGCAGCGCGAGGTTCTCGCCGATCTGCGAAATACTCTCGGTGAGCAGCTCGCCGATGGTCTTGCCGCCTTCCACTTTCAAATTGGCGGCGGTCTCCGCGTTGCCCTCGGTCACGTCGGCTGCGAGCAGCGCCGCGCCGAGCGTGTCGAACAGGTTGCGGAACGAGTCGGTCTTTCCGACGAAGTCTGTCTCGCAGTTGAGCTCGAGAACGACAGCGGTTTTGGAATCGGGCGCTGCGAACACGCCGACGAGTCCCTCGGCCGCGACACGGCCCGCCTTCTTCGAAGCGCCGGCCAATCCCTTCTCACGCAGGTACGCGACGGCCTTGTCGAGGTCGGCGTCGCACTCGGTGAGCGCGCGCTTGCAGTCCATCATTCCCGCGCCGGTTCGGTCGCGCAGGTCTTTGACGAGCTTGGCGTCGATGCTCATTCCGTGGCACCGGAGTCGAAGTCGGCCGGAGCGAAGGAGCCCGAGTCGAACGTGGGAGCCGTCGCACCGAAGGTCTGCTCGGCGCCTGCGCCGACGACGTCACCGAAGGTTCCGGGAGATCCGAACGGCACCGAAGCGCCGTCGCCCTTGTCGGCCACCGCGCCGCGGGCTTCCGCCTCGGCCGTGCCTTCGAGGACGGAATCGGCGATCGCGCCGCAGAACAGGCGGATCGCGCGAATCGCGTCGTCATTGCCGGGCACGCAATACGCGATGCGGTCGGGGTCGCAGTTGCTGTCGACGACGGCGACGACGGGAATCTTGAGACGATTGGCCTCGGCCACCGCGATCTGCTCGCGGTCCGGATCGATGACGAAGAGCGCGTCGGGAGGACGCTTCATCTCGCGGATGCCGGCCAGGTTGATGTTGAGCTTGTCGAGTTCGCGCTGCATCAGCAGGCGTTCTTTCTTCTTGTAGAGGGCGGCGGCCGTTGCGTCGCCGAGGGTTTCCTCGAGCTTGCGCATGCGGTCGATCGACTTCTTGATCGTCTGGAAGTTGGTCAGCGTGCCGCCCAGCCAGCGGTTGTTCACGTGGTACTGCCCGGCGCGGTCGGACTCGGACTTGATCGCTTCCTGGGCCTGCTTCTTCGTGCCGACGAAAAGCACCGTGCCGCCGCGTGCCGCGACTTCACGGACGAAATCGCACGCTTCACGGAAAAGATTGACTGTCTGTTGGAGGTCGATGATGTGAATGCCGTTGCGGGCCCCAAAGATGTAGGGGCGCATTTTCGGATTCCATCGACTCGTCTGGTGGCCGAAGTGAACACCGGCCTCCAGAAGCTGTTTCATCGTAACTTGGCTCATCAAAGTCCTTGCCCCGCGTGGGCGCGATCGAATTTTGCGCCCCCAAATCGGAGCGCAATCCCGGGCCACTAACAGACGCCCCACCCGGAAGCAACGGCGCCCGCTGCCCGTCCGGATCCGCAAAAATGGGGTCTGACCCCTTTTTCGCCATCAACGTCGCGCAGGCGATCGGGGCCCGGGGGCGTCCGTTTCGGCGACTCCGAGCAAAGCGAGGCAGGAGCGAAGCGACGGGAGCTGAAACGGACGCCCCCGGGCCCCGATCGCCCACCTCGACGCAGCAACGTTACTGATTCATGGAGTCGAGGAAGTCCTTGTTGGACTTGGTCCCCTTCATCTTCCCGAGCAGGAACTCCATCGCCTCCACCTGGTTCAACTGGGTAAGCAACTTGCGAAGCAGGAAGACGCGAGTGAGCGCATCCTTCTCCATCAGCAGATCTTCCTTGCGGGTGCCCGACTTGAGGATGTCGATGGTCGGGAAAACGCGGCGGTCCATCAGGCGGCGCTCGAGATGGATCTCGCAATTGCCCGTGCCCTTGAACTCTTCGAAGATGACCTCGTCCATGCGGCTGCCGGTATCGACCAGCGCCGTGCCGATGATGGTCAGGCTGCCTCCGTCCTCGATGTTGCGGGCGGCGCCGAAGAACTTCTTGGGGCCGCGCAGCGCGTTCGAGTCGACACCGCCCGAAAGGATCTTGCCGCTCGGCGGCACCGTCGCGTTGTACGCGCGAGCAAGGCGAGTGATGGAATCCAGCAGGATCACCACGTCGCGGCCGTGCTCGACCAGGCGCTTGGCCTTCTCGATGACCATCTCGGCCACCTGGACGTGGCGCGTGGGCGGCTCGTCGAACGTGGAGGAAACCACCTCGCCCTTGACCGAGCGCTGCATGTCGGTGACTTCCTCGGGGCGCTCGTCGATGAGCAGCACGATGAGGATGACGTCCTTGTTGTTCTCCGCGATGCCGTGCGCGATGTGCTGCAGCATCACGGTCTTGCCGGTTCGCGGCGCCGCCACGATGAGCGCCCTCTGGCCCTTTCCGATCGGCACCAGCAGGTCGATCACGCGCGTCGTGAATTCGGTGGGGTCGTGGGACAGCCGCAGAGGCTCGTCCGGGTAGAGCGGCGTCAGGTTGTCGAAGAGAACCTTGTCGCGCACGCGCTCGGGCGCGTCGTAGTTGATCGCCGAGACCTTGAGCAACGCGAAGTAGCGCTCCCCTTCCTTCGGCGAGCGGATGAGGCCGGAGACGACGTCGCCGGTGCGAAGGCCGAAGCGGCGCACCTGGCTCGGCGAGATGTAGATGTCGTCGGGGCCCGGCAGGTAGTTGGAGTCGGGAGCTCGCAGAAAACCGAAGCCGTCGGGCAGGATCTCGAGAACGCCCTCCCCGTACACGTTTCCGTTCTTCGCCGTCTGCGCCTCGAGGAGCTTGAAGATGAGTTCCTGCTTTCGCAGGGCGGCCACGCCCTCGACGCCGAGGTCGCGCGCCACCTCGGCAAGCTCACGAACGCTTTTTTTCTTGAGTTCGGTCAGGTCGAGCGTGGGGCTGGTAGAGGCTTCCGCCGCTGCGATCTGGGCTTCGTCGGCCGCGAGATCTTCCTTGGGCAGGCGTCCCTGGCCCTGCCCCCCTTGGTTGTCCCGGTTGCCGCCGCCGCCACCGCCGCCACCGCCGCCACCGCCGCCGCCGCCGCGGCCGCGCCCATGCGACTTGCCGCCGTCGCGGTGTCCGCGCCCGGAGCGTTCATCTCCACCCTTTCGATCTCTGGCAGTTTCGCCGCCGCGTTCTGACATCGGACTCGCTTTTTTGGTGTTGGGTCGGGGACCGCTAGTCCTCCGCATGGAGGCTGGGTCCGCCGAGGATCGGCCGCCGTCGGCCGTCAGGTTCGTCGGGTCGCACCACAATCGGGCTGCTCAGGTCCGCTCAATGCGCGCCATGCGCTCGTGCGCAAAGGCATTGGATCAACTGGACCGGGCTGGCCCGCCCTTCTTCAGGTGTCGCTTCGCTGGCTGCGGAGTCGCTCTGCCGGAAGGTGGCGGAAACGGAAGGTTCCCGTGCGGTGTACCCAGACGCTAGACGAACGTCCGCGGGGTGTCAACCCACCTTTCCTCCTCCGGCACTCTCCTCGGCAGCACGCCGAAGGGCAGCGAGAAGCTGTTCGATGTCCGGGGCGAGGGACGACTCGATTCGCAAGCGGCGCGTTCCATCGGGATGCTCGAACTCGATGGCAGCGGCATGCAGGGCTTGTCGCAGCAGCGCTCCGCGGTTTTTGCCGCCGTACACGCGGTCCCCGACGATCGGCATTCCGCTCGATGCGAGGTGAACGCGAATCTGGTGCGTGCGGCCGGTCTGAGGCCTCACCTCCAGCAGCGTGAACGCGCCCAGCCGCTCGACCGGCGAGTACTCGGAAACCGCGCTGCGCGCAGGCCGTCCAGTCACCGACATGCGTTTGCGATCGACCGGATGGCGGCCGATCGGAAGCTCGATCCGGCCAGACTCGCGCACGACGCCGTGCACCAGCGCCAGATAGGTCTTGCGAATGGTGCGATCCCTGAACTGGCGAGACAGCGCTTCGTGTGCCCGCACCGTCTTCGCGACGAGGATCACGCCCGAGGTATCGCGATCCAGACGGTGAACGATTCCGGCCCTTTCCGGCTGTCCCGGCCATGCAATGGAGGGATCGCGATGCAGCAGCGCGTGCACGAGCGTTCCCGAGCGGTTTCCGGCAGCAGGGTGCACGACCATGCCGGCCGGCTTGTCGATCGCGATCAGGCTGGCGTCTTCGTGAAGCACGTCAAGCTCGATCGCCTCGCCGACGAGCACCGCGGCAGCCGGATCCGGTTCGTGCTCGAACAGCTCGACCGATTCGCCGCCGCGCAGCCGGTACGATGCACGAATCGGCTTGCCGTCGATCTCGATCCGACCCTCGTCGGCGGCCGTCTTGATCTGCGAACGAGTCGGCGCGCCCGCCTGGCGTGACAACCACGCGTCGAGTCGCTCGCCCACAGATTCCGGCAGCACCGGAAACGCGGTGCGGCGCAGCCCCGTCATGATGGGCGGCTTCGTGACGCGAGCACGGCGCGCGCGCGCGCCACATCGAGACCGATCTGCTCGGCGAGCGCGGCCGGCGACGCGAAGCGCTTCTGGTCGCGGATCTTTTCCAGGAAGTCGAGTACCAGGGGCTTGCCGTAGAGATCGCCGAGTTCGGCGAACAGGTGGGCCTCGATCACCCTCTCCGTGCCGCCGAAGGTGGGAGTGCTCCCGATCGACGTCACACTGTCGATTTGGCGGCGCCCGAGGCGCGCGACGGTCACGTAGACGCCGTCGCCCGGGACAAGTGCGGTCACCGGCTTGAGGTTGGCCGTCGCGAAGCCGAGGCCCTTGCCGCGGCCGGCGCCGTGCTCGATGCGGCCGCGCACGAAATGGGCCCTGCCAAGCAATCGATTGGCCGCCGTCACGTTGCCGTCCGCCACGAGCGAGCGGATCACGCTCGAACGCGCAACGACGCCGTCCACCTCCACCGGCGCGATGACCTCCACCTCGAAGCCGAAACGCCGGCCGGCGGCCTTGAGCGTCGCGACGTTGCCGCCGCGATCGCGGCCGAAGTTGAGGTCGTCGCCGACCAGGATGAAGTCCGCGTCGAGGATTTCCACGAGGAAGCGGCGCACGAATTCATCCGCTTCGATGGCGGCGAACGCAGGCGTGAAGTGCTGGACGACGGTGAGGTCCACGCCTTGGCTTTCGAGGGTCTTCAGGCGATCGGCGAGGGTCATCAAGCCCGGCGGCGCGGCGTCGGGACGCACGACGGAAACGGGGTGAGGGTCGAACGTGAGTACGACTGCGCTGGTGCGACGCGCGTCGGCCTCGCGGCGGAGCCGCTCGAGGATGACCTGGTGACCGCGATGGACGCCGTCGAAGTTGCCAATGGTGACGACGGAGCGGCGAAGCTCGCCTCGCGCGCGCTCGAGACTGCGGAGGACCTTCATCAGCTCTGGCCGCCGGCGCGAGCTATCGGAACGCTCGGCTCCCTGGGCCGGAGTTGGTGGCGCTCACCCTCCGATCTCGGTCAGCATCTTCGAAGCCTTCGCGGCCTCGCCGGTGCCAGGGTAGCGGTTGATGATCTTCTGGAGGCTGAGCCTCGCATCGACGCGGTCGCCGACGATGCGGAATGCCTCGGCTTGGCGAAGCAGCGCCGACGGCGCGCGGTCGCCCGATCCGTACTTCACGGACACCTGATTGAACTCGATGATCGCGCGGTGGTACTGGCCCTTGCGAAAGTACGATTCGCCGATCCAGAACTGGGCATCGTCCGCGTACGGAGACGCGCCGTTCTCGTGAAGGTAATTGCGGAAGGACTGGATGGCCTCGTCGTGGTCGCCTCCCGAGAGCTGGCGCACGGCCGAATCGTACGTGGAGCCGACGAGCTCCGGCGGAACGGCGGTCTTCTCGGGCTCGCTGGTCGGGCTTGGGGTGGGCGTGACAGCGGCGACCGGCGCCGGCGTCGGCGCCATCGAAGGGATTGCGCCGTCCGGAGACACGACAACGGGGACCGCGCCCGTCGGCGGCACGTTGCGTTGCCAGTACGATTCGTCGGTCGTGGCGGCTGCTCCGCCGGTGGGCCCGTAAACGGGCCGCCCGGTCGGCCGGCGGCCGTACTGAAGCTGATCGATGGCCGCCCTCACCGACTCCTGCTCGCGACGCAGGTCTTCGATGGCACGGCGCTGCTCGAGCACGAGGCTGCGCAGGTCGTCGTAACGGCGGTCCGAGCCGCCGCCCATCTGTGCACTGCACCCGGCCAGACTCACCAGGGGCAACACGCAGAACAAAGCGGGCAGGCTCGGACGGCTCATGTTCGGGCTTCCTATTCGGTCAGGTCGACGATGTGGCCGCGACGGTTGCTTGCCCAGCACGATTCCGACGGCTCCTGGCAAAGCGGCAGTTCCTCGCCGTAGCTGACCGTGGACAGGCGCGAAGCGTTGATGCCGAGAGCCACCAGCGCGTCGCGAACGGCCTTCGCGCGGCGGGCGCCAAGCGCGAGGTTGTACTCGGCCGTCCCGCGTTCGTCGCAGTGACCTTCGATCTCGACCTTGCCGGACTCGCTGCGGAGCAGGTCGGCATTGGCACGTGTCGCCGCCGTGCCGGAACCGTCGAGCTCGGCCGAATCGTACGAGAACAGCACGTCCTCGAAGCGTCCGCCGGAGCCGGCGCGGCCGGTCTTGTTGAAATCAGCGAGACTACCGGAACCACCGAGGCTCTCGTCGGTGAGGCTGGTCTCGTCCGTCGTCGTCTTTTTCGAGGAGCAACCGCTCGTCATCGCGAGCGCAAGGCCCATTCCCGCCACCACGCCCAGCACGCTGAGCTTCCGCATCCACACACGTCCAAGACCCATGCTCATCCCTCTCCTGCAACCGCCCTGCGGCTGCGTCATGTTGGTGATACCGAAACCGGCGCTGGAAGGCGTTTCGCGCCCTAATCTAGCCGCTTCGACCAACTTGGGGAACTATCATCCCCTTTGCCGGCGGTCAATTGTCGCTCCCACCGTCCTGTGATGTCGACGAGCACGAGTTTCCTGTCACCGGCATGTTCGCGAGCGAACACGATGAAGCGTGAGTCGGGTGCCCAGGTGGGATCTTCGTTCGAACCCGAGAAGGTGATCTGGCGAGCATCACCGCCGCCCGCGGGAATGACGAAGATGTGAAAATCACGACCGACCCGCCCGGCATAGGCGATCCATTTGCCGTCCGGCGACCACACGGGAGCGCAGTTGTAGCTGCCGGAGAACGTGACGCGCGCGGCCTGCCTCGACGGCGGCGCCATCGTGTAGACCTGCGGCGTACCGCCCCGCGACGAACAGAACGCGAGGCGCGAACCATCGGGTGACCATGACGGGTCGACGTCGATCCCCCAGTGGTCGGTGAGCCGGTCCTGGCTCTCGGTGGCGAAGTCCAGCAGGTAGATGTCCGTGTTGCCGCCCTCTTCGCGCGCCAGTGCCATCGCGCCGCCGCCCGGCTGCCACGCGCCGCCCACGTTGAGGCCCATCTTGCCGGCGAGCTTCTTCTCCGACCTGGAACCGATGGCGACGCTGTAGAGCGAGGGCTGTCCACCCTTGAAACTGGTGAAGACGATCGACGACGAATCCAGCCCCCACGAAGGCGCCATCGTGACTGTCTTGTGGTTGGTGATTTTCGAGATCGCGCCGTCGAAGGTGAAGGTGTGGATCTCCTTCGCATAGCCGCCGCGGTTCGAAACGAATGCGATGCGCGAGTCGAAGGGGCCGAGCGTTCCGGTCGTGAACTCGAGGATCGCGTCGGCCGTGCGGTGCGCCATGCGCGCGACTTCCGCCTGCGGTCCGCGGAAGCGCTTCCCGCCCAGCATTCTTTGGCCTGGCACGTCGAAGACCGCTACTTCGACCATCAGTTCATTGCCGATGCGCTCGTAGCGACCGAGGAGCAGGTAGTGGGCTCCAATCGTCTGCCAATTCAGGAAGTTGACGCTTTGCGGGGCCAGGGGTCCGGGGGGAACGCCATCGATATGCGAGGCGGGATTGATGATGCGGAACAGTCCCGAAATCTCCAGGTCGCCGGCCAACACCTTGGCAAATTCGGCCTCGAGCGAAGAATCTGTCGCAGCGGCCGGTGCGAGATTGGCGAGTGCGATCGGAACCCGCATCTGCCCCGGGCCGGCGATGGTGGCCTGAAGCGGTGCCGCTTCGACGCGGGAGCACAGGAGCGTGAGGGCTGCCGCCAGCGCGAGACGCGCGAAAGTACCTTTTCGTCGATCGGGTTGAGTGAACACCACCGCTTCCTCCGCTGCTTCCGCATGATTGCGCATGCCGAAGAACCGTTGCCGGCACTTGGCATCCGCGCATTTCACTCACGCTGGGTCATGCTTGATCCGTTGTGAGGTCGCACTGCTGCGCTTTCAAGTCACGAAGCGGGCTTTCGCCTGCGCAACGGCGGGACCTCAACGGGTCCACCCCGCGGGCGCCTACTGCAACAAGTCGCCCGCCTGAAAAACCAACTCGACATCTTCGAAGTCCGCGCGAACGGTGGGTGGCGGCGGAATGAGACGACCGACAGCCCGCACCGCCTTCAGCGCCGAATCGTCGTACAGCGGGACACGCGAACGCCCTGTGATTCGAGCGGCCGCGATGGTTCCGTCGGCGAGTATACTGAATCGAATCGTGGCTTCCAGACTCGCATCCTGACCGGCCCAGACCCACTGATCCTTGATCGTCCGGTACATGTATCCGAAGTACGCGTAGAACTCGGCGCTGCGCGCGCCCGCTCCGCCGCCCCCGCCGTTTGGATCACCCGAAGGCCCGGGTGCGGTCGAACTGCCGCCTCCTGAGGACGCCGCGCCGGCCCTCGACGAGCCCGCATCCGGATCGCCGACCACGCCCGGCGCGTCCGGTGATGCGGGCGGAGCGACGGCTTTCGGCGGCTCCACTTTCGCAGGGGCAACCGGTTCGGGTTTCGTCTCGGGCTCCGGTTTCTTCACCGGCTCGGGTTTCTTTTCCGGCTCCGGCTTCTTCACGGGCTCGGGCTTCTTCTCCGGTTCCGGTTTCTTGACCGGCTCCGGCTTTTTCTCCGGCTCCGGTTTCTTGACGGGCTCGGGCTTCTTCTCCGGCTCCGGCTTCTTCGGGGGATCGGTTTTTTTCGGCTCCGGAAGCGCTGTCGGCTTCGGTACCGGCTTCGGTACCGGCTTCGGTACCGGCTTGGGCGGCTCCACTTTGGGAGGCGGCGCCGGCTTGGGCGGCTCCACCTTCGGGGGATCGGGAGGCTTCGGGGGTTCCGGTGGCTTCGCCGGCGCCGGCGGTTCCGCCTTGGGAGGCTTCGGCGGCTCGGGCTTCGGGCGGGTTCCTTTCGCGCCGCTCGCCTTCGCGAGCGGCCCCACGTTGTAGACCTTCGAGTCGCCACGCGGCGTGACCAGGTCCACCACCGGCCCGCCCGGAGGCGCTTCGAACTGCGTAGGAGCGGGAGCGTAGAGAGCGAACAGCAGCCCGGCGGCGACGACGAATACGTGACCGGCCAGCGACCAGCCGAGGGCCTTCACGAGGCGCGGATCCACCCGACCGGTCCGCGCGACCTCGGGCGGCCGCTCGCGGACGGGAGCAACCACTTAGCTTGCTCCGGGCTCGGTGATCAGGCCGAGCTTGTCGACGCCGGCTCCCTTCAGTGACGAGATCACCTGGACCACCTTTCCGTAGTCGGCGCCCTTGTCGCCGCGCACGTAGACGATCTGGTGCGGCGTCTCCTTGAGGATCGCGGCGATCCGGGTCGAAAGAGCGGCGGCATCCATCTGCGTGTCGTTAAGGTAGAGCTGGCCGTCGGCCGTGATCGACACCACGAGCGCCACGTCGTCGCCGGCAAGTGCCTGGCCTCCGGCCTGCGGAAGCTGCACGTCAATGCCCTGCTGGATGATCGGTGCCGTGACCATGAAGATCACCAGCAGCACCAGCATCACGTCCACCAGCGGCGTCACGTTGATGCCCGCAACCGTTCCGCCCTCGCTGTAGTCGTCTCCTCCCATCGCGGCTTCGCTTCAGTTCAGGAAGTGGCGTTCGGCGATGTTGAGGAACTCGGAGATGAAACTGTCCATTTCGCCGGCGATCAGGCGCGTGGCCCGCGCGAAGTGATTGTACGCCACCAGGGCTGGAATGGCCGCCGCCAGCCCGGCCGCCGTGGCCACCAGGGCTTCGGAGATACCAGGCGCCACCGCCGTGATGCTCGAAGGGCCGCCGGCGCTCAGACCGACGAACGAGTTCATGATGCCCCAGACCGTGCCGAAAAGGCCGATGAAAGGCGCCGTGCTCGAACAGGTGGCCAGGAAAGTCAGCAGTTTCTCGAGCTCGATACGCTCACGCGAGGCGGCCCGCCGCATCGCTCTTTCCACGTTGGCCACGCCCGAGAGCTCGGTGCTGAGCCCCTCCTCGGCTGCGGCCTTCTTCTTGGTGCGAAGCCTGAGCAGCTCCTCGTAGCCGGCCGTAAAGACGGCGGCCAGCGGATTCGGGCCGAGCTGGGCGCAGGCGCGGGACACCTCGGCAAGGTTGCGCGTGTCCCAGAAGAGCTTCTGGAACTCCTCCGCGCCGCGCCGCGCCGCGTGAAGCTGCCTCGCCTTGAAGATGACGATGCCCCAGCTCGCGATCGAAGCCGCGATCAGGGTGTAGAGAACCGCCAGCACCACCGGACCGGAGGCGGTGAGCATGGAGATAAACGAATGTTCTGGTTGGGGAGTCACTTACCGGGCCACCGCACTACCGCACCGCATCCACAGGCCGCGAAAGTATTCTCGCTGGCGCAGGCTGTCAATTTTCAGCGAGGCACACTCGCGCGTTACGCCGGGAAAACGCAACACGCCCGTGGTCGCGATGCCCGATCGAAGCGCTCGCGACCTTGACTTCAACGCCCTGACGTGAAACAGCCCGCCGGACTTTCCTTTGAAAATCCGGCGGCTTGCCGCAATTTCCACGGAGGACTTCCACTATGCCCATCCGCGTCGGCGTCAATGGCTTCGGCAGAATCGGACGCAACATGCTGCGTGCTACGGTCGGTCGCAGCGAGTTCGAAATTGTCGCAGTCAACGATCTCACGGACGCTTCGACGCTCGCGCACCTTCTCAAGTACGATTCCGTGCACGGCAAGTACCCGGCGGACGTGGTTAGCGGAGAGGGCGAGATCAAGGTCGGCGGCAAAAGCATCAAGGTGCTGTCCGTCCGCAATCCGGCGGATTTGCCATGGAAGGACCTCGGCGTCGACGTCGTCGTCGAATCGACCGGACACTTCACCAAGCGGGACGCCGCGGCAGGCCACCTGACGGCTGGCGCGCGCAAGGTGATCATCTCGGCCCCGGCCACCGGCGCCGATCTCACTCTGTGCTACGGCGTCAACCACCAGTCCTACGACCCGGCCAAACACGACGTGATCTCCAATGCGTCCTGCACGACCAACTGCCTGGCTCCCGTGGCCAAGGTGCTCAACGACTGCTTCGGTCTCAAGCGGGGGATGATGACGACCATCCACTCCTACACGAACGACCAGCGCATCCTCGACTTGCCCCACGACGACCTGCGCCGCGCACGAGCGGCCGCCCTTTCGATGATCCCGACGACGACCGGCGCGGCCCGCGCCGTCGGCCTCGTCCTGCCCGAGCTCAAGGGCAAGCTCGACGGCGTATCGGTCCGCGTCCCGACGCCCAATGTTTCGCTGGTCGACCTGAAGTTCATCGCCATGCGCGACACCACCGCCGAGGAGATCAAC
>JBHEOD010000039.1:25044-26534 GCA_046261745.1 Binatia bacterium
GAGAAAAAGCCTTCGGGCGACGAGATCAACGCGGCGATGAAGGCTGCGGCCGACGGCCCGCTCAAGGGCGTGCTGCAGTACTGCGACGAAGAGCTCGTCTCGACCGACTTCAACGGGAACCGCCACTCGTCGATCTTCGACGCGCCGGTGACCAAGGTGCTCGAGCCGGGCTTCGCGAAGGTGCTCTCCTGGTACGACAACGAGATGGGATTCTCGGCGCGCATGGGCGACGTGATCGCGATGATCGCCAAATCGCTCTGAGATCCAACGGCCCGACGTGAAGAGCATCGAGCAACTGTCGCTGGAAGGCCGCCGGGTTTTCATCCGCGTGGACTTCAATGCACCGGTCAAGAACGGCCGTATCACCGACACGACGCGCCTGCGTGCGGCGCTGAAGACGGTTGAGTACGCACGCTCGAAGGGCGCGAAGGTAATCCTCGCGTCCCACCTCGGCCGCCCCAAGGGCAGACCCACGCCCGAGTTGTCGCTCGATCCCATTGCCGCGCAGTTCGCCGAGGAACTCGGTGCGCCGGTCGTGCTGCTGCCGGACTGCATCGGACCCGAGGTCGAGCGCGGCATCGCTGCGATGGAACCCGGCGACGTCGTGCTGCTGGAGAATCTCCGCTTCTACAAGGAAGAGGAGAAGAACGACGACGCGTTCGCGCGCAGCCTGGCTGCGCTCTGCGACGTCTACGTCAACGATGCGTTCGGAGCGGCGCACCGCGCGCACGCGTCCACCGCGGGGATCGCGCGCCACGTCGCCGACTGCGCCGCCGGCTACCTCATGTTTGCGGAAGTCGCCGCGCTGTCCAGCCTGCTCGACTCCCCGGCTCGCCCGTTCGTCGCGGTAATCGGCGGCGCGAAGGTGGGCGACAAGATCAAGCTGATGGGCCACCTGCTCGGAAAGATCGATGCGCTGATCGTCGGCGGCGCGATGGCCTACACCTTCCTGCACGCGAAGGGCATTGGGGTCGGGGCGTCGCTAGTAGACGACGACAACGTCGACACGGCGCGCGCGCTGCTGGCCGACGCGTCGGCGCGCGGGGTTCGCATTGCTCTGCCGATTGACCACGTGGTCGCGCGCGAGTTCGACGAGCATGCAGCCACCACGCTCACCTCCGGCGAGTCGATCGACGAAGGCTTCATGGGCCTCGATATCGGCCCGCGTACGCGCGAGCTTTTCCACGGCATCCTGCTCGACGCGAAGACCATTTTCTGGAACGGACCGATGGGCGTCTTCGAATGGGACTCGTGCGCCGCCGGAACAATGGCGGTTGCCAACGCGGTGGCCGACTCCCACGCGCACAGCGTGATAGGCGGCGGCGATTCGGTGGCGGCGCTGGCCAAGTCGGGCCGCTCGGCAGAAGTGACACACGTTTCCACCGGCGGCGGAGCGTCGCTCGAATTCCTCGAAGGCAACAAGCTTCCCGGAGTCGCCGCTCTCGAGCAGTGCGCTGTGGTGGCGGCATGAGGATTCCGCTGCTGGCCGG
>JBHEOD010000004.1:0-41995 GCA_046261745.1 Binatia bacterium
CGCGGTGGTTCCGCCGCCGCCCTCGAACAGGACGAGACCACGCAGCTTGGCGTAGCCGGGCTCGAGCCCTGCACCCACGTCGAGATCGGTGGCTGCGTAGCGGGCGGTAAATCCTGTTCCCGCCGAGTGGCCGCCGAGGAAGACGTTGGGGGTCGCGAGCAGCGCCGCTTCGACGACGGCGTCGATGTCGTGCGAGAACACGTCGGGAGTGAAGTTGGCGAGGAACGGAATGTCGGCCTGGGCATCGTAGAAAACCGCCCGGCGATTCGGCCCCAGACCTCCAGGCGCAGGTTCTTCTCGGCGAGCATCTTCGGGATGAGTTCTTCCGCCAGCGTGCGCAGCGGGTTCACGCCCGACCCGAAGCCGGGAACGAGGATCAGGACGGCGTCCGGCGTGACTTCCGGGCCGTTCAGGCGCCAGCGCACGTACTCGGCGCTGTTGAGATCCGGCCCAGACGGCGGGAACTGGGTGAGAAGCTTTGGATTGGTGACCACGACGCCGGGGGAGCCCGGTGTTTCGGCAGTCTCGATGCTCGGGACGGACGTCCTCTGGGTGGCGATCAGCGGCGCACCGCAGCTTTCGTTGCCGGGCAGCTTGTCGTCGAACTTGTCACAGACGGCGCCGAGGCCATCCATCACCGAAAGCACCGAACAGGCGCGGCAACGTGCACGCGAGATGATGCAGTCGTCGATCGGGTTGTAGCTGGCGCACACGCCCGGGAAGAGGGCCTCGAGGTCGAGTCCCGCGCAGGTGTCGCCCAAGGCGTCGTCAACCTTCTCGGTTCCCTTGGCGACCTTTCCCTTGAGGTCCGAGTTCACCGTCTCGATGCACGCGTCGAGATCCGCCGCCGAATCGATGGAGTCGAGCTTGAGGCCCTTCGACTTGCACGAGTTGAAGTCCTTGATGATCGTGTTCGACAGCTTCTGGATAGTCGAGATGACCTTGTACTGGCACTTGGCGGCGTCCGCATTGCTGCTCGAGGTCAGCAGCGTGCCGGTGAGGTCGGTGCCGAGCACGTCGGTGGCCAGTCCGATGGTTTCGTCCACGGCGCCGTCCGAAGCCACCGTGGCGTCGTCAGGCCCGAAGTCGGGCAGGGTGGCGCAGGACTTCGTGAAGGTGGTGGACACCTTGGCCACCGCTTTGGCGATCTTGTCCTTGGGGTCGGCCGTCAGGCACGCCGTGGCGTCGGTCTCGGTTCCCTTGCCGGTGTTCTTCACGCAGCCCACGTCGGCCTTGCCTTGCGTGGATGCGACCTTTGCACCGGCCTTGTTCAGGCCGGTGATGCATTTCTTCTGGTCGCCATCCTGCACCTGGGCCGGCGCATGGCTCGGGGCGACGGCCACGGCGCAGGCAAGCGCCGCGAGTCCGAGCCGAAGCTTCTTCTTCATGGTCATGGTCATCGAAATCTCCTCCGCGAATCTGGCCCTCGGTGACGGGCGTGGACGCATCCTCTCTGTTGTGGCGGACCGACGTGGTTCAGGCAATGCGAAATCCGGAAAACGCGCCTCGCAGGGGGCCTGATCCGGGACTCCATCAGTGTCCGGGCTGTTTTCCGAAGCGCCCGGCGAGAGAGGCGAGCCACGGCTTCGGGATCACGCTGGTCAGCATCATGGTCATGCGGTTTTGCAGGCCCGGCACGAGCATCGCATCGCCGTTGTCGTACGCGGCCAGCGATTCCTTCACGACGTCGTCGGCCGTCTGCCAGACGAACGACGGCATCGCGCTGGTGTCGTAATTCGCACGCGACTGAAATTCCGTGCGCGTGAAGCCGGGACACACGACGAGGCAGTGCACGCCGTGCGCCTTGGTCTCCTCACCGAGCGCCAGCGAGAAGTTCACGACGTAGGCCTTGGTGGCGCAGTACACGGATATCTGCGGGGTCGGCAGGAACGCGGCCCCCGACGCGATGTTGATGATGCCGCCGCGCCGCGACGGCTTCATGGTCGAGAGTGCAGCATGGGCCAGGCGGGTGAGTGCGAGGATGTTGCAGTCGATCTGTCCCTGGGTCTGGTCGATGGGCAGGTCGGCAAAGTTGCCGGTCACGCCGTAACCGGCGTTATTGACGAGCAGGTCGATGCGGGCATCTTCCTGCAGGTGCTTTTCCACCTGCGCGAGTTCGTCCGGTTTTTCGAGGTCGGCGGCCATGACCAACACGTCGCGGTTGTGACGGCGGCGAAGCTGTTCGGCCAGCTCTTCGAGGCGCGAGCGATTGCGCGCGACCAGCACGAGGTCGGTGCCGCGCGCGGCGAGTGCTTCCGCGAACGATTTGCCGATGCCCGAAGAGGCACCGGTCACCATGGCAAGGGCGGAGGTGGTCATCGTGTTTGCTCCCTCGTGCCGGCCGCCGGCCGGGCAACGTGTCGCGTCGGACGGCAGCGGCCGGCCGTGTCTGGTGCCGGGCGGATGCCCGGACTTGCCGGCCGGCAGGAACCGCCGACTCGGCGGCGAGCGCTACCACTTGCACCGTGCCGTCGCTACACCGCGCTCGCATGGCACGCCGCTCGATATTGGGAATGAGGATCGCGGATCGCGAGGAATTCCCCCACCTGGCCGATGTGCTGACGCGCGCATTCGGGGCGGATCCTTTCCACCGCTGGCTGTTTCCGGACCAGGAGGCCCGCCCGCGACGCCAGAGAATGCTCTTCGAAAGGGTGCTCGCCATCTACGACCGTCACGGCGTGGTCTACACCACCACGGACGGCTCCGGCGTCGCGTTGTGGGACCCTCCGCGCGACGGCGGGCCCAGCCTTACCGAGTTACTTTCGTTCGTGGTGAAGGTGCTGCCCGTGTTCGGCGTGCGGGCGCTCAGGATCGCCCAGGGGATGGCGCCGCTCACCTCGATGCATCCCGCCGAGCCCCACTGGTACCTGTCGGTGCTCGGCACCGATCCCGCGCGTCAGCGCGGCGGGGTGGGCGCGGCGCTGCTCTCTCCGGTGCTCGAACGCTGCGACGAGGAAAACACATCGGCCTACCTTGAATCGTCGCGGCTCGAGAATGTGCCGTACTACGAGCGCTTCGGCTTCGAAGTGGTCGCGCCTGTGGCGATGCCCGCCGGCGGCCCGGTGGTGTACCGCATGAAGCGCGAGCCGCGGGGTCAGTAGGTGAAGCCTCGTCTCCCGAGATGAATGACGCGTTCCCCTATCTCTCCCGCCGTATGCCGGTGCTGGCTGCCAACGTGGTCGCGACGTCGCAGCCGCTCGCCTCGCAAGCCGGGCTACGCATGCTCGCCCGTGGCGGCAATGCGGTGGATGCTGCACTTGCCGCCGCCATCGCGCTGACGGTCGTCGAACCTGTCAACAACGGACTCGGCAGCGATGCATTCGCGATCGTCGCACACGACGGCGTGCTGCACGGCCTCAATGCGTCGGGGCGCAGCCCGGCTGCCATGACGGCGGCGCGTTTTGAGGGGCAGTCTCGAGTGCCGATGCTCGGCTGGGACGCGGTGACGGTGCCCGGCGCGGTCTCGGCGTGGGTGGAGTTGTCTTCGCGCCTGGGCCGGCTTCCGTTCGAGGCCCTGTTCGAACCGGCCGTGGATTATGCGGAGCGCGGGTTCCTGGTCTCGCCCGTGATCGCCTCGCAGTGGGCGATGGTCAGCGGACTTTACGCAGGCTTCGAGGAATTTGCGCGGGTGTTCCTCCCCGGAGGGCGCGCGCCGCGCATGGGCGAGACAATGGTGCTGACGGATCTTGGCGCGAGCCTTCGGCAGGTAGCGGAAACACGCGGAGAGGCCCTCTACCGCGGGGGGCTCGGCGAGGCGTTCGTGGCGGCGTCCCGCGCCGGTGGAGGGTTCTTCACGCAGGAGGACCTGTCCATGCATCGCGCGGACTGGGTGGAGCCGATCTCCATTGAATTCGCCGGTGTGCGTCTGCACGAGATCCCGCCGAACGGGCAGGGCATCGCGGCGTTGATGGCGCTCGGAATTCTCGCCCATACCGATGTGCTTTCGCACGACGTCGATTCGGCCGGAAGCCTGCACCTGCAGATCGAGGCGATGAAACTCGCGTTCGCGGATGTGCATCGTGCCGTATCGGACCCGGCCGCGATGACAGCGCGTGTCGCCGATCTGCTCGACGACGGCTACCTCGCGTCTCGCGCGACGCAGATCGATCCCCATCGGGCGCTTGATTTCCATGCAGGCAAGCCGGCGGTCGGCGACACCGTGTACCTGTGCGCGGCCGATGCCGACGGCACGATGGTGTCTTACATCCAGTCGAACTACTTCGCGTTCGGCTCGGGCATCGTCGTGCCGGGCACCGGCATGAGCCTGCAGAACCGCGGGAGCGGCTTTACGCTCGAGTCCGGCCATCCGAACGTGGTCGGCCCGGGCAAGCGGCCGTTCCACACGATCATTCCGGGCTTTGTCACGAAGGATGACGTGCCCGTCATGGCCTTCGGCGTGATGGGCGGAGCGATGCAGCCGCAGGGACACGTGCAGATGGTGATGCGCCTTTTCGGCCACGGCCAGAATCCGCAAGCGGCCGTGGACGCACCTCGCTGGCAGGTGACCGAAGGCCGCGGGGTGGCGGTGGAGGAGGGCGTATCTGCGAACGTGCGCGACGAGCTCATCGGGCGCGGTCACGACGTCACGGTCGCGCCGCCTCTCATGTTCGGCGGCGCGCAGGCGGCGATGAAGATCGACGGCGGCTACATGGCCGCCACGGAGACCCGCAAGGACGGATTGGTCGCCGGATTTTGAGCGGCTGGAAATGGGGTCACAGGAAATGGGGTCAGACCCCATTTTCGGAAGCAGGGTCAGACCCATGCCCGGCGCTGCCGGAATCGGATCTGATCCCACTACCGCCAGGCCACGCTGCCGCGCTTGACGTATTGCAAGGTCTTGCCAATCTCCCGGCCAGCGGTATTCCAGAAGGCGCGCGCGTCGTGCGCCTCGAGCACCGGACGGGCCGCCGCTCGGCCCCTTTCGTCCAGGAGGATCAAAAGTCATGCGTGAAGCCGTCATCGTCGATGCCATTCGTACTCCCCTCGGCCGCGGAAAGAAGAACGGAGCCCTTTCGGGCTGGCACGCCGTCGACCTGGCCGCCGAGCCGCTTCGCGCGCTGATCGCGCGCACCGGCCTCGATCCGGCCCTTGTCGAGGACGTGATCATGGGTTGCGTGGGCCAGGTGGGCGAGCAGGGGCTCAACATCGGCCGCAATGCGGCGCTGGCGGCCGGCTTTCCCGAAACCGTCTGCGGAACCACGGTGGACCGCCAGTGCGGATCGAGCCAGCAGGCACTGCATTTCGCCGCGCAAGGCGTGATGGCCGGCGCGTACGACTGCGTGATCGCGGCGGGCGTCGAGTCGATGAGTCGCGTACCGATGGGCACCACCGCGATGGTCGGCGGCGCGCCGTTCGGACCGAAGATGATCGACCGCTACGTGGAGGCCAACCTCTACGGCCGCGGCGGGCTCGTGAACCAGGGCCTCTCGGCGGAGGAGATCTGCAAGAAGTGGAACCTCAAGCGCGAGGAACTCGACGCGTTCTCGGCGCAGTCGCACCAGCGCGCCGCCCGTGCGACGGAGATGGGCTGGTTTGCGCACGAGATCACGCCCGTCGAGCGCACCCACGACGACGGCGGCAAGGAACTCATCACGACCGACGAAGGAATCCGCGCCGAGACGACGGTGGAGAAGCTCGGAGCGCTGAGGCCTGCATTCGAGGAGACCGGCTGCATCACGGCCGGCAACTCGAGCCAGATCACCGACGGGGCTGCGGCGGTTCTGATCATGGAGCGCGGCCGCGCCGAAGCGCTCGGCCTCAAGCCGCGTGCACGCTTTCATGCGTTCGCGCTCGGTTCCTGCGATCCGGTCATCATGCTGACGGCGCCGATTCCGGCCACCCACAACGTGCTCAAGCGTGCCGGTCTCGAGTTCTCGGACATCGACGCGGTCGAGATCAACGAAGCGTTCGCGCCGGTGGTGCTGGCCTGGGCGAAGGAGTTCGGGCCCGACATGTCGAAAGTGAATCCGAACGGCGGTGCGATCGCGCTCGGACATCCCCTCGGCTGCAGCGGCACGCGCCTGATGACGACGCTTTTGAACCAGCTTGAGCGCTCGGGCGGCCGCTACGGCCTGCAGACGATGTGCGAAGGGGGCGGGATGGCGAACGCGACCGTCATTGAACGCCTGGGCTGACGTTTCGAACGCTTGGGCCTCCGCCCAAGCTATGGGAGAAACCTCGGCGGGCGCCCGAAGCGAGTGGGCACCCCGGGCGGAGTTACCGACAAGGGCCTGGGTGACGAATGCAGACGGAAACACAGTACCGTTCTTTCGGCGCCCAGGCCCTTCACTATTTCCATCGTCCCCATGACGAGGTTGCGACCTCGCCGGTCGGCGGCGCGGCGGCGTGGCGCGGCCCCGAGGTGGCCGCACGCGACGACTGGATCGTGCGTTTCCCCGCTTCGGAAATCGACGAACTCGAGTCGGCTGCACGGCGCTGTTCGGATACACCGCTCGAATTTCTCGGACGCAACGACTTCGAATTGCCCACTCTCGCGCCGCGCATCGCCGCGTGGGCGGATACGTTTCGCAGCGGCCTCGGGCTCTTGCTGCTGCGCGGCCTTCCGGTCGAGCGCTGGGGAGAGGAACTCTCGTCGGTCGTGTTCTGGGGACTCGGACACCACCTGGGCGTGCCGGGCGGACAGAATCCGCAGGAAGAGCTGCTCGGCCACGTTCGCGACTACGGCGAGGATGCCGCCAGCCCGTTCGTACGCAAGTACCGCACGGCCGCGAACATCGCGTTCCACTGCGACCTCGCCGATATCGTCGGCCTGCTGTGCCTGCGCCCCGCGAAATCGGGCGGGGCAAGTCGCATCGTGAGTTCGGTTGCCGTCCACGACGAATTGCTGCGACAGCGGCCCGATCTCGCCCAAAGGCTCTACGAACCGTTCCTGCTCGATACGCGTGACGAATCGCGCGAGAGCCGCATGCCCTGGGTACCCGTCCAGCCGTGTTGCTACAGCGAGGGCCGCCTTCGAACGTTCTACCACAGCGACTATTTCCGATCCGTGGAGCGCCACGCCGCGGCGCCGCGCTTTACGGAGCAAGAACGCGAACTACTCGACCTCTACGAGGAAATTGCCTCGTCTCCCGCGCTCTATCTCGACATGAGCTTCGAGCCCGGCGACGTGCAACTGATTTCCAACCACACCGTGCTGCACGCCCGCACGCAATACGAGGACTGGCCGGAACGGTCGCGTCGCCGGCATTTGCTCCGGCTTTGGCTCTCGCTGGAGTAACCCGGGTTAAGGCCGGGCGTCAGCCGAACCGTCCTTCGATGTAATCCGCCGTGCGCTTGTCGCGCGGCGCAATGAAGAGATCTTCGGTGCGCCGGTGCTCGACGATTTCGCCAAGCAGCATGTAGACGCATTCGTCGCTGACACGGCGGGCCTGGGCCATGTTGTGGGTGACGATCACGATTGTGAACGTACCGGCGAGCGCACGCATGAGCTCCTCGATGGCGGCGGTCGCGTCGGGGTCGAGCGTGGAGCAGGGCTCGTCCATCAGCAGGACCGACGGCTTGAGCGGTAGCAGTCGCGCGATGCAGAGTTTCTGCTGGGCCTCGAGCTGCAATTGGGTCGCCTTCAGGTCGAGGCGATCCTTCAGCGAGTCCCACAGCCGCACGGCCTTCAGCGCCGACTCGAGCTCGGCTTCCTCCGCGTCCCGGCTGCGCTGCCGCGACGGCGTGTGCAGGCGATAGCCGTAGAGCACGTTGTCGCGCACCGAGATCGGCAGCGGATTGGGGCGCTGGAACACCATGCCCACCTGCTTGCGCAATTCCACCAGGTCGACGCCTTCGTCGTAGATGTTGTGGCCGTGGATGCGCACTTCGCCGGCCGTCGAGACGTAGTCGTGGCGCTCGTTGATGCGGTTGAAGCAGCGCAGCAGCGTCGACTTGCCGCAGCCCGACGGGCCGATCAATGCGGTGATGCGACCATCGGTGATCTCCAGGTCGACGCCGCGCACGGCTTCGAACTTGCCGTAAAACAGCCGCAGGCCACGCGTGATGACGGCCGCCGTCCGGTTCTCGTCGAGCGTGGTCATCAGCCGAACAACCCCTGCACATACTGGTACGTGCGGGCATCCTGGGTGTTGCGCGAGTAGATGGTCTCGGTGGCGCCCACTTCGATGAGACGACCGTCGAGGAAGAGGGCCGTGCGGTCGCCGAGGCGCCTGGCCTGCAGCACCAGGTTTGTCACCAGCACGACGGTCATCGTCGAGCGCAGCTCCTTGATGACTTCCTCGATGCGCATTGTGGTGACCGGGTCGACGGCGATCGAGAATTCGTCGAGGCAGAGGATCTCGGGCTCGAGCGACAGTGCACGCGCGATCGTGAGGCGCTGCTGCTGGCCGCCGGACAGGCGGGTGCCGAGGTCTCCAAGCCGGTCCTTCACTTCGTCGAACAGCGCTGCCTGCCTCAGGCATCGTTCGACGAGATCGTCGAGCAGCGAGCGGCTGCGGATCCCGGCCATGCGCGGCGCGAAGGCGACATTGTCGTAGATCGACATCGGCAGGCCGACCGGCAGCGGAAACACGACGCCGATGCGGCGCCGCAGGGAGGCGACGTCGCGGATCGACATGACGTCTTCCCCGTCGATGCGGATGCATCCCTCCACCTTCATGCCGGGGACCATGTCCGACATGCGGTTGATGCATTGCAGCAGCGTGGTCTTGCCGGCACCGGCCGGGCCGATGACGGCCAGGATCTCTCCCTCGAGCACGTCCAGCGATACGCCGTCGAGCACCACGTGCTCGCCGTAGCGTACGCGCAGGTCGCGGATCTCGATCTTGGCGCGGGAGGTAGTCACCATTTTCTCCGCGCGCGCAGATAGCTTCGCAACAGGATGGAGGAGAGGTTCACGCTCATGACCAGCACCACCAGCACCAGCGCGGTGGCGTAGGGCATCGCCGGCGGTACGTTGGGAACCTGGGTGGAAAGGGTGAACAGGTGCATCGACAGGGCCATGCACTGGTCGTGCACCGAATTCGGAAGGAAGGGCAGGTAGAAGGCCGCGCCCGTGAACATGATCGGGGCGGTCTCGCCGGCTGCACGCGAGACCTGAAGGATCACGCCGGTGAGGATCCCCTGGATCGAGTTCGGAAGCACGACGTGGCGGATGGTCTGCCAGCGTGATGCGCCAAGCACCCAGCAGGCTTCCCGGAACGACATCGGAACCGCCGACAGCGCCTCCTTGGTGCTTGCGATGATCACCGGCAAGGTCATCACGGCGAGTGTCAGCGAAGCGGCCAGGATGCTGGTGCCGAGTTGCAGGAAAAGCACGAACGCGCCGACGCCGAACAGCGCGTGCACGATGCTCGGAACGCCGGCCAGGTTCACGATGGCGAGATGGATGATGCGCGTCATCCAGTTCTCCGGCGCGTACTCGTTGAGATAGATGGCGGCGAGGATGCCGATGGGCGCGGCGATCATCAGGGACACGCCGACGAGCCAGAGGGTCCCGACGATGGTCGGGAAGATGCCGCCCGCGGTCATGCCGGCGGCCGGCGAGTCGAGCAGGAACGAGAGGCTCAGCGCCGGGGCGCCCTTCACGATGAGCAGCCCGAGGATCGCGGTGAGCGGAAGCACGAGCAGCACCGTCATCATCGCGAGGACCGCGCGCGCGACGCTTTCCGTGTGCCGGCCGGCCCGGGTTCGCTCCGTTGTGGTGAACGGGGAGGTGGCCTGGAATGGCTCACTCATCGCGAGGCCTTGCGCCCGCGAACCATCAGGTCGGCGGTGAGGTTGACGATGAAGGTAAGCGTGAACAGCAGCACGCCGATGGCGAACAGGGCCTGGTAGTGGTCGCTGCCGCGTGCGGTCTCGCCGAGCTCGGCGGCGATGGTCGCGGTCAGCGTGCGCACGGAGTCGAGCGGGCTGTGCGGAATCTGCACCGCGTGACCGGTGGCCATCAGCACGGCGATGGTCTCCCCGATGGCGCGGCCGACACCGAGCAGCACGGCGGCCAGCAGACCGTTTCGAGCGGCCGGCAGCAGCACCTTCGTGATCGTCTGCCAGCGCGAGGCGCCCATCGCGAGGGAGGCTTCCCGGTAGGAATCGGGAACCGCCTTGAGCGCGTCTTCCCCGATCGAGACGATGATCGGCACGCTCATCAGCCCGAGGATGAGTCCGCCGTTGAGCACGTTGAGCCCGATCGGCGCGTCGAACATCGCGATGATCATCGGGTTGACCATGGCCAGTCCGATGAAGCCCCACACGACGGAGGGGATGGCCGCGAGGAGCTCGATAACGACCTTGAGCAGTTCCTTGCGGCGGCCCGTGGTGAACTCGGACACGAAGATGGCGGCACCGAGGCCGAACGGCACGGCGATCGCCATCGCGAGGGCCGTGACGCTGACGGTGCCGGCAATCAGCGCCAGCGTTCCGTAGCGCTTCTGGCCGACCGAGGTAGGCACCCACTCGGTGCTGAACAGGAACTGTCCGAAGTCGAGCCGATTCACGATGAATTCGGCTCCCGAACCCACCACGAACACGAAGATCGCGAACACGAAAAAGATCGCGCTGAATCCGCATGCACGGATGAGCAACTCGACGAGTCGCTCGATGGTCACGGAGGCGAGGCTGCGCCCCCGGCGGACCGGGGGATGCCTTGTCACGGACGGTGATGTCATGGCCGGTGAATTCTCAGTCCGATGTCGATTGGGCGGATTGGGTGTTTCGATGTCGCGCTCGTCGGTTCATGGTCTGTTGCCCCGGTCGTCGCTGGATCGTCGCGCTTACTCGTCCCGGCTGGCGCTCTCGTGCTTCAAAGCGGGACGAACCCGTTCTCGCCGACGATTTTCTGGCCCGCCGGCGACAGGATCCAGTCGAGATAGGTTTTCGTCTCGCCCTGGGGCTCGCCGAGCGTGTACATGAAAAGGTTGCGCGAAAGCGGGTACTCGCCGCTCTTGGCGGTCTCGAGGGTCGGGGCCACGCAGGGAGTGGTAGTGTCCTTGGCCAGGCAGACCTGATGGACCTCGTGGGTGGCGTAGCCCATGCCGCTGTAGCCGATCGCGCACGGTGTCTTGGAGACGAGATCGACGACATCCTTGCTGCCCTGCATGTCGCGCGATCCGAGTTTGAAGTCGCTCGTCGCACCGAGCACCGCTTCACGGAAATACTCGTATGTGCCCGAGTTCGACTGCCGGCTGACGCGGATGATCTTCTGGTCGGCGCAGCCCGGGACCTCCACGCCAACCGAGGTCCAGGTGTCGCAGGTTCCCTTCTCCCCGTAGATGCATGCGAGGTTTTCCATTGTGAGAGTCTTGGCGGGGTTGGCGGCGTGCACGTAGACCACGATGGCGTCTCGCGCCACCTTGAACTCGACCGCTTCCTTGCCGGTGTGGCTCTTGACCTGCTCGCGCTCGTCGGCGTGAATGTCGCGGCTTGAATTGGCGATGTCGACGTTGCCGTTGATCAGCGCGGCGATGCCGGTGCCGCTTCCGCCGCCGCTAACTGCTACGGCGACGGTCGGCTTCACGGTACGATAGGTTTCCGCCCAGGCCTGCGCGACGTTGACCAGGGTGTCGGAGCCCTTGTTCTGAAGAAGAACGCGGTCTCCGCTGCCGCGCGAGCACGCAGAGAGCATCGCCAACGCAGCCGCTGTCATGATTAGGGTGGTTCTCGAGCTCATTTCCAGTTTTCTCCGAATCGGCACGTCGTCATCGCCAAGGCCGGCGGGTTGGCTTCATCGAGACACGCGCGCCGTTCAGTTTGCCGTGTCCAGGCTCGAGACGGTGCCGTGCAGGCTCTGGATCAGCGTCGTGATGCGTTCGAGAAGGTCGTCGAAGAGGCCCGAAAGCGCTTCGGCCCCGGCATCCGCCAGTGCGTCGGGCATGTCCCAGTCCACCACCACCGTCCGGAAGCCGAGCGTCTGCTGGGAGACCGCGCGCGCGGCCTCGCGGTCCACCGCGACGATGATGCGGTAATTGCCGAGCGGACCCATCGTGGCCAGCGGCGAGGCCTCCCGGTCGGAGAGGTTGATGCCGCGCTTGGCCAGGAAGTCGAGGAGCGGGGCGTCGGGATGTCCGGGGGCGGTCGTCGCGGCGGCGAACGTGAACTGGTCGCCCGCGACCGTACTCGCGATGGCCTCGGCGATGGACGCCAGGGACGAGGTGCCCGACGACAGGAACAGGATGGTGGCCGTGCCCTTCGACTGATGCTTCACACTCTCGCCGGTGAGCATGTAGTAGACCTCTTCGCAGATGTTCACGGCCTGGTCGGCCACGCGCTCGTAGCGGTTGGCCACCGACAACAGCGAGAACAGCCTGGAGAGTTCGTCCGAACTGACCGGGATCTCCGCCACGAGGTTCTGGTAGATGTCGTGGTGAAGGGCGTTGGCCGTTGCCTCGAGCGCGATCGTCCGCCTGGCGAGATCGAGATCCTCGTCGAGAAAGGAGCGAACAGCCTGCCGCATCATGTCGACCGCCACTCCAGCTATCTTCTCGAAACTTTCGAATTTGTTGACTTTTTCGGTCTTGGCCAAAAGGATGGCTTGGCGGTTGATGCTCTCGGCGTAGTCTCCGACCCGCTCGAGCTCGGAGACGATCTTGGCCACGGAGTGCACGAAGCGGAGGTGGGTGGCCACCGGGATGTGACGGACGATGAACTCGACGCACATCGCGTCGATCATGCTCTCGAGGTCGTCCACCCGGGAGTCGCGCAAAATGGCGGCGTACGCGAGCTTGGTGTCGCCGGCGGTGAGCGCGCGCACCGAGTCCTCCAGCCCGCGAAGGGCAAGATCGGCCATCTCACGAACGCGATCCCGGATGCGGTGGATGTCGTTCTGGAGCTTTTCTTCCAGGTGCGAGGTCACGCCGCGAAGTCCTTGTTGTCGGCGAAATATGGGGGAATGCCCGGTGCCGACGAAGCCGCGGGTCTAACGCCCTGCTGACATCAAAGCAACCAGCCTCGGCGCAGTTACGCAGCCCCCTTTGACCCCCGTCGCACACGCGGCCCGAACGGGCGTTGGCAGAGAACGATGCTCCGTGTAGAACGCGTTCCACTCTGAACGCGGTCACCGGCCGCCCAAGGAATCGCGCAAACATGAGCCAGGACAAGTTGAGGCACTACCAGGGGGTCCTCTCGGCGGTGCATACCCTCGAGTACCCGTACACGCGCTCGGTAGGAACGGTGATCGGCACCTTCCTGGCGGGCCTTCGAGACGGCCGCATCCTCGGAACCCGGACACCGTCCGGCGACGTGCTGGTGCCGCCGAGCGAGTTCGATCCGGCCACCGCCGCCACGCTCACCGAGATGTGCGACGTGTCGGACACCGGTACGGTCACCACCTGGAGCTGGGTGGCCGAACCGCGAGCAAAGCATCCGCTGCAAACGCCGTTTGCGTGGGCGCTGATCCGCCTCGACGGCGCCGCAACCGCCTTGCTTCATGTCGTGGACGTCGCCGACGAGGCGTCGATGAAGACGGGAATGCGCGTGAAGGCCAGGTGGCGGGCCGAGCGCAAGGGCATGATCACCGACATCGAGTGTTTCGAAGCCGCCGATGCCGGCTCGGGAGCAAAGTCATGAGCGATCCACTGCCCGGGACGGTCCGCGAACTTCCGACGCCGATCAAGATGATCACCGTGCCGACAAGTCTGGAATACACCATCACGCCCGGCAAGGCGCCGGCGCGATTTCTCAAGGGCATGATGGAGGGACGCATCCTCGGCGAGCGCTGCCCGAAGTGCCGCAAGGTCTACATGCCCCCGCGCGGATCGTGTGCGACCTGCGCGATTCCCACCGAAGAGCAGGTGGAGTTGTCGAACAAGGGCACCGTCACGACATTCTGCGTGGTGAACCTGCCGTTTTACGGACAGGCAGTCGAGATTCCGTACGTGTGTGCGGCGGTGGTACTCGACGGCGCGGATCTTCCGTTTTTCTGTCTGCTGGCCGAATGCCCGGTCGACGACGTGCGCATGGGCATGCGCGTCGAAACGGTGTGGTGCGAACCGGCCGAGCGCAAGCCGTCGCTCGAGAACATCCGCTACATGCGACCGACCGGTGAGCCGGACGCGTCTTACGATTCCTTCAAGGAGCACCTGTGATGCGCGAGATTGCGGTCGTTTCCTTCGCGCAGGCTGTGTCGGTGCGTCGCGATATCATCCAGAACGAAGTGGAGATCCTGATGCCTGTGGTTGCCGAAGCGGTCGCCTCGAGCGGGCTGACGCGCGACCGTATCGGCTTCACTGTTTCCGGCAGCTGCGACTATCTCGCCGGCGTGCCGTTCTCGTTCGTGATGGCTCTCGACGGTGTCGGAGCCTGGCCGCCGATCGAGGAATCGCACGTCGAAATGGACGGAGCCTGGGCGCTGGCCGAGGCCTGGACGCGACTTCAGCACGGCGACATCGACACGGCGCTCGTGTTCGGTTTCGGCAAGTCGTCGGTCGGCGAGCTTCCGGACGTGCTCACTCTTCAGCTCGATCCGTATCTCGTTGCGCCGCTGTGGCCGGATTCGATCAGCGTGGCCGCGCTGCAGGCCCGCGCGATGATCGATGCCGGTCTCTGCACCGAGAAGGACATGGCCGAGGTGGCGGTGCGCAGCCGTCGCGATGCGAAGTCGAATCCGTACGCGCAACTGACCGGCGACTTCTCCGTCGACCAACTGCTGGCCGACCGCTGCATCTCGTCGCCGCTGCGCCGTCACGATTGTGCGCCGATCTCCGACGGCGCCTCGGCCGTGATCCTGGCCGCTGGCGACGTCGCGCGAGCGCTGTGCGAGAAGACCGGCCGCACGCCGGCCTGGATCCGCGGCCTCGATCATCGTGTCGACTCGCAGAACCTCGGCGGTCGCGACCTCACCACCTGCCCCTCGGCGCGCATCGCGGCGCTCAAGGCGGGCGTGACCGACGGCCCCGTCGATATCGCCGAGATCTACGCGCCGTTCACTCACCAGGAGATCCTGCTGCGAAAGGAACTGGGCCTTTCCGCGTCCACGCGAGTGAATCCTTCCGGAGGCGTGCTCGCGGGCAATCCGATGATGGCGGCTGGACTCATCCGCATCGGCGAAGCTGCGTCGTACATTCACCGCGGCGAGGCGAAGCGAACCGTTGCCCACGCCACCTCGGGCCCTTGTCTTCAACAGAACCTCGTCTGCGTGCTGGAGGGAGAGTGATGGCCCGTCATTGTGCAGTCGTAGGAATCGGCCAGACCCGCCACGCGGCCAAGCGCGGCGACCTTTCGATGGTCGGACTCGTTCGCGAGGCCGCGCTCGCCGCGCTCGAAGACGCGGGGCTAGACTGGAAGGACGTCGAAGCGCTGGTGATCGGCAAGGCTCCGGACATGTTCGAGGGCGTGATGCAGCCGGAACTGTATCTTGCCGATGCCCTCGGCGCCGTCGGCAAGCCGATGATCCGCGTGCACACGGCCGGCAGCGTGGGCGGGTCGACCGCACTCGTCGCGGCGCACCTCGTGCAGTCGGGGCAGTTCTCGCGCGTGTTGACGGTGGCTTTCGAGAAGCAGTCGGAAAGCGAGGCCACCTGGGCGATCACGCCGAAGATCCCGTTCCAGCCGCCTCTCGTGGCCGGAGCCGGAGGCTACTTCGCGCCGATCATTCGCGCGTACATCGACCGTTCGAAGGCACCGGCCGACATCGGACTTCGCGTGGCCGTCAAGGACAGGCAGAACGCGATGCGCAATCCGTTCGCGCACCTGCACCTTCCGGACATCGACATGGAAACGGTGGCGAACTCGCCGCTGCTGTGGGACCCCTTGCACTATCTCGAGTGCTGCCCGTCGTCGGACGGCGCGTGCGCGATGGTGCTGGCCGACGAGAGCGCCGCCAGAAAGGCTCCCGCTCGTCCGGCATGGGTGCTCGGCACGGCGATGCGCAGCGAGCCGACGATGTTTCCCGGCCGTAACCAGATCAATCCGCGAGCGGGCCGTGAGTGCGCGCAGGCCGTCTACCGACAGGCCGGCATCGACAATCCGCGCAAGCAGATTGATACCGCCGAGATCTACGTGCCGTTCAGCTGGTACGAACCGATGTGGATGGAGAACCTCGGCTTCGCCGACTTGAACGAAGGCTGGAAAATGACGCTCGACGGTGTGACGGCCTTCGACGGGGCGCTTCCGATCAATCCGTCCGGCGGTGTGCTGTCGTCGAATCCGATCGGGGCCTCGGGAATGCTGCGATTCGCCGAGGCTGCGATGCAGGTGCGCGGTGCCGCCGGCGAGCATCAGGTGGACGGGGCGAAGATCGCGCTCGGACACGCGTACGGCGGCGGATCCCAATTTTTCTCGATGTGGATGGTCGGCGCAGAAAAACGCTGATCCGCCGGCGGGAACGCGCCGACGAAGGTCGCGGCTTCGAGCCGGACGGACAACGGGAGACCCCGATGGAACTGAATATCGCAGACCTGTTCGAAATGGTTGTCGACACGGTTCCCGAGCGCGAGGCGCTCATCTGCGGGGACAAGCGCTACACGTACGCAGAGCTGGACCGCGAGGCCAATCGGCTGGCCCACTTCCTTGCCGGCAAGGGCGTGAAGCCCGGCGAGCACGTCGGCATGTATCTTTACAACGGCGCCGAATACCTCGTGGCCGTCCTGGCCGCGTTCAAGATCCGCGCGGTTCCCGTCAATGTGAACTACCGTTACGTCGAGGACGAGCTGGCCTATCTGCTCTCCGACAGCGACCTCGTCGCGCTGTTCTATCAGCGCGAGCTCGGTTCGCGCGTGGCGGGCCTCAAGGGCCGCGTGCCGAAGGTGAGGGTGCTCGTCGAAGTGGACGACGGCAGCGACGCGCCGCAAGCGTTGCCGGAGGCCGTGTCGTTCGGGGATGCGCTCGCGTCCGGAAAGAGCGAGCGCGATTTCGCAGCGCGCTCGGGCAAGGACATCTACATCATCTACACCGGCGGCACGACGGGCATGCCGAAGGGCGTGATGTGGCGCCATGAAGACGTCTTTTATGCAGGCCTGCAGGGCGGCAACCCGGGCGGACCTCCGATTGCGAGGGGCGAAGACCTCGTCGACATCGTGCGCGGCGGCATGGGCCTGACCGTGTTGCCTTCGGCGCCGTTCATTCACGGTGCGGCGCAGTGGGCCTCGCTGATCGGCTTCTTCGGCGGCGGCAAGGTCGTCGTGCAGGGCGGAAAGAGCTTCGAGCCGCGGACGGTTGCGAGACTCATTCGCGACGAGAGGGTCAATACGCTGACGCTGGTAGGCGATGCGATGGCCAGGCCGCTTGGCGAAGCCATCGAGGCGATGGGGGACGAGGCCGACGTGTCGTCCGTGTTCGTGATCGGCTCTGCCGGCGCGGTGCTGTCGGAGACGGTAAAGGAACAGCTGCGACGCGTGATGCCGTCGGTGATGATCGTCGACAGTTTCGGCGCCACCGAGACCGGGCACCAGGGCTCGATGATGGCCGGTACGGGGCACGGCGCCGGCCAGGTGCCGCTCTTCTTCATGAACGACACCAACTGCGTGTTCGACGACGAAATGAAGCCGGTGGTGCCGGGATCGGGCGTGATGGGCCGCCTCGCCCGTCGCGGCCACATCCCGGTCGGCTACTACAACGACCCCGAGAAGACGGCCAAGACGTTCTTCGAGATCGACGGCGTTCGCTGGGTGATGCCGGGCGATCTTGCCACCGTGGAGAGCGACGGCAGCATTCGCGTCTTCGGCCGCGGCGCGGTCTGCATCAACAGCGGCGGGGAGAAGATCTTTCCCGAAGAAGTGGAAGCGGCGCTCAAGGCGCATCCCGACGTCCTCGACGCCGTGGTGGTCGGCATTCCCGACGAGCGCTGGGGGCAGCGGGTGGCGGCGCTCGTGCAGCCGCGACCCGGTGCGAAGCCGAGTGCGGAGGATCTCGACCGCCACTGCCGTACCAAGGTGGCCGGCTACAAGATTCCCCGCTTCGTGCGTTTCGTCGATGAGGTGATGCGCCAACCGAGCGGCAAGCCCGACTACCGCTGGGCGGCGTCCTACGCCGCGGAGCAGGCCGCCGCGGTTTAACCGGGTTCCACGGCCGCGCGGCGCGGCACGCGCTTTCACGTCGCGCGAGTCCCGAATCGAGTGGCTACGGGGAGATCCGCCCGTTCATCAATCCATCCAGGGCATCCAGGAGGAACCGCCAGTGTCCGAACAACCAGCTTTGCTCGTCGAACGCGACGGTCACGTCGCCACCGTCACCATGAACCGGCCCGAGTCGCGCAACGCGCTCAACCCGGAGATGATCTGCCGCATGGCTGATGCGTGGGACATGATCGATACGGACGACGACGTTCGCGTTGCGATCCTCACCGGCGCGGGCGGTCATTTCTGTGCCGGCGCCGACCTCGACAAGCTGGTGTCGCGTTCGCTCAAGGGACTACCTCCCGAGAACGAATGGGAACAGCGCATCCGCGACGACTACCAGGTCATTTTCCGCGGCCTCTTGCGCACCAGCCGCACGATCAAACCACTGATCGCGGCCATCGAAGGCTCGTGCATCGCCGGCGGAGTCGAGATCCTGCAGGCCACCGACATTCGCGTGGCGGCCGAGAGTTCGAAGCTCGGAGTGTCGGAAGCGCGGTGGGGCCTGTTTCCGCAAGGCGGCTCGACGACACGACTGCCGCGCCAGATTCCGTTCACTCGTGCGATGGAAATGCTGCTGACGGGCGACCACTACAGCGCACGCGAAGCGCTCGACATGGGGCTCATCGGTCGGGTCGTGGCCGACGGTACCGCGCTCGAGACGGCCCGCGCGATCGCCGCGCGCATCGCCGAGAACGGCCCGGTGGCCGTGCGCAACATCAAGCGCGCGGTCCTCGAAGTGGAAGGCATGACCGAAGAGCAGGCCCGGGAAGTCGAGATGCGCCTGGGCATGGAGGTGTTCTCCACCGAGGACGCCAAGGAGGGGCCGCGCGCGTTCAAGGAAAAGCGCAAGCCCGAGTTCAAGGGCCGCTGAGTCCTTCGCACCGCCACGGCGACCAACCGGCGAGCACATGCCTGGCCGGCATGTGCTCGCCATCGTTTGACGTTACGGGCAGCCGCCGCTGCCTGGCGTGTAGACTGTCTGCGGGGTCGTTCCGCACAGCAGTGAGACGAGCGACTGCAGCTCGAGCCTGCCCGGGCCCGGAAATCCCGCGACAATGTTCACGGTCTGACTCGTGGTGGCCGGCGAGCAGAAAGTGCCGCCGGCGAACGGGATGACCGGATGCGGCGCGCCCTCGGTGACGATTGGATCGAGGAAGCACGGCCTTCGTTCGACAAGACCGCACTCTCCGCCGTCCACGCCGATCTGGCCAGGCTCGCAGTCGCTGTTGGTCTGGCAGGCGAGAAGGCCCGTGCCGTCCGCGCGAACGATGCCGTCGCAGAACGTGTCGTCGGGACCTTCGGCGCACAGCCCTTCCTCGTCACCGGCGTCCTCGCACACTCCCGTGGTGCATGCGTTCGGCAGCGTCTGTTCGCCGTTGCCATTACTCGAACAAGTTCCTGCCCCGGCGGCTTCGCACACGGAATCGAGGTCGCAAGGAATGGAGAAGTCGCCGCTGCAGACCCGGCACGGACAGTCGAGCTCGGCTGCCACACCGTCGACCGCGCAGGGGATTTTCGCGTGGAGTTCGTCGCGGCCCGTGGTCAGGTCAATCTCGATCGACAGGCCGGGCCCCGCGATGTTCGCCTCCGGAAGCGGGAAGCAGTCGAGACTGTAAAGAGCGCCGGTGGGCGGTGGGAAGGTGGTGTTGCCGGCCTGCGCATCGCAACTCTCGGTGTCGTTGAGGCCGCCCACGCAAACGCCGTCGCGCATGCCGTCCGCCGGCGTGGTGTCGTTGATGCAAATGGGGCAGGGCTGCAGGTTGCTGAGACCGGAGAATACCTTTTCCCTCAGATGAAGCCCGATCGTGCCCGAACCCTGATCCACGTTGGCCATGCCATCGGGCTGCCCGGCCAGCGTGTTCAGCACGCAGACCGGAACGTTCGCGGAATTGAGCGGCAGCGGCGGTCCGAAGTTGCAGGTGCAGTTTCCGCCGCCGCACAGTTCGTCGGGTCCGGCGACGGTGAAACAGCGCTGCCGGTTGTCGTTGTCACAGCGGCAGTTGCCGAGTGACGGATCGTGACCGGTGATCGTGCACTCGCCGCACGGCGCCGGCCCCTGGCAGTCGAGGAAGACGCGGGCGGGCACCGGATCGTTCAGGTCGAAATTGTGCGAGATCCCGGTCCATCCGACGTCGGTTTCGCTGCGGGTACGACACCTGCCGATGGACGGGTCGCAAACGGAGAACGCGGCGCATTCGGCGTTCGTGGCGCAGGTGCCGCGAATCCCGGCAAACAGCGCGAACTGCGCCACCACCGGGCATTCGTCCGCCGGATCGCAATCGGGACAGTCCAGCGTGACCGGCAGTCCCACTGCTCCCTGCAGCACGAGGAGTGCGTCGCTGGCTGTGATGGTGCTCGAACTGTTGACGTCGCAGACGCAGATGTTGCAGGGCAACACCTCGACGGCCGCGTTCAGAACGTAGAGGGAATCGGTCGTGGTTTCCGGCGCAGTGCCGTCGACCGGAAGGCCACAGGCACGTTCCTGCGCAAGAGCAGACACCGGCAGAAGAAGACAGCAGAAAAAGAAGGGCGCGAAATAACAGCGAGTGAAATGATCCATGTGTTCACCTCCACGGTGCATCACCGTGGAGTATGAGACAGATCACCAAGGCTTGGCAACGCCCCCAATCGCCCGCTCGATGGGGGGATGCTTCACTCTTCTGCGATGGAGATCGCCTGCCGCGGACACAGGCGCACGGCTTCTTTCAGCTTGTCCCGCATGGATTCGGGGGGGTGTTCGATGAGGATGTTGAGCGAGTCCTGGTCATCCACCTGGAACACGTCAGGGAGGATGCGCATGCACACGGCATTGGCTTCGCACAGATCGTAGTCGACGACGACTTTCATGATGGTCGGACTCTAGCTGTGACGGTTCGCCCAGTTAAGCGGTCGCTGCACCGGCTTCGACCTGGTGGAACGGACATCCGCCGGCGGCCGATTTCGACTCGCTCGCCGCGCTGCGCGGGGCGGGCGTGTAGCGCACCGGCATCTCCTTGATGCCGTGGATGAAGTTGGAGCGCAGGTAGCGGATCGGGCCGGCCAGCTCGATGTCGGGCACCCGCGTCAGGATCTCCGTGAAGATCGAGCAGAGCTGCGCACGCGCGAAGCTGGCGCCGAGGCAGTAATGCTCGCCGATGCCGAGGCCGAGGTGCTCCGGGATGTTGCGGGTGACGTCGAAACGGTCGGGGTCGGTGAATACGTCCTCGTCGCGATTGGCCGACGGGTACCACATCACCACCTTGTCGCCCTTCTTCAGCGTCTTGCCGCGCAGTTCGTAGTCCTCGGTCAGCGTACGCCGGAAGTGCATGACGGCCGGGTTGTAGCGCAGGAACTCCTCGACGGCGTTCGGGATCAGCGAGGGGTCCTCGACGAGCTTGCGGCGCTCTTCGGGATTCTCGATCAGCAGGCGCATGCCGTTGGCGGTGAGCGTGCGGGTCGTCTCGTTTCCGGCCACCATCAGCATCAGGAAGAAATAGTTGTACTGGAGCGCGTCGAGGGATTCGCCGTCGACCTTGCCGTGGTAGAGGGCGCTCGCGAGGTTGTTCATCGGGCATTCGCCGACCAGCTCGCGCAGCTTCTGGCCGTACATGCAGACTTCCGCGGCGGCCATGCGACCTTCGTCGAAGGAACCCTGCAGCTCGGGGTCGTCGAAACCGACCAGCTTGTTGCTGATGTCGAAGAGGCGTTGCTGGTCTTCCTCGGGCACGCCGACGATCTCCATGATGGTCTTCATGGGGAGTTGGGCGGCTACGTCGGAGACGAAGTCGCAGCTGCCGCGCTCGGCGATGTCGTCGATGATTTCACGGGCAAGGTCGCGGATGTGCGGCTCGAGCTGGTCGATCATCCGCGGCGTGAAGTTCTTGGCGACCAGACGCCGGTACTTAACGTGCAGGGGAGGGTCCATGTTGAGCATCATGGAGCGGGAGCCCTCGAGATCGTCCCCCTGGAGCTCGAAGATGTTGGTGCCGCCCTGCCAGGACGAGAACAGCGTGGGGTTTCGCGACATCATCTTGACGTCTTCGTATTTGGTGATGTCCCAGAACCCGCGGCCGTTACGCTCGACGTCGAAGTGTGTCTCGTTCCAGTGCACCGGGTCCTCGCGCCGGAGCCGGCGGAAGTACTCGTGGGGAAAGCCGTTGGCGAAGGAATCGGGATCGGACAGGTCCAGTTCGTTGAAGGTCATGTTGTGCGCTCCCCAGTGTGGTCTTGGTCGCGATGCCGTCCTAGACTCCGCGCTCGTTCCGGCCGTCCCCGTGGCCGTCCGGGGTGAAGCTTGTCGTTCCTGCCGCGACCGGGCATGAACGAACGTTTGTTGGGTAACAGTTTCCGCGCACTGCGGCAAGACGAGAATGGCTCCCAGCGCGTCCATGACGCCCAAGGGCGTGTGACCTCAGGTGATTCCATGACAACCGGCCCCCTGGACCCTAGCCTTGGTGAGTCGCGCACGACCCGCGAGCGCATTCTCGATGCGGCCGAACAGGTCTTCGCGGAGAAAGGCCTCGGCGCGGCCCCGGTGCGTGACATCGCGGCCCGGGTCGGCCTCAATCCCGCAAGCCTTTACAACCACTTCGCCGGCAAGGAGGAACTCTACGAGGCCGTCCTCGAAAGGGGCCTGACGCCCGTGCTCGAGATGCTCTCCGATCTCATGGGTGGTGCGAGGACGCGCGATCGTGAGGAGCTCGTGATCGACCGGGTCGTGCTGCACTTCGCGGCCAGTCCCAACCTCGCCAAGCTGATTCATTACGAGACGCTGGCCGGGGGAGAGCGCCTCGCCCGCATCGCCGGCCGCTGGTTTGAGCCCGTCTACCAGCGCGGCATCGAGGTCCTGCACGCGAGCCGCGCGGCCGAGGTCTGGTCCGAAGAGGACCTGCCGCTGCTGCTGCTGGCTTTCCAGAATCTCATCGTCGGCTACTTCGCAATGGCGCCGCTCGTCCGCCAGGTCTTCGGATTCGACCCGGTCTCCGAGGAGGGCATCTCACGTCAGACGGCATTCCTGCACCGGGTTGCCCACCTGTTGGTGCCGCCGCGCGAAGAATAGTGGCCGGCGAAACGCAGTCCGAGAAGACGCAGTCCGATATTGCGCGGCCCCACGAAGCGCGTTCCGAAGTCGCGCAGCCCGGCGGTCGACCGCCGCGCCGGCGCCGGCTCCTGGTCGTGGTCGCGGCGCTCGTCGCCACCGCGGCGGCGCTTCGCTTCGTGCTCGGTTTCTTCGCGGCGGACTTGTTCGCCGCGGCCGTTCGGCAGGCTGCGGCCCGCAACGGCCTCGAGGTGTTTATCGACGCACCGCCGGAAGTGACGACCAGCGGCTTCATGGCGCGGGGGGTCATCGTGCGGTCGGCCGAGGGACAGGAGTGGCTTCGGGCCGACACGGTCGCGGGCAGCACGCGCTTCTTCCTGCGAAGTCCTTTTCTCGGAATCTCTGTGGCGCTGGGGGGCGCGCGCGCAAACTGGCCGCAAGCAGACGCTTCCGCGGAGGCTGCCGCCCTGACGTTGCCGGTCCTTCCGGCCGTGCTCTCGCAGGTGGAATTCGACGATGCGCGAATCGACCTCGGCGAGGGACGAAAGATCACGTTCGACGGCGCCGCGAGGATGGATGGCGGCGGCGCGCTCATCATTCATGCGACGCGCCTGGAGTATAGCGACAGGACCGGCGAGAACGCGGCCGAGAAAATGTCGGGCTCCCTTCGACTGACGTCCCATGTTCCGGGGCTGATTCCGAAGAGCGCCGTTGCGTCGGCGAACGCGAAACCATCCAGCGACGCGCTCGGCGCGACAGGCCTGCGCTTCGAGGTCGAGGCAGGCTCGGGCGCGGCTCTGATCGGCTCCGTGCTTCTCGACTTCGCGGCCCATCCGCTTGCGCTCGCGGGAGTGCTCGAATCGCGCAAGGGCGGACGGCTTCGCGTGTCGGGCCTTGCGCTTGGGTTCGGCAAGCTTGTGGCCGCGTCCGGCAGCGTGGATCTCGCGCGCGACGGTTCGGTCGAGCGCGCCGACATCGTGGGCTCCTCGGACAACCTGATGCCTGCTTTCGTGACGCTCGTACGCGAACCGTTCGCGGGCGTTGTGCCGGCCTTTGCCGATGCGGCCGTCGATGGGCACGCCCGCGTCAGTCTGTACCTGGGTTCACGGTCGCGGCATTCCGCCGATGCGACCATCACCCTGACGGCGAAGTCGCTGCGCACGCGGTCGGTGATGTCGGAAACTCTCGTCGTTGAGTTTCCGTGGATCGGTGCCGCGCTTTCCGGACGAAAGCCGCGCCCCGGGCACCTGCGCGCCGCGAAGATCTCGCTGCTCGGGTTGCCGTGGACCGGGGTCGACACGGCGCTCACTGCCGAGCCGGGCCGCCTGCGGGCAACGACGAACCAGGAATGGAAATCGGCCGGCGGCACGCTGCGCATTTCCAACCTCGTCCTCGAGGACGACGCGCGAGCGGGGCCGAGGCTGACGGCGAATCTTGAACTGGTCGGCTTCGACCTTGCGAGGCTCGGCGAGCCGTTCGGAATCCGGTGGATGAACGGCAGTCTCGGCGGGAACCTCGGGCGGGTTCGCCTCGATGCGGACGCGCTCCGCGCCGACGGAACCGTCGAGATGAAAACGTTCGGCGGCACGGTGCGCTTCTCCAACCTGGCTATCGAGCAGCCGTTCGGCCGGGTGCCGGAGTTCGGCCTGGACGCAAAAGTCGAAGGCATCGATCTCGGAGCGCTCACGCAGGAAGTGGGGTTCGGGCGTGTGAGCGGTGTTCTCGAGGGCCATGTCACCGGGCTCGTCGTGGCGGCCGGCCAGGCCCAGTCCTTCGACGCCGACCTGCACACCGTGTCGCGGCGCGGCGTGTCGCAGACGGTGGACGTGCGCGCGATCGTCCAGCTCGGAGTGCTCGGCGGCGGCGACCGCGGCTCGGTCACCGGAGCCCTGCTGCGCGTGGTGGATCGCTACCGCTACTCGAAGCTCGGCCTGCGTTGTCGCTTGCGCAACGACGTCTTCGAGATTCGCGGCGTCGAAACGGATGGCGACAAGGACTACATCGTGAAGGGAAGCCTGCTGCCGCCGTCGGTCAGCGTGGTGAGTCATTCGCAAGTCGTCTCGTTCTCGGAGATGCTCCGCCGTGTCCAGAGGATCAACACGATCGAGGAAGGAGGTTCCCCCTGATGCTGCGTCTTCATGATCACGCTGCTCCTGCGCTCACCGCAGGCCTGCCGCTTTCCCGTCTCCTTCTCACCACCGTCTGCCCGGCGGTCTTCGCGATGGCCTGCGTGACGGTGAACATCTACTTCCCCGCGCCCGAGGTGCGCGAGGCGGCGGAGCAGATCGTGGACGAAACCTGGGGCGGACCTGCCGCCGCGGTGCCGGGCCCGCAATCGGGCGTGGCCGGGCGCGTGCTGCTTGCCGTCGTCGGATCGTTGTTGCCGGCCGAGGCACACGCGGCCGACGTTGACGTGAACGTGTCCACGGCCGGCATCCGGGCGCTCAAGGAAGGGATGAAGCAGCGCTCCGGGGAGCTGAAGCCGTTCCTGGCCAGCGGCGGCGTCGGCATTGGAAAGGACGGCCTGCTCGTCCAGCGCGACGCGGGGGCAATGGACCTTGCGACCAAGGCGAGGGTTCGGCGTCTCGTGGACGCCGAAAACAAGGACCGCGAGGCGCTGTACCGGGAGATCGCGTCGGCCAACAAATACGGCGCCGAACGCGTGGCCGACATCCGTTCCATCTTTGCACAGACCTGGAAGGACAAGGCCGAACGCGGCTGGTTCGTGCAGGGATCGGACGGCTCCTGGAAGAAGAAGTAGCCGCGCAGGCCCGACCGCGGGACAGCGGGCGATCCTCCCGCGGCCGCTACGCCTCTTCGTGCCTTGCGTTCCAGCGCCGCCGTAGTCCGTACAGCATCGAGAAGGCCGCCATCAATCCCGCCATGCCGGGAATCAGTCCCGGCAGCGTCGCCGCGATGGTCATCCGTCTCGAAGGGGACGGAATCGTGTACAACCCGACGGCCTTGTGGCGGACGATCGGGAACCCGATCTCCTTGCCGTCGGGACCGAATGCCCCCGAGATGCCGCCGTTGGACGCGCGTACCATCGAACGCCGGAGCTCGACCGTTCGCATCAGGCTCATCGCGTGATGTTGTTCGGGGCCTGCGCCGCCGGCGAACCACGCGTCGTTCGACAGGTTGACGAGCAGGCTCGCCCCATTGAGGACTGCCTCGCGGGCATACTGCCGGTAGACGGCCTCGAAGCAGATCAGCGGAGCAATGCGCCATCCGCGCACGTCGAACCATTGCGCGGATTCTCCCGCGCGGTAGTCGGATGTGTCCGGGATTTCCGATCCGGTGACCGGCGAGCTCTCGACGTAGGGTAGAAGGCGCCGCTTGTCGTAGGTTCGCGGCTGATCCGCGCCGGGCGCGAAGAAGTACACGCTGTTGTAGAGCGCGGCGCGGCCGTTGCCGAGATCTTCCGAACGGGGCGCGCCGAGCATGATGGCGGCGCCGGTGGACTTGGCCAGCTCGACCAGCCGGTTGCGAGAAGTTGCATCGGCGTCGAGCAAAAACGGCGCGGCACTCTCCGGCCATACCACCAGGTCCACGCTGCCCGGGTGCAGCCCCTCGGTGGCGCTGATGTAGGCGTTCCAGTTCGCCATGCGCTGGGCGGGATCCCAGACGTCTCGGCTCGGTATCTCGGCCTGCACGACGGCCACGCGCAGCGGCTGGATCGGAGAGAGTTCGGGGTCGCGCCATTGCTCGACTCCCCCGAGCAGCATGAGCAGCAGCGGGGACCCGAAGGCGATGAACATGCAGACCCTCGAACTACGTGCGTCCACGTCGGGTTGCAGGCCGGTGCCGACGGCCGCGCCGCACAGCGCCGCCACCCAGCCGAGCAGCGGCTCTCCGCCGTAGGCAGCCGCTTCTCGCAGCAGCGGGATGTGCGCGAAGCTCTGGCCGAGCGTGGCCCACGCATTGCCGGCCGGGTCCGCGGCGCGCAGCGTCTCGCAGGTGATCCATACCGAGGCCACGCCGAACACGCGCACCACGGGCGGAGCCCAGGCCAGCAGCCGTAACGCGACGAAGGCGGGCGCATAAAGAAGGGCAACGTAGCCGGCGTTGACCCAGACAGTGAAGCCGAGAGACCACAGCGAGCCCTGGTCGAAGTAGTCGACCGAAGCCGAGTACATCCACGGGCCGACAATGCCGAGGGCGGCCAGCAGTCCGAATATGAACCCGAACATGGCCGCGCGCAGCAGCGAGCACTCCCAGGTTTTGTTCGTGAGGACGAGGGTGATGGGCGTCAGCGCAAGAAAGACGACAGTGCCGGCGTGAAAGGGATCGTACAGAACGGTGAACATGACGGCCGCGACGACGACGGCGGCCAGTTGCGGCACGATCGGCGCACTTCCTCTCGACGACCCGCGCGGAAGGAGGGCGCGACACGTACGGACGCCCGACTCCGCAAGATGGCGCAGCACTGCGTTCACCGGTTGCCCGCCGTCTGCACGCTCGCGGTGTTGCGAACGGACGCCGCGTGCGGCATCCGGGCTTCATGAGTGACGAGCGGTTTGCGGGAGTCTACGTGGCGCCCACGGCGGCCATCTACGGCAACGTGGAGATCGGGGCCGGTTCTTCCGCGTGGCCGAATGCGGTCGTGCGCGCCGAGTGCGAGCACGTTCGCATCGGTCGCGTCACCAACCTGCAGGATTTCGTGATGATCCATGTCGGTTACGATTACCCGACCGTGATCGGGGACTTCTGCTCGATTACGCATCATGCCACCGTCCACGGCGCCACCGTTGGGGACGCGTGCCTGGTGGGAATAGGGGCCGTGCTGATGGACGGGGTTGTGCTCGGCGCGGGCTCCATCGTGGCCGGCGGGGCCGTGCTGACCGAGGGTTCGGTGTTCGAGCCCGGTTCGATCGTCGCCGGTGTTCCGGCCAGGGCCATCAAGCGTCGAGACTCCACGCGCGAAAACCGGATGAATGCATGGCTGTACCATCGTAACGCCGCGGCCTACGCGGGTGGGGAGCATCGCGCCTGGCACGGTCCGGACTTCGAACGGTGGAAGACCGACCTGCTGGCCGAGCTGGCGACGGATGCGGATCTGAAGCGGCTCGACGCAATCTGAACCGCGGCCGGCGACAGGCAAGTGTTTCTTCACGAGAAGACGACAACGGCCGACCCGGGCGTCGTCTTTTTCCCTTCGGCATTCTCGACCCAGACGTCGAGTTCGACGACCCTCTGGCCTGCGTCAGTCGTCTTTTTCTTCTTCACCACGCCCTTGCAGACGAACTCCTTGTCGGGAAGGTCCATGCCGCGGTACTGGCACGACAGCTTGCGGATGCGTCCGTCGTGCCCGAGCCAGTTCGACACCAGTTCGCCGAGCGATGCGTACTTGAAGCGCCCGTGCACGATGATCGAGCCGATCTGCCTGGCCTGCGCAAAGTTGTAGTCGTGGTGAAGGGGGTTGAAGTCGCCGCCTCCGGCCGAGTACTTCACGAGAGTCTGCAGCGTGGGGGTCTTGCGCAGTTCCGGAAGCGTGTCGCCTTCGTTGATGTCATCGAATCGGGGCATGAGAGAATCCTTTGCTTTTCCGACAGCGAAAGTTCCTTGCGGGCGCGAGCCGAATTCGCCCGGCCGGGAGTCGAGGATCGGAAGATCCTCAGTAGAGGATCAGAAGCTCCTCAGTAGTAAATGACCTGCGAGGTTTGGCGCGCAGCAACCTTGCCGGTGAACTTGTCGGCGTAAGTCGTCACGATCGTCATCACGAGCATCTTGCCGCCCAGGGCCGCGCTGGAGGCAACCTTCATGTCCTCGAGTCGCTGCACGGCCACCAGCGTGTCGCCGGCGCAGATGTCCTCGAGGTATTCGGTCTCGGTGCCGCCGTCGAGCAGACCCTTGAGACCGTGCTTTACCGAAGGAATGCCCTCGGTGGGACCACTGAACGTATCGCTGCAGCGTCCGGGCAGGAAGACCGCCGTTCCGAGGTAGGTCGGAGGCGCCGGAAGGCTCCGGTAGCCGGCGTTCCTGGCCGCGTCGAGGTCGAAGTAGACGGGATCGGTGTAGCCGACCCCGCGCGCGAACATTCGCACGCTGGTGGTGGTCACCTCGAAATCCCACGGCGGGGATTCCTTGCCGATTTGGGACTTCATGTCGGCGGACAGTTCGATGCTCTCGGCCACGGGTTGCTCCTCAATTGCTCCTGGCCGGATGGTCCGGCGGGAGCAGCGGCCGCACGGTGGGGCGGCGGCAGGCGAAGTGAAGCAGCCGGGGTTGGGGAGAGCAACGGGACGGTGTGCCGCCGGCAGGGTCGCTGCCCGCGTCTTTTGGAGGCAGGGAGGCCGCGTGCACGCCAGCGGCTCGCTTTCCCCGCACTGCTCCGGTAACTGCAAGATCGTGCACCGCCGCGGAGGCGGGAGCCAACCGCTTAAGGAGACAACCCATGGGCAGGAAAGTATTCGTCGTCGGCGTCGGAATGACCAAGTTCGAGAAGCCCGGATCCAAGGCCTGGGACTATCCCGACATGGCACGGGAGGCCGGCACCAAGGCATTGGCCGACGCGGGCCTCAGCTTCGACAAGATCGAACAGGTGGCGGTCGGCTACTGCTACGGCGACTCCACCGCCGGCCAGCGCGCCGTCTACGAGCTCGGCATCACCGGTGTGCCCATCTACAACGTCAACAACAACTGTTCGACGGGATCGACGGCGTTGTTCATGGCGAAGCAGTTCATCGAAGGCGGCCTGGCCGACTGCACGATGGCTCTCGGTTTCGAGAAAATGGAGAAGGGGTCCTTGGGCATGAAGTTCCAGGACCGCACCAACCCGATGGACAAGCACTTCGGTGAGATGGTGAAGCTGCGCGGTTTCGCCAATGCCCCCGGCGCTCCGCAGTTCTTCGGCAACGCCGGCATCGAACACATGGAGAAGTACGGCACCACGGCCGAATCCTTCGCCCGCATCGGCGCGAAGAATCACAAGCACTCCGTCAACAACCCCTACTCGCAGTTCCGCGACGAATACTCGCTCCAGGACATTCTCAACTCGCCGACGGTCTACGGACCGCTGACCAAGCTGCAGTGCTGCCCGACGTCGGACGGCTCCGGCGCCGCCATCCTCGCGAGCGAAGACTTCGTAAAGAAACACGGACTCGAGAAAACCGCCGTCGAGATCGCCGGCATGGCGATGGCCACCGACTTCCCGTCCACCTTCGACGAGTCGTCCTGCATCAAGCTCGTCGGCTCGGACATGACGCGCAAGGCGGCCGAAAAGGTCTATGCGCAGGCTGGAATGGGTCCCGACGACGTGCAGGTGGTCGAGCTTCACGACTGCTTCTCCTGCAATGAACTGATCACTTACGAGGGCCTCGGCCTTTGCGAGGAAGGAAAGGGCGGTGAGCTGATCGACAGCGGTGCGGTGACGTACGGCGGCAAGTGGGTCGTCAATCCGTCCGGCGGCCTGATCTCCAAAGGCCACCCGCTCGGCGCCACCGGCCTCGCGCAGTGCGCCGAGCTCAACTGGCAGCTTCGCGGCGAGGCCGACAAGCGCCAGGTAGAAGGCGCGAAGGTGGCGCTGCAGCACAACCTCGGTCTCGGCGGTGCGGCCGTCGTGGCCATGTACCGAAGGGACTGAGGCATGGCCGAGCTCGACCTGACTCGTGATGGAGACATCTTCGTGCTTCGCATGAAGAGCGGGGAGAATCGCTTCAACCCCGACTTCCTCGCCGCAATGCACGGTGCACTCGACGAGGTGGAAGCGAGCCGCGGCGCGGCTGCGCTGGTCACGACGGGGGAGGGGAAGTTCTACTCGAACGGCCTCGACCTCGACTGGCTCTCGCAGCAGGAGCACGCCGACGCGATGAAATTCATCGGCACCGTGCTGGCGCTCTTCGCGCGCATCGTCGCGTTCCCGATGGCGACGGCGGCGGCCTGCAACGGACACGTGTTCGCCGGCGGAGCGATGCTCGCGCTGGCCCACGACTGGCGCGTGATGCGCAGCGACCGCGGCTTCTTCTGCCTGCCCGAGCTCGATCTCGGGATGCCTCTTCCGGTGGGCATGCGCTCGCTGATCAAGGAAAAGCTCGATCCGCGCGTGTTCCGCGACACGATCCTGACGGCAGGACGTTTCGGGGCCGAGGACTGCGTGCGGCTCGGCATCGTCGACCAGGCGGCGGCCGAGGCCGACGTGTTGGCCTCGACTGTGGAGCGGCTGCGGCCGCTGGCCGGCAAGAGCCGTGAAGCATTCAAGGCGCTCAAGCGCGGGATGTACGCAGAACTGCTCGAAGACCTGACGGGACCTCGAGCGGTGGCGATTCCGCAGTAGCTTCGAAAGAAAAACGAAGGTCGAATGAACAAAGGCCCGGCGTGCCCATGCACGCCGGGCCTTTTCTGTCCGTGTTCAGCGCTGGTGCACCATCGGCAGGCCCGCCACCGGACTGCGCGCATGCAGCACGTAGTCCGACACGATGCTTCCGATGTAGAGGTCGCGCATGTCGGCCCCGCCCCACGTCACGTTGGTCGGATGATTGACGAGCGTGCCGGTCGGATCCTCGATGATGGTGACGACTTCTCCGCTCGGCCGGATCGCGACCACCTTGTTCGCGGTGACCAGAGTCACCCAGAGGTTTCCCTCCACATCGAAGCCGCAGCCATCGGTGAGACCGAGCGTGCGCATGACCTCAGGCTCGGGCGGACTTCCAGTGTCGGGAATTTGCGCCCCGAGCTGCGGACCGTAGGCCTCGGGCGCCCCGAGAGAGCCATCCTCGCGAATCGCAAAGCGCAGCACGTTGCAGCCCGTCGTCTGGCACACGTAGACGTACGACTCGTCCACATCGAGCGCGATGCCGTTGGCAAACTGGATGCCGCGCGCGAGCACCTTCGCAGATCCGTCCGGAGCGACCCGGAAAAGGTAGCCGTCGGCGCGGCCGTCGAGCGCGAGTTCCCACGGGTCGGCTTCCGTCGAGTTCGTGCACCAGATGTTGCCGCGGCTGTCGACTTGCGGGTAGTTCGCGTGCGCGACTCTCACGCCGTCGATCTCGGAGACGATCGTGGTGACTTCGCCGGTGGTCACGTCGAGGCGCTGGAGCGGTCCGTCGAGGAAGTTCGCGATCAAGATGTTGCCGTCTCGGTCCATGTTGATGCCGTTGGGGGCGCCGCCGGCCTTGCCGATGCGCCGCAGGCTGCCGTCGGGGAGGATCTCGGCGCACGCGCTCTGCTGGTCGGACGCCCAGACCCGTCCGTCGCGGGAAACGACCACGTCCTCGGGGCGAACGAGCCCGAGGCCGGCTTTGCGCAGGGAGGAGAGGGGAATGGGCTGAAGGGGCATCGCGGTCTCCTGGGGATCGCGCCGTCGTGCGGCGCTGTTGCTTGGTGAAGACCTCTGCATAAAAGGCCCATGGTGGACGCCATCTCCCAGACTTGCGGAAACGACAACCGCGCGGGGGAAGCTGCCGTGGCGGCGAAGTGCTTCTCCCGCATCGTCGTGCTCGACGGCGCTACTCTGGATCCCGGCGACAATCCCTGGGACGAGATCGCGGCGCTCGGCCCCCTCGAGGTTCACGCCCGCACGCCCCCCGCCCTCGTGCTGGAACGGGCGCGCGGCGCCGACGTGATCCTCACGAACAAGACCGTTCTCGATGACGTGACGCTGGCTGAGCTTCCGGACCTGCGACTGCTCGGGGTGCTGGCGACCGGCGTCAACGTGGTGGACGTGGCCGCGGCCACGCGTCAAGGCATCACGGTCTGCAACGTTCCCGGCTACTCCGCCTACTCCGTGCCCCAGCACGTGTTCGCGCTGCTTCTCGAGCTGACCAACGCGGTGGGCGAACATGCAAACGCGGTACGGGGCGACGAGTGGGCGCGGGCGGTCGATTTCTCGTTCTGGAAACGACCGCTGACCGAACTGGCCGGCAAGACGATCGGCATCATCGGCCACGGCCGCATCGGCGCCCGCGTGGGAGAGATCGCCCATGCACTCGGAATGAAGGTGCTCGCGTACAGCCCGAGCCGGAGCAACGGCGCGGGCTACGACGGTTTTGCGTGGGCTTCCATCGCAGAGATCTTCGCCACCGCCGACGTAGTCACGCTGCATTGCCCGCTGACGAACGACAACGTGCGCTTCGTCAACTCCGACCTGCTGTCGACGATGCGCGACGGAAGCATCCTGGTGAACACCGCCCGCGGGGACCTCGTTGACGAAGCCGCGCTGGTGGATGCCCTGAACGCAGGGCGCCCGTCCGCCGCTGCCCTTGACGTGCTCTCGCAGGAACCGCCGCCGACGGGCCATCCGCTAGCAACGCATCGCCGCTGCATCGTCACGCCGCACATAGCATGGGCGACGCTCGCCGCACGAAAGCGCGTGATGACGATCACTGCCGCCAACATTCGCACCTTCGCCGAGGGCTGTCCGCAAAACACCGTGCGCTGAGCGCAACCGAGGAGACGTTCATGGCCGACCGAACCACGAAAGCGCCCAAGACCTACGATTCGTTCGTGCAGGAATTTCCCCGCCTCGGCGAAGCGTGGGAGTCGATGCGCCGGGCAGAGGAGGAAGGCCCCTTCGACAGGCGGACCATCCGGCTGCTCAAGCTCGCCGTCGCCGTCGGCTCCGGCAAGGAGGGCCCGGTTCATTCGAGCGTGCGCAAGGCAAGGTCGGCCGGCGTGAGCGACGCGGAGATCCGTCACGTCGTCGCGCTCGCAGCCAGTACCATCGGGCTGCCTCCGGCCGTCGCAGCCTACTCGTGGGTGATCGAAGAACTCGCGAAAGGCGACGCGAGAAAGACAGACGGAGCAGTGGAAACTGTGGACAACGGCACGCGCAACGCTTGACCGCTGCGGCGTCGCCGCGTACAAACGACGCTCATCATGTTCGCCGCCTTTATTACGAACCTTCCGGTAACGTCCAAGCGCATGCGTTGGCATGGCGCCAAGGCGTTGCGGTTCGTTTGAAGCGCTGAGCTCCAGGAACCGCAACCCTTCGCCGACGCCGGCCGAAGGTTGAAGCGGTTCTCCTCCTCTCCTCCCGCTTTCTCTCTCCGGTTCCGGCTTCGGCGCGGAGAGAGGCCATGCGAGAAACGATAGTCCCGACAAGCATTTCCGCGGCAATCCCGTTCGTGGACACGTCCACGCGCACCGCGCTGTGGTCGCCCGCCTTCGTGCGCCTGCTGCTCGCCGGCAGCGCGTACGGCTTCGCCTTCTCGAGCTTTCACCTGATGCCCAAGTATCTCGCGGTCGAGTTCGGTGCTTCGCCGTCGGCGATCGGCTGGTCGGCGGGTGTCTTCGGCATCGCGTCAGTCCTCACCAGCGTGCTGGTGGGAGCCTGGATCGATCGCGTGTCGCGCCGGAGCATGTTCGCGGCGTCCGCGTTCCTGCTAGCGGCGACCTCGATCGGTTTCGCATTCGTTGACGCGATGGGACCGGCCGTGTTCGTGCTGCGTGCGCTGCAGGGTGTCGCATTCACGATGCAGATGGCCTCGTTCTCGACACTCGTGGCCGAGCTCGCGCCGGCCGCTCGCCTCGGCGAAGCGGTCGGTCTGGCCGGCAGCAGCATGCTGATCATGAACGCGATTGCGCCGGCCATCGACGAACCGCTCGCGCGCGCCGCCGGCTGGCCTGCCGCCTACCTGCTGGCGGCCCTGGCATCGCTGGCGTCAGCTGCGCTGGTGCTCGAGACGCGCACGAAGAGGCGCGTGCTGCGCGCCGGCAACGGCTCGCTGGTCGCGGTGCTGCGCCGCCCGACCACACGCGTGTACTGCGGCGTCACGTTCCTGACATCGATCGCGTTCGCCACCATGTTCACGTTCCTTCAGCCGGCGGCCCTCGCCGCCGGATACCGGGACGTCGGATCCTTCTTTGTGGCGTATGCGGCAGCGGCCTGCGCGGTGAGGCTTCTGGCCGGCTGGCTGCCCGATCGGTACGGACGCCGGCGCGTCGCGATCTGGGCGCTGGTGCCGTACGCGGCGGTGGTGGCCTACGTGGCGGGCTTTGGTCCCACGTCCCTCGTTGCGATCGGCGCGGTGTTCGGGTTCGCGCACGGCGTGTTCTTTCCCGCGCTCAATGCGCTGGCCATCGAGAGAACCTTGGTGGACGAGCGCGGCCGCTTGCTGACGGTGTTCGCGGGCACCTTCAACCTGGGAGCGTGGGGTGGGGCGGCCGTGCTGGGACCGGTGGTGGAGACCTGGGGCTACGGCGCGGTGTTTGCGATCGGCGCGGCGTGCGCCGTCGCCGCCCTGGTGGTGCTCGCCCGCACGAGTGGTTTTACGCTGCCTGAAGAAGCAGTGGCGTGAAGTCGCGCGAGTGGCAGACTGCCGAAATGCAGGCTGCTACGCGCGCGGCGCGCTCGCCCAACCGCCCTGCGTGCGGTTCCATTCCTCGACCATGCGCTCGGCGCTGGCGGCGTCGTCCGGACCAAGAGGCCGCGCCTGGAACGTGATTTCGAGCAGCAGCCCGTTGGGATCCGGGAAATAGATCGATTTCCAGATGCCGCCATGGTCGACGACAGCGCTGACGTCGACGCCTTCGCGGCGAAGGCGGGAGCGCCAGTCGAGCATCTCCTGCTCGGTGTCGACGCCGAATGCGACGTGGCGCGTGAACACCGGCGCGCCGTCCTTGTTCGGCTTGGGCCGGAAGCCCGGAATCTCGAAGAACGCGATGCATTCGCCGCTCGTCGTGCTGAAGAACGTGTGGATGTGGGGATGGTCTTCCTCGGTCGTGCCTGCGACGTCGGGGCGTACGGCTCCGACCAGCTTCATGCCGAGGACTTCGGTGTAGAAGCGGCAGGTCGCGGCGGTGTCCATCGTCGGAAACGCAATGTGGTTGAAGTGGCGTGCGGGGCGAAGCTCCATTGGGGACTCCTTCGGTCAGGTTCCGAGGACGCGAATGTAGTCGGCTCGGATGGCTTCGATGCGTTCCTCGAGATCGTCGTGGTTCCAGTTGGTGGTTGGTACGGGCGGCAGCACCGTGACGGCCACGCTCGCCGGGCGAATGATGACGCCGTGCTTGGGCAGGGCATCGATCGAGTTGTGAATCACGATCGGCACGACGGGCACGCCGCCGGCCATCGCCATGCGAAAGGCACCTTTCTTGAAGTGTCCGAGCCGCGGCCCGAGGCTGCGCGTGCCTTCCGGCGCGATTGCGATCGAAAGGCCCCGGCGCAGCGCCTCAACCGCCGGCTCGAGTGCCTTGATCGCCTCCGCGTGATTGAAGCGGTCGATGAAAATGGTGCCGGCCAGTTCGAAGAGCTGTCCGAGCACCGGAATCCCACGCACCTCCTGCTTGCTGATGCCGACGAAGTCGCGGCGAAGCAGCTTGCAGATCAACAACGGATCGATGCCGCTCTGGTGATTGAAGATGAACACGGCCGGCCGTTTCGACCACAGGTGCTCCTCGCCCTCGACCGTCACGTGAATGCCGGCCAGCGCGGTTCCGAGCTCGCCCCACGTCGTGGCGGCGAGGTTCACGGCCTGGCGAAGATCGCCGTCGAGAATCGCCGCCGGCAGCCCGAGCAGAAAGGACGGCACCACGCTCGCCATCGACAGCGAGCTGCGTACGATGTCTGTCACGCTGGGCAATCCGCGACTCGAGAACGTACGAGCCGGCCAGATACGCTTGGCAGCGATCGACTGCAGGCGGCGCGAAGGATTGATCGGGCGCGGCTTGCCGACCATCAGCAGCAGCGGCAGGTCCTCGTCGCTGTCGGTGTAGAAATAGCTGTCGCCGAGTGCGATGCCGCGCTGGTTCGCGAAGAGCTGGGCGGCATCCGCCTTGCCTTGGCCGTAGCAGGCGGGCCGGACGATGTCGCCGGTGAGCTTGCCTTCCTTCACTTCGAGCTCGGTACAGAACACGTGCTCGATGCCGAGCTCGCGGGCCACGGGCGCAACCTGGGAGCGCGTGGCCGACGAGATCACGGCCAGCGAGTGCCCCTTGGCACGATGCGCATCGACGAGCGCGCGTGATTCGGGGTAGATGCTGGCCGCGATGCTGCTTCCGAAGATGCGCTCGCCGATGGCTTCGAATTCGGCCTCGGACAGCCCGCGGACCATCGCGAGGCTCTCGGAAACGAAGGCCGAGAAGTTTTTCTGCCCGAGCTGGAACGCGGTGCCGGCCGCCAGCGCGGCGGCGATGTCGGTCGGTGCTGCGCGTCCACTTGTCAGCCATTCGCGCACGAAGGCGCCAGCGGAGAAACCCGCGATGAGGGTGCGGTCGAGGTCGAAGAACGCGCCGATCGCGGGGCCGGAAGGGCCTTCGTCGATCTCGCGGGTGAGGATGCCGTGATTGGTCATGGCCGGGGCGCGGACCATAGCACACGAACGCGTGCGTTGCGTTGCCCCCGGTCGCTGCTCTACAAGGACCGCTGGTGACTTCTTCCGCCCCCTCGCAGATCTCCGCCGTCGCGCCGGAACCGTATCCGGCAGCGACCTCTCGTTCGGCCTCCACAGACCTGGCGGCCGAGCCCGGCTGGCCCGTCGGGGCAGGCCGAGTCGTGTTCCTGCTCGATGCGTGCAGCAACCTCGAGAAGCGCATGCTCGAGGACTGGATCCGCCGCGCGAAGCCGGAGGCTACTCCGGACACGGCGATCGAAGCCGTGCCGATCCCCCCGTCGCGGCGCCGTTCCGCGCGCAAGCCGCGACCGAGCCTGGCCCGCCTCGAATCTGCCATCGCCGCCGGCGGCGATCCTTTGATGGCGCCGCTTCGCGTCGCCTGGTTCTCGGAGGCCACCGACGGGATTCGCCACTTGAGCGCGCTCGATATCGTGACGTTGACCGATCCACGCGACCCGGGGCCGCTGCGGCAGCGTTGGACGGCCGCGCGCCATCCCGGACGCGTGCGCGTGGTGGCCGGCGAACCTGCCCGCTTGTCGGAACTGCGCGATCGCTGGCGCGAGAGCGGAGGGCAGTACGAAACCGAAACGACGGGCCTCGCCGAGTTCGTCGCACGCCGGGCGGCGCTGGCGCTGGAGAGGGCGGAGCGACGACTGCGCGGCGCGCGGTACAAGGTTCCGCGCCTGGTCAGCGAGGATATTCTTGCGCGGCCTGCCTTTCGAGGCGGCATCGCGCGCCTCGCGCGCGAGCTCGGCAAGCCGGAGGACAAGGTTGCCGCGGATGCGGCGCGCTACCTTGCCGAGATCGCGGCCACGCACGATCCCTTCGTCATCGACGTGGTCGCATGGTTGATCCGTGCTCTGTACCGGCGCGGCTACGGCGAGAACATCCACTACGACCGCGAAAGGCTCGAGCGTATCTACGCCACCGCCCAGCGCTACCCCGTGGTGTTCCTCCCCACGCACAAGTCGAATCTCGACCACCTGGTGCTGCAGTACGTGCTGCACGAGAACGGCCATCCGCCCAACCACACCGCGGGCGGCATCAACATGAACTTCTTCCCGATCGGGCCGCTGATGCGCCGGGCAGGAGTGTTTTTCATCCGTCGCACGTTCAAGGACAACGCGATCTACAAGTTCGTCCTCCATCACTACGTCGACTACCTGATCGAGAAGCGCTTCACGCTCGAATGGTACCTCGAGGGCGGACGGTCGCGCTCCGGCAAGCTCCTTCCGCCGCGCTTCGGAATGCTCGCCTACGTGGTCGACGCGTGGCAGCGCGGCAAGAGCGAGGACGTGGTGCTGCTGCCCGTCTCGATCGCGTACGACCAGATCCAGGACGTCGGCGAGTACGTGGCCGAGCAGAGGGGGGCGGGCAAGGAGCGCGAGAGCTTCAGCTGGTTCCTGAAGGTGGTGCGCCGCCTGCGGCGCCGCTACGGCGACATTCATGTCCGCTTCGGCGAGCCGGTGTCCCTGCGGGAGTTCTACGGCGAGGCGGCCGCGCCGGCCGTCGCGGGGGATCCGGACGAGCGAAACCTCACGCTCCAGAAGCTCGCCTTCGAGCTGAGCGTGCGCATCAACCGCGCCACGCCCATCACGCCGACCTCGCTCGTGACGCTTGCGCTGCTCGGGGTGGGCGATCGCGCGCTCACCGTCGAAGAAACGGCCGCGGCCCTTACCAATCTCGTTGCCTACGTGGAGCGGCGCTGCCTGCCGACCACCGAGGAAGTCGACCTTCGCCGGCCCGATGAGGTCAAGCGCGTGCTCGATCACCTCGTCGAGAACGGCGTGGTGTCGGTGTTCACCGAAGGCCCCGAGGCTGTCTACGCCATTCGCTCCGAGGAGTTCCTCACGGCCGCCTATTATCGCAACACCGTCATCCATTTCTTTGTGACAGGATCGATTGGCGAGGTGGCGCTCGCGGCCGCGATGGAAGCCGCGACCGGTGACCGGCTCGAGCTGTTCTGGTCGAAGGCCCTCGCGCTTCGCGACCTTCTGAAGTTCGAGTTCTTCTTCTCGGACCGCGCGGATTTCCGCGAGGAACTTCGCGCGGAGATGGCCGTTCACGATCCGGACTGGGAAGACCGGGTTCGGGCGGGAGGAAAGGAAGCCGAAGCCCTGCTTCTGTCGATCAAGCCGTTCAACTCGCATCGCGTGCTGCGGCCTTTTCTCGAAGCCTACCGCGTGGTCGGCGATCAACTCGCGCGTCTGCCCGCCGGAGTGAAGGTGGACGAGACGCGGTTCGTCGCGCAGTGCCTGGCCCTCGGCAAGCAGTACCAGCTGCAGCGTCGTGTCACGCGCGCGGAGTCGATCTCGAAAGTACTTTTCCAGAACACGCTCCGGCTGGCTGCCAATCGCAACCTGCTCGAGGGCGGGCAAGGCGAGGAACTGGCCGCGCGGCGCCTTGCGTTTTCGCAGGAGATCCAGCGTGCGATCCGGCGCGTGGATGCGATCGGCGTTCTTGCGGCCGGCCGGCGCACGGGCCTGCTCGGCCGCATTGACGAATCGGACGCCGGCGCGGCCGATCCGGGGAGGGAACCATGAGCGGCGGTTTCGCGTACGAGCCGTTGTCGGCCGCCGACAACACTTTTCTTGCGCTGGAGAACGGCGGCGCGCACATGCACATCGCCGCGACCTCGGTGTTCGATTGCGGTTCGCTCGCGAACGCGGACGGCGGTGTGGACATCGACCGGATCCGCGCCTACGTCGAGTCACGCCTGCACCTCATCCCGCGCTACCGGCAGCGCCTCGCGTATGTCCCGTTCGGGCGCCTGCCGGTGTGGGTGGACGACGAGCACTTCAATATTTCTTATCACGTGCGGCACACGAGCCTGCCGCGGCCCGGAACAATCGAACAGCTCAAGCTGCTCGCCGCGCGTATCCAGTCGCAGCGCATCGACCGCGCCAAGCCGTTGTGGGAGTTCTGGGTCGTCGAAGGCCTGGAGGACGGCCGGCGCTTCGCGGTCATCCAGAAGACCCACCACTGCATGATCGACGGAATCTCCGGAGTGGACCTGCTGGCCGTGCTTCTCAGCCCGTTCCCGTCGACCAGCTTCGAGGCCGGACCGCAGTTCGTTCCGAGGCCTGCACCCACGGCCCCTGCGCTCGCGTTGTCGGAAGCCTGGCGCGGCGTGGCCGAACCTCTCGGGGCGCTCTTCTCGCTGACCTCACGCGTGGGTGATCCGCTGGGCCTCATGCGCGACGTGTTCGATGGGGTAGAAGGAATCGCCGAGACGCTCACTTCCACCGCGAGGCCGGCGTCGGAGACGCCGTGGAACCGGCCGATCGGACCGCACCGGCGCTTCGATTGGCTGCGTCTCGATCTGGCCGAGATCAAGAGCGTCAAGAACGTGCTTGGTGGAACGGTCAACGACGTGGTGCTCGCCACGGTGGCGGGTGCGGTGCGTCGCTTCCTGTTGCGGCGAGGCGTCGATCCCGACGAACTTCGGATTCGCGCCAACGTGCCGGTAAGCGTGCGCAGCCTCGACGAACGAGGCAGCCTCGGCAATCGTATCGCGCTGTGGATGACCGACCTGCCCGTGGACGAAGCCGATGCGATCGCACGCATCGAGCGAATCCGCATCACCACGCATCGCCTGAAGGAATCCAAGCAGGCGCTGGGAGCGCAGGTTCTCGCGAGCGTCAGCGACATGACCACGTGGAGACTGCTCGCCACCGCCGCGCGGCTGTCGATGCGCTCGCGGCCGTTCAACCTCGTGGTGACGAATGTGCCCGGCCCCCAGCTCGAACTTTTTATGCTCGATGCCGGCCTGCGCGAAATCTATCCGATGGTGAACCTGCTCGAGAACCAGGGGATCGGCGTGGCCCTCTTCAGCTACTGCGGCACGCTGCACTGGGGCGTCCTCGCCGACTGGGACCTGGTTCCCGACCTCGACGAGTTCGTCGCTGCCCTCGAGCGCTCCTTCGACGAACTCCGCATCGCGGCGGGCTTGCCGGCGAGCGGAGCGAGCGGGGCCGCAAGCATCGGGATCTGACGCGCGGCGAGCGGCGAGGGCCTCCCGCCGCCGCCGGCGTGCGTCGGGCGAAACTCTACGCAGCTTCGCTGTAGAACTGCTTGCACCATGTGCGGAAAACGCCGATCGGGCCGTCCCCGTCGCACAGCACCGGGCGGTCGAGGAAGGCCTTGTTCTCCCAGATCGGGATGTCCTCGCGCATCTGCTTCTCGATGTCGGCGATCAGTGCCTTGCCGACGCCGCGCGTGGTTCGTTCGTCGCCGAGACTCTTGACGCTGAACGAGAAGCGTACGTCGACGTATTCGCCGTCGATCGGCGTGACGGACGTCACGAGTGAGGTTTCGACGATGCCGCGGAAGGCGACCTGACCGAACCCGAAGCCGTACGACTTCGATTCGATGCTGCCGTCGACTTCCCCGGCCGGCGTTCCCATCTTCATCTGCGAGACGACATGAAGGCACGGGCCTTCGGTGGTGGCTTGGCTCTGGGGCACGGTCAGGGTGCCGTGCACGTAACGGAAGTGCGCCTGGTCCACCGAGTTCTCGGCCATGTCCTGGTTGTGCGTGCGGATTTTCCAGCGCCTCTTCACGTAGGGCGTCCAGCCTTCAAGGCCGTACTGCGGCACCACCGGGATCTCCCAGTCGGGCGACTTGCCGCCAGCGTGATGCCACAGCATCACGAGTCCGTTGCGCTCGACCACCGGATGCGAATGCAGGCGGGCCGAGGG